>JANXPB010000141.1 GCA_025357545.1 Holophagaceae bacterium
ACGTGGTCACCAAGAGCGGCGGCAACCAGTTCGGCGGCACGGTCTTCTTCTTCCGCCGCGAAGGCAGCCTCGATGCCAAGCGTCCCCTCAGTTCCGGCGACCAGAAATTCTCCCAGAGCCAGTACGGCGCCACGGTCAGCGGCGCCATCGTGAAGGACAAGCTCTTCTACTTCCTCAGCGTGGAGCGCTTTGAGAAGAACGACACCAACAACGTCACCATCGACTCGGCCACCGCCCAGTCCATTTTGCAGAACGCGCACTTCCAGGTATCCCAGGGGCAGATCCCCTACATCGAAAACGTCACCACGGGCATCCTCAAACTGGATTGGAACCAGAGCGAAAGCAGCCGCTGGAGCCTGCGGACCACTTGGGGCAAGGAATACAACGAGAACCAGCTGGAATGGGGCGGCCTCATCGACCGCAGCGCTGGGGGTTCCCGGCGCATCGAGGACAAGACTTTCTCCGTCTCCAACCTGTTGAACGCCTCGGCGCGCTTCGTGAATGATTTCCGCATCCTGTACAGCCTCCGGGACCACAGCCTGCTGAGCCTGGACGACACCCACAGCCCCTACACCGAAATCCTGGGGGCGGCCACCTACGGCACCCAGCGCTTCCTGCCCCAGCTCCGCAGCGAAAAGAGCTACCAGTTGGTGGACACCGCCAGCTTCTTCCTGGACAAGCACAGCCTGAAGCTGGGCATCGATCTGATGCGCACCAATCTGGTAGGCACGCTGCCCTTGAATTTCGCGGGCATCTACCGGTTCCAGACCATCCCGGGCTTCACCACGGGCCTCCAGGCCCTCAACGCCACGAACCCATACGGCGGCAACGGCCTGCCCGCGGCCTTCGTCCAGGGCTTCGGCAACGACTACCTGGACTTCGACACGGATTACCAGAGCGCCTACCTGCAGGACGATTGGCAAGTCACGCCCAAGTTCACCCTGAAGATCGGCGTGCGCTACGACCGTGAAAAACTGCCCCCCTTCAAGGACACGGTGGATTACAACTGGTTGGATGGCGGCGCCCTGGCGGCGGGCTCCATCCCCGGGCGTGGTCCGGTCATGCTGACTGGCGGCAGCATCGAGGCGGTCCCTGGCGCCACGGGCGGCACCGCCACTGGCAATGGCCCCTACGATTTCGCCTCCAATTTCAAGACCAGCCGCGACTGGAGCAGCAGCAAGGTCTCTCCGCGTCTCGCCTTCACCTGGCAGATCACGCCCGAGACCCGCATCTACGGCGGCTACGGCACCTTTGTGGGCCGCACCCAGCTCGGACCCTACGGCGCGGTGTTCCTCAGCAATGGTACGGACATCCTGACCGTGGCCCGCCGGGCGCCCAACACCTTCGCCTCATGGGCCAGCGCCGATGGCGGCGCCAACCGCCGCTACAACAATTTCACCACCGCTCTCGGCAGCCTCCAGGGCGGCAAGGTGCTGCTTCTGCCGGGCAGCTACAGCGCGCCGGAGACGAACCAGGCCAACTTGGGCCTGGAATTCAGCCCCCGTCCGAACCTGAAGCTCACCTTCGACGCCATCTATTCGAAGGGCAAGAACTTCATGAACGTACGGGACGTCAACGCCGCCATCCCGGTGCCCGCCCAGTACCGCACCGCGGGCAGCCCCGACTTGCGCAACCCGGTCCTGTTCGGGCCCACCGGCATCCCCTATGCCGCCATCTACCGCTACGACTCCACTGGTGAAAGCAAGTACACTGGCGGCACCGTCGGGTTCGCCTGGCAGATGCGCGACACCATCGCCATCAACGCCAGCTACACCTACAGCAAGGCCGAGGACAACTACATCGATTGGCTGACCCAGTTCGCCTCGCAAAACACCTTCGACCCCAAGGCGGAGATGAGCCCCAGCAACCAGGATCAGAAGCACCGGCTGAACTTCAGCGCGGTCTTCAACACCAAGAACGCGTCCAGCGTGTGGGCCAAGAACTGGATCATCTCCTTCATCGGCCGCTTCACCTCGGGACGCCCCTACTCCATCTGGACCGGCATCGATCAGGATTACGGCATCAAGAACGGTGCTTATCTCGGCAACGGCGAAGGCCTGAGCGCTCCCGCAGACCGCCCGGCGGGAGTCGGCCGCAACTCCGAGACCACGCCCAATGTCTACAACCTGGATATGCGCGTTTCCCGCACCTTCCACCTGGGGGACCGTGTGAATCTCGAGGGCATCATCGAGGTCTTCAACGTCTTCAACCATTACAACGTGAGCAAGGTCCAGAATTTCCAGACCGCCCCCCTGGGTGCTCCGGCCTACGGGTCGCCCATCGTCACCAGCAGCGATTTCAACCGCCAGTTCCAGTTGGGTGTACGCCTCACCTTCTGATCCTTGCCCCTGTCCCGAAACGCCCGGTTCGCCGGGCGTTTTCTTATCCCGTAGAATCAAGCTCCGAGGTGGCCATGAAGCTGGTGACATTCCTTCATCAAGGGCGTGAGAAGATCGGCGCGGTGCTGGACTCTGGCGCGGTGCTGGACTTGGGGGCCGCGGATCCCCGGCTCGCGGTGGACATGCTCGCCCTCATCCGCCAGCAGGACGAACTCCTACCCCTGGCCCGGGTCGCCGCAGCGTCGGCCTCCCCCGCCGCGCAACTCCCGTTTTCGGCCATCAGACTGCTGGCGCCAGTCCCTCGGCCCGTGTCCATGCGGGATGGCTACGCCTTCCGGCAGCATGTGTCCACGGCCCGGCGCAACCGCGGCCTGGACATGATCCCGGAATTCGACCTCTTTCCCGTCACCTACTTCACCAACCATCTGGCGGTCACGGGCCCCGGCGAAATGAAGGTCCAGGCCCACCACCTCAACCGCCTGGATTACGAGCTGGAGGTGGCCATCGTCACCGGCCGCCCGCTCCACAACGCCACGCTGGAAGAGGCCGACGACGCCATCTTCGGCTACATGGTCATGAACGACTGGAGCGCCCGTGTGCTCCAGATGGAGGAGATGAAGCTGTCCTTGGGCCCCTGCAAGGGCAAGGATTTCGCCACGAGCCTGGGCCCCTGGCTGGTCACGAAGGACGAGCTGGACTTGGAGAAGACCGAACGCGGCGATCTGCTGCACGCCACCATGACGTGCGACGTGAACGGCCGCCGGCTCTCCAGCGGCAATGCGGATTCCATGAACTGGACCTTCGCGCAGATCCTCCAGCGCACCAGTTACGGCATCCACATGCAGCCGGGGGAAGTCATCGGCAGCGGCACCGTGGGCACGGGCTGCCTCCTGGAACTGAACGGTTCCAAGATCACCGACAACCTCTGGCTCAAGGCCAGGGACGAAGTGGTGTTGGAGATCGAAGGCCTGGGCCGACTGGTCAACGTAGTGGTGCATGGGCCGGAGCGGTTGGTGGACGTGCCCGACACCCTTGTGGGCGGTACCCTTCCGGATCTCTACGCCAACAGTCCTGGCGGCGAGGCCGGGGACTGACTCCCGCAGCCTGGTATTGATTAGACTGTTGGCCACCGCCCTGGAGATTTCATGCGCCCTGCCGCTCTCGGTCTGTTGTTCGCGTCTTTCCTATCGGCGCAGGCCCCCGCGCCGGCCTTCAAACTCATCCGCGCGGGACGCCTGATCTCGACTGCCGACGGCCAGGTCCGCGAGGACCAGGGCATCCTCGTGAAGGGGGAGCGCATCGAAGCCGTGGGGCCCTTCGCCGCGCTGTTGGCCAAGGCTCCGAAGGCGGCGGAGTTCATCGATCTCTCCAGCGCCACGGTGCTGCCGGGCCTCATCGATGCCCACACCCATGTGTTGCTGCAAGGCGACATCACCGCCGAGGAATACGACGTCCAACTGCTCAAGGAAAGCATCCCCTACCGCACCCTGCGGGCCTCTAAGGCCTGCCGGGACGCGCTGTTGGAGGGCTTCACCACTCTCCGCGATCTGGAGACCGAGGGTGCGATGTACGCCGATGTGGACCTGAAGCGCGCCATCCAGAATGGCGTGATTCCAGGCCCCCGTCTCTTCGTCGCCACCCGCGCCTTCAGCGCCACGGGCATGTATCCCCTCTCGGGCTATTCCTGGGAATTGAAGCTGCCCGAGGGGGTGCAGATCGTGGATGGCGTGGACGCCATCCGCAGGGCCGTGCGGGAGCAGGTGAAGTATGGCGCTGACTGGATCAAGGTCTACGTGGATCGAGGCTACTTAATGGCTCCCGACGGCCGCCTCCGGAGCAAAGTGAACTTCACGCCCGAGGAATTGAAGGCCTTCGTGGAGGAAGCCCATCGTCTCGGGAAATTGACCGCGGCCCACGCCATGGCCTGGGACGGCATCGATGCGGCGCTCACGGCGGGCTTCGACACCATCGAACACGGCAGCGGCTTCACGGAGGACTTGATGGACCGGGCCATCAAGCAGGGCGCCTGGTGGTGCCCGACGATGTACGTGGGCGTCTGGGTGGCCGAAGGCCGCGGCGGCATCTGGAAACAGTTGCCCGCGCTGCTGGCCAAGGCTGTGCGACGCGGCGTTGAGAAGGGCGTGCCCATCGCGAACGGCAGCGACGCCGGCGGCTACGCCTGGACCGAGAACCCCGCCAAGGAGCTGGTCCTTCTCGCTGCCAGCGGCATGACGCCCATGCAGGCCATCCAGGCCGCCACCAGCCGCGCGGCCAAGCTGCTGGGCCAAGCCGCGAATCTGGGCGAGCTCAAGGAAGGCGCCTACGCCGACCTCATCGCCGCCCCGGAAGACCCGCTGAAGGACATCACTGCCCTGCAACGGGTGTCTTTCGTGATGAAGGGCGGTGTGGTGTACAAATCGGGATCCGCTTCACCGCATCTCTGAACAATCTTGGCCGGGTAGAGCCCAAGTGTATTGGAATAAACTCGAGCCATGTCCCTGCGCACGGTCCTCGCCTCCGACCTGAATCCCATCCAGGCCAATGCCTGGCTGGTGGGCAGCATCGCGCCGCGGCCCATCGCCTTCGCCTCCACCGTGAACGAGGCCGGCCTGCGCAACCTGGCGCCCTTCTCCTTCTTCAACGCCTTCGGCTCCAACCCGCCCATGCTGGCCTTCGCGCCCAACCGCCGCGGCCGCGACGGCACCACCAAGCACACCTACCAGAACGTCGTGGCCACCGAGGAATTCGTCATTGCCACCGTGAGCCACGCCATGGTGCAGCAGATGAACGTGGCCTCCGCAGAATATGAGGACGGCGTGGATGAATTCGTGAAGAGCGGGTTCACGCCCCTGCCGGCGCAGTTCGTGAAGGCTTCGCTCGTCGCCGAATCGCCGGTGCAGATGGAATGCAAGCTGCACCAGGTGGTGGTGCTGGGCAGCGGACCGGGCTCGGGGCTGATGCTCATCGGCGAGATCCTTTGTTTCCATGTGGACGAAACTCGGTTGACGAATGATGTGCCGGACACCCGGAAATTGGATCTGGTGGGCCGCAACGGCGACGCCTTCTACACCCGTGCCTTCGGCGAGGCGCTGTTCGAAGTGGCCAAGCCCGCGGGCAAACCCATCGGCTACGACCGGCTGCCCGAAGTCCTGAAAGCCAGCCATGTCCTCAGTGGCAACGACCTGGGACGCTTAGCCAACTCGGCCGAACTGCCGGATTTGAGTTCAATGGAAGCCCACGCCGACGATCCGGTGACCATCCCAGAATTGGAAGCGGCCATCCACTTCGCCCTGCAGCGCGAGGATCTTCCCGAAGCCTGGCGGCTGGTGGGGCTGCGGCTGCGGGCCTGATCAGTCCGTGGAAGCCACCGCCACGTCATCGCCACCTGCCCGCGTGTGCACGATGCGCTGGGGGATGGGACTGGAGATGCCTTCGGCGCGGAAGGTCTCGATGACGCCTTTGCGGTAGAGGCGGGCCGCTTCGGACTGTTTGCCCGGCGCGCATTTCGTCAGGGTGCGGATGGTGCAGCCGTCCTTGCCGAAGGTCTCCACGCCACGCACATCCGTGGCCTCCAGCACGAGTTCCGGCCGGGCCTGGTGCAGGTCGGCACCGATCCTTTCGAGCAAGGCGAAGATCCGGTCCAGGTCCGCGTCGTAGCCCACTTCCACGTCCACCAGGGCCTTCGAGAAATCCTTGCTGAGCACCACCACCCGGGAGATGGAGCCGTTGGGGATGAAGTGCACGCGGCCCTCGGTGTCCCGCAGCTGGGTGATGCGCAGGGTCATGCGTTCCACGGTGCCCACGTGCTTGTCCTCGATGTTGATGAGATCCCCCACGCCGAACTGGTCCTCCATGAGCAGGAAGAAGCCGGCGATCACATCCTTCACCAGGGATTGGGCACCGAAGCCCAGGGCCACGCCCGCGATGCCCGCCCCGGCCACCAGGGGCGCGATGTTCACGCCGAATTCCTGGAGCACCATTATCAGCAGAAAGACCGCCACCAGCACCCGGGCGGCGTTGGTGAGCACCACCGCCAGGGTGTCCGCCCGCCGCTCCGCTTCGGTGGTGAATTCATCATTGCCGTCATCCACGGCCTTCCGCACCGCCTTGCCGACGACCTTCACGGACCACAGGAACAGCGCGCAGACGAGCAGTTCCAGGGCCAGATGATAAATCTTGGCCCAGCCGCTCCGATCGAGCCAGTGGGTGAAACCTTGAAGGACGGCGAAGGGCATGGGGGGGTCCGGCGGTGGGCTATAGGCTGCGGGCTGTGGGCTTGGAGCCCCGGTTCGGGGCTTACGATCCGCGGCTGGAGGCTACTTCCAGCTGGCCCAGTAGTTCAGATTCTCCACCAGCTCCGCGGCAGCGGTGGCCTGGAGCGGTCGGTAGGTGTCCACCATGACCGCCACTTCATCCGTGCGGTCCTTGGTGCGGCTCAAGGGGATGGCCTTGGGGTGGGGCCCATGGTGGATGCCCTGGGGATGCCAGGTGACCATGCCCCGGCCGATGCCGTCGCGGCTGAAGAAATGGCCATCGGAATAGAACAGCACCTCGTCATAGTCGATGTTGCGGTGGTAGAAGGGCACGCGCATGGCGCCCTCCTCCTCCTCGAAGGGGCGCGGCAGGAAGGAGCAGATGACGAAGTTCTGCGCCAGGAAGGTGGTGTGCACGGAGGGCGGCAGGTGGTAGCGGTGGCTCATGACGGGCCGGATGTCCTTCACGTTGATGCGCCATACCGTGAGGTCGCCCTTCCAGCCCGCCACGTCCAGCGGGTTGAAGGGATAGAAGACCTTGGTGATGGCGTTCTCCCGCTTGATGTGGACGGCCCATTCGCGGCCGGCGCCCTCGTCGTAGTCCGCCAACTCCGGCGTGTCGATCATGGCGGGGTCGAAGAGCGCGTTGGGCCCCAGCACGCCGCGGTCGGGGATGGTGATCTCACTGAAGGATTCGATGAGCAAGTAGCGCTGCTCCGCATCCGTGGGCAGGAAGCGGTAGGTGGTGCCGCGAGGAATCACCAGGTAGTCCCCCTTGGCGTAGTCCAGCGCGCCGAAATCGCACTCGAAACGCCCACCGCCGGCCTGGATGTAGTAGACGTCGTCGCCGTCGGCGTTGCGGTAGAAGAAGTCCATGGCCTGGGGCGCCACGTAGTGCAGCGCCACGTCGCCGTTGTGCAGCACACAGACCGGCGCGAAGGCTTCCTCCCGGGCGCCGAACATGGACTCCAGCAGCGCCCCGGCGCGGCCCTGCTGGGCAACATCGTCCCCCAGCGCCGCGGGATCCGCCGGAAAGAGGTAGTTCAGATCGTAGCTGTGGGGCTTCAGCGGCCCCTCGATGCGGGTCCAGCCGGTGGGCGGGTGCAGGCGGTAGAGGTGCGTGGTCTTGCCGAAGAAGCCCTGCCGGGCGTGCTCCTCCTCGAAGGTGCCCTCGGGCAGGTCCACGTGGGCCTGGCGTGCGTGGCGCCCTTTTCGGAGGGGGAAGAGCGGGGTAGATTTCTTGTCTGGCATGCGGACACCCTGGGCTGAATTGCACGAATCGATCAGTATCTCGAAGGAGCCCTGTGACGCAGATCACTCACCTTGCATGAAGGGGTACCGGTAGTCGGTGGGTGGGACGAAAGTCTCTTTGATGGTGCGGGGGCTGATCCAGCGCACGAGGTTCAGCTTGGAGCCGGCCTTGTCGTTGGTGCCGCTGGCCCGCGCGCCGCCGAAGGGCTGCTGGCCCACCACTGCGCCGGTGGGTTTGTCGTTGATGTAGAAGTTGCCCGCGGCGTTGCGGAGGCCGTCCAGGGCTTGCTGCACGGCCTTTCGGTCCTGGCTGAAGATCGCGCCGGTGAGGGCGTAGGGGCTGGTGTGGTCCACGGTGTGGAGGATGTCCGCCCAGTGGTGCTCGTCGTAGACATGCACGGTGACCACGGGCCCGAACAGCTCGTCGCACATGGTGCGGTACTTGGGATCCTTGGCCACGATGACCGTGGGCCGCACGAAATAGCCCTTGGAATCGTCGCACTGGCCGCCTACCAGGATACTGGCATCGCTCGAAGCCTTGGCGCCTTCGATGGCCTCCTTCTGGGTCTTGAAGGAAGCGCCGTCGATGACCGCCCCCATGAAATTCGTGAAGTCGCACACGTCGCCCATGGTGATGCTCTCCACCTGGGCGGCGAGCTGGTCCTTCACCTTGGGCCACAGGTTCGACGGCACGTACACGCGGCTGGCGGCGCTGCACTTCTGGCCCTGGTACTCGAAGGCGCCCCGCACGATGGCGGTGACCAGCGCGTTCACATCGGCGCTGGGGTGGGCCAGAATGAAATCCTTGCCGCCGGTCTCGCCCACGATGCGCGGATAGCCCTTGTAGTGGGCCATGTTCGCCCCCACGTGCTTCCACATGCTGTTGAACACACTGGTGGAGCCCGTGAAATGGATGCCGACCAGATGGCTGTCCGCCAGCACCGGGTCGCCAATATCGCGGCCCGAGCCGGACACCAGGTTGATGACGCCTTCGGGGAGCCCGGCGGCCTTGAGCAGCTCCATCAGGAAGTGGGCGCTGTAGACCGCGGTGGAAGCCGGTTTCCAGATCACCGTGTTGCCGCAGAGAGCCGGGGCCGTGGGCAGGTTGCCGGCGATGCTGGTGAAGTTGAAGGGTGTCACCGCAAACACGAAGCCTTCGAGGGGCCGGTGCTCCAGGCGGTTCCACATGCCCGGCTGGGAATCCGGTTGTTCCCGGAGCAGTTGCTCGTAGTAGGCGACGTTGAAACGGAAGAAGTCGATGAGCTCGGCTGCGGCGTCGATCTCGGCCTGGTGGCAGGTCTTGCTCTGGCCCAGCATGGTGGCTGCGTTCACCGTGTCGCGCCAGGGGCCTGCCAGCAGGTCCGCGGCCTTGAGGAAGATGGAGGCCCGGGCTTCCCAGGGCATGGCAGCCCATTCCTTGTGGGCGTGCATGGCCGCGTGGATGGCGAGCTTCACTTCCGTGGCGCCCCCCATGTGGCAATCACCAAGGACGTGCTGGTGGTCGTGGGGCATCACGGCCGTGCCCTTTCGGTCCGCATGGATCGGGTGCCCGTTGATGATCATGGGCAGGTCGATGCGCTTGGCGGACAGTTCCTTCAGCTTGGCCTGGAGGCTGGCCCGTTCCGGCGTTCCCGGCGCGTAGGACTTCACGGGCTCGTTGACGGGGGTGGGAACGCGGAAGATGCCGAGGGACATGGGTGGCTCCAGGTGGTCATTAATTGTAAGGGGGCCAGGTGTGATCCGGGTCCTGAGTCCTGAGGTTCGATTCTGTGGCGGCCGCTGGCCGCATGAAACGAAAACGGCGCCCGGGGGGCGCCGCTCGCAATCGAACCCCAGGACGCAAGTCCCAGGACGAAAGCCCCAGGACGAAAGCCCCAGGACGAAAGCCCCAGGACGAAAGCCCCAGGACGAAAGCCCCTACATCTGGTCCTTGAGGCCCTTGGCGACCTTGAAGACGACTTTGCGGCCGGCGGGGATGCTGATCTTCTCGCCGGTCTTGGGGTTGCGGCCCATCTTGGGCTTGGTGTCGCGCACTTCGAAGGTGCCGAGGCCGAAGAGGTTCACGCGGTTGCCGGAGAGCAGGACGGCGACCATGTCATCGCGCAGGCTGTCGATGACGGCCTTGGCTTTGGCTTTGGTGAGGTCGTGGCTCTCGGCGAGCTTGGCAGCCAGCTCGGCGATTCCCAGGGTATCGGGCTTGGTGGTGGACTTGGGCATGGAGGCTCCTGAGGGGGCGATGGAAACCTATGGACAGACGGCCCTGGGTTTCCAGAAGAGGGTCTGGAAACGGCCGCCGCGCGGCCGAGTATGGGGGATCTACTCTGCGATGGCCGTCACATCCAGGGTCACCTTGGCGATGATGCCTTGGTAGAGCCGGACTTCCACGGTGTAAGCGCCCACATCCTTGATGTGAGGCACGGTGATGGCGTGGCGGTCCACGATGAAGCCCTTGGCCTTGAGCAGGTCGGCCACTTCGGCGTTGGTGACGCTGCCGAAGAGGTGCCCGGCCTCGCCGGCCTTCTTGGCGATGGTCAGGCTCAGGGCGCCGATCTTCTCGGCCAGGCTCTGGGCATCGGCCAGTTCCTTGGCGCGGAGCTTCTGGGCGCGCTCCTTTTCCAGCTCGATCTGGCGCTTGTTGCCGGCGGTGACCGGCAGGGCCAGCTTGCGGGGAAGCAGGAAGTTGCGGGCGTAGCCGTCCTTCACGGTGACGACATCACCGCGCTGGCCGAGCTTCGACACGTTGTCGATGAGAAGGATTTCCATAGGAGTGCTCCAGGATGGATGGCCAGCGCGACGTGCGTGGTCCCCGCTTGGTTAGGCAGGAGACTTGGCTCCTGCCAGGATGGCGGCCCTGAAAACCCAGTTGCCGGGGCGGGCGCCTCCGTTCCCGCGATGGGTTGAGGCCGTTCAAACGAAGCGCTTAGTCTATCCTGATCTGGACTGCTGCCCAAGCAGGAATTCCCGGGAGGCCCCATGGCCGAAATCGCCGAACGACGGGACAACCGGCGCATCACGCTAGGGCCCGGGCACAGCATCCGCTTCAAGGTGGGCCCCCGCAGCCTCAAGGACATCCGTATCGCCAACATCAGCGGCAGTGGCGTCTTCGCGCTGGTGGACCAGCAAGAAGCCCTGCTCTTCGAGATGGGAACGATCCTGGAGGACCTGGTGCTGGACCACCCCATGCTGCCCAAGGGCCGCATTCGGGCCCAGGTGGTCTATGTGCTGGGCAGTTCCCCCCAGCTGCCCGCCATGGGCTTCGTGGGCATGGGCCTGCACTTCGTGGACATGCCGGCCGAGACCCAAGCGGCTCTAAACCTTTTCGTCGCGGCTTCTCTGGGCGAAGCCTGAGTCAGCGGACCGACAGCGCGTCCCAGGCGGCGAGGTAGCTGCCCAGGCCCGGATCCGCTTCGGCCTTGGCCTGCACGACCCGGCGCAGGCTGGCTTCCTCGGCCAGGCGCTGCTCCGGGGTGATGTGCCCCGACAGGCTCATGGCCCGCAGCCAGAGCAGGAAGGTGGTGAGGGCGTCGAATTCGTTGTAGCGGACGATGCCGGCGATGTCGCCCTGAAGCCAGAGGTCGATGACGTTGTCGCCGTGGACGTCCATCTTCCCAGGGATGCCACAGGCGGTGGCCAGCTCGTGGAGGCTTGGCGTGGCGCGGCCCCAGCCTGCCAGGCTCTCCTTCAAATCCACGTGCTGGTTGCCGTAGCGGTCGAAGAAATCATCCTTGGCCCATTTCTCACCGCTGCGGCCGAGGCCCGGGATGGAGAGGCCGTGGACCATGGCCCGCTGTACGAGGATGGGCAGGTCCGCCTCCCGGGAATTGAAGCCCACCAGCTGAGGTTTTGAATCTCCGAGTTTCACCAGGAAGCGTCGCAGCAATTCGTCTTCGTCCATGGGCCCCGGGTGGTCCGGCAGGGCAAAGAGCTTATGGCTCACCTCACCGTGCTTGACGGTGCGGATCACCGCCGCCACCGATACCAGCCGGCAGAGAACCGTCTTCAGATAGGGTCTGGGGTTCTCCTCTGTGGCCTTACCCTCCTGCCACATGCGCTGAAGCACGTCCGCATCGGCGACCTCGGCACCCAGGCCGTAGACCCGCCGACCCGTGGGCACGTCCGGCACCCACTCCGCATCGAAGACCCAGGTGGTTTCAACGGGCGGGCGCAACATGGCTCACTTCCTGCCGAAGAAGCCGAGGATGCCCGTGACGACTTCCTCCAGCATGGCTTCGGTCATCTCCGGGAAGACCGGGATGCTGAGCACCTCCGCGGCGGCCTTCTCGCTCTCCGGAAACTGGCCCTTCGAGTAGCCGAGTCCGGCGAAGCAGGGTTGCTCGTGGAGGCAGATGGGGTAGTAGATGGCGCTGCCAATGCCAAGGGATTTAAGGTGGGCCTGCAGCGCGTCGCGCTTGCCGCCCCCCACGCGCAACGTGAACTGGTTGTAGATGTGGCGGCCGTTGGGCACGGCCTCCACGGGGAGCCGCGCTTCGTCCGGCGTCAGCTCCTTCAGGCGCTCCAGGTACCAAGCGGCGTGCTTGCGGCGCCCGGCGTGCCAGCCTTCCAGCAGGTCCAGCTTGGCCCGCAGCACCAGCGCCTGCACCTCGTCCATGCGGCCGTTCATGCCCACCTCGTGATGGACGTAGACAGGCTCCATGCCATGCACCCGCAGCCGGCGAACGCGGGCGTGCAGGGCTTCATCGTCACGGATGATGGTCAGGCCCGCATCGCCGAAGGCGCCCAGGTTCTTGGTGGGGTAGCAGCTGAAGGCGGTCATGGCGCCGAACTGCCCGGCGTTCAGGCCCCAGCCCCTGGCGCCCATGCTTTGGCAGGCGTCTTCTATCACTGGGATGCCAAACTGCGCCGCCGCCTCGCAGATGGCCGGCATGTCCGCCAGCTGGCCGAAGAGGTGCACGGGCATGATGGCCTTGGTGCGGCCGGTGATGGCCGCTTCCACCAGGGTGCCCGAGGTGTTGAAGGTGGCCGGGTCCAGGTCCACGAAGACCGGCGTGGCTCCCAGCCGCGCCACCACGCCCGCCGTGGCGAAAAAGGTGAAGGAGGGCACGATCACTTCATCGCCTGCCTTGAGGTCCAGGGCCATGAGCGCCACCAATTGCGCGTCCGTGCCGCTGCTCATGCCCACCGCGAACTTCACGCCCGCGTAGGCGGCGATCTCCGCTTCGAGCCCCTTCACGTTGTCGCCCAGGATGAAGCTGGAACGGTCGATGAGCCCGCCGATGCCCTCGAGGATCTTCTGTTTCACCGAGGCGTTTTGGGGCGCGAGATCAAGCATGGGGACGGACATGGAGGCCTCGGAAATTGGAACCGCGAATGACGCGAAGGTTCGCTAATAAGCCACTGGCATATTGTTATTCGGGTTCATCCGCGTCATTCGCGGTTTCATCCCGGGCAGTCTGCGGGCGCATCAACGGGAACAGGATCACATCCCGGATGCTGGCAGCATTGGTCATGAGCATGACCATGCGGTCGATGCCGACGCCCAGGCCGCCGGTGGGCGGGAAGCCGTGCTCCAGGGCGTTCACGAAGTCCAGGTCCAGCATCATGGCTTCGTCGTTGCCGCCCTCGCGCTCCTGCATCTGGGCCATGAAGCGGCCCAACTGGTCCACGGGGTCGTTCAGCTCCGAGTAGGCGTTCGCCAGCTCCATGCCGCCGATGAACAACTCGAAGCGGTCCACGAACAGATCGTTGTCCGGCAGGGTCTTGGTGAGGGGGCTCAGCTCGATGGGGTAGTCGGTGATGAAGGTGGGCTGGAGGAGCTGCTTCTCGGCGTGGTGCTCGAAGAGCTCGCCCAGCAGGACGCCGGGGCTCTTCTTGGCGATATCTTCCAGGTGGGCGTCCTTGGCCAGCTGGACGATGTCCTCGCTGCGCTCAAGCCGCGCCCGGTCGATGGCGCCGTATTGGGCGATGGCGTCCTTCAGCGTGAGACGGCGGAAGGGCGTGGCATAGCTCAGGGTGTTTTCACCGAAGGGGCGCTCCAGCCCGCCGCAGAGTTTCGCCATTTCCGAAAACAGGTTTTCCGTCAGCACCATCACGTCCCGCAGGTCCTCCCCGGCGGCGTAGGATTCCATCATGGTGAATTCGGGATTGTGGCGGACGCTCAGGCCTTCATTGCGGAAATTGCGGTTGATCTCATACACCTTGTGGAAGCCTCCCACGATCAATCGCTTCAGGTAGAGTTCCGGCGCCACCCGCAGGTAAAGCGCCATGTCCAGGGCGTTATGGTGGGTGATGAAGGGCCGGGCCGTGGCGCCGCCGGGGATGGGCTGCATCATGGGTGTTTCCACTTCCAGGTAGTTCTGCTGCTCCATGTAGTGGCGGATCCCCGCGAGGATCTTGGAGCGCAGGATGAAGGTGTGGAGCACCTCGGGGTTGCTCACCAGGTCCAGGTAGCGCTGCCGGTAGCGCAGTTCCTTGTCCTGGAGACCGTGCCACTTCTCGGGCAGGGGCAGTAGGGCCTTGGAGAGGAACTGGACCCGCGCAGCCTTCACCGTCAGCTCGCCGGTCTTGGTGCGCATGAGGGTGCCCGTCACGCTGATGAAATCCCCCATGTCCAGCAGGCGCACCACCTCCCATTCGGTTTCGCTGAGGGCGTCCTTGCGGGTGTAGATCTGGAGCTTCTCCCCGCCTTCGCTGAGGTTCAGGAAGGCCGTCTTGCCGCTGTCCCGGTAGGCGATGATGCGGCCCATCACCGAGACCGTGTGGGGCTCGGCTTCCAGCGCCGGGCCGTCCAGGCCGCCGAAGGCCTCCAGGATCCCCCCGATGCCGATGCTCCGCTCGGCTTTGCGCGGCCACACGTCCAGACCCAGGGCCTTGAGCTTCTCCAGCTTCTCAAGGCGGACCTGGCGGTACTGGTTCGGGTTCATGGGTGCTCCGCGCGTAGCCTTCCAGCTTATCGCGGAGCGCCGCGATCCTGGATCAGAAGCGACGGCTGACGAACACCGTGAGATCCGGCGCGAAGTAGCTGCCCGCCTCTTCGGTGATGCCGAAACGCCATTTGGGCAGGACCCAGTGGGTCACCACCCAGTGCTGCTGCAGGCCGTCCCGGTCCACCCGCGCCAGATCCAGATGGTAGGGGTTTTCGATGTAGCCGACGCTCAACTCCACCCCCAGGCCGGTGAAGAAGCCGCTCCCCTCGCCCTGGTAACCGCCGCCCACCCAGGCCCGAGTGAAGGAGCGCTGGGTGAGCACGGTTTTGTACGGACTGTTTTCCGGCAGGCTGAAGAAGACCCGCTCGACTTGGGTGAAGCCGTGCCAGGTGCCCGCGGATTTCCAAAGGGCTCCGCCCAGGGTTTCGGCGGCACGGCCGGTGCCTGTGAAATCCTCGGGCTTGCCCGTGGGCAGCTGCACCGAGATGCCGAAGCGGCCTCCGGCCTCCGCCGTGCCGAAGGGCCGCACCCAGGCGATATCTGGCTGCATGAGCACCGTGCCGGGTTTCTGCAGATCCGCCACCACCACCCCGTCCCGTTCGATGCGGTAGTGGAACTGGTTCTTCTGCACCAGCTCCCGGCCTCCGCCCGGTGTGCCGAAGAAGCCGTGGTAGGTGACCAGGAACTGGTCCGCGATGCCACCGCCGCGGACATTCGCCCGCAGCCGCAGGTTCACGTAACCGCCCAGCAGCGGGGCCGTCAGGTCGCCCGTGAGCTGCCATTCCTCCCCTTGGAGCACCGCCTGGGTGCGGCCATCCCCGCTGGTGGCCCGGTCGGGCCGCAGGAACTGGGAACTGAACTCCAACGCCAAGTCGTTGCGGCCCGAGGGCAGGGGTTCGGGAAAGATCTCCATCCAGGCCACCCGGTTGGGTCGCGGAGTGTCCATGCCGGGGACTTGAGCGCAGAGCCTTCCCCCTGCACCCAGGCCCAGGGCCGCGAGGCCAAGTGTCCCGCGTGAAAGCACCTGGCTCTGGCTCACTGGATTTCCTGCACCAGCACGAGGCCCAGGTTTTCCCTGTCTAGGGGTTCCGCTTCAAACAAGTGGCCCGCCAGGGTGAAGCGCACCGGCGCCCCGACGTGGTTTTCAGCGTCGGGAGGGGGGATGGATTGCCAGGAGGCCTCGGCGGTTGCGTCGTCGCCCCACACTTTGCGACCACCTGCGGCCAGACCCTTGGCAACCCAGCCGGGGGTGGGTTCCACCACCAGGCCGGTGGCGCGGTCCGCAAAGGCGGCGACGCTCTGGAGCTTGCGGAAGCCCGCGCGGTAGCGCCCGGCGCTGAAGGCCGCGTCCCGCCGGAAGGCCATGAGTTCATCCTCGGCGCGGATTTTTCCGCGCCAGAGCCGGTGGGCCAGGATGGCCGTGAGGAAAAGGGCCGCGACAATCACGAGCAGGCCGGTGTCGGTGGTCCGGGACAGCCCAGGGCCGGACTCCAGCAGCGAAAGATTCGGGAATGGCAGCACGCGGCGCTCCAGGTTGGACTTTGAGAGTGTAGCGAAGGCCTGCAGGCCGGGCGCGCGTTGACCTAGAAATTCCTTGAGCGGAATCCGGGAGGGCCAGCCCCCTTCCCCGGGGGCCTTGCCGGACCCCCAAACGCGTACCACCCGGGACGGGAACCGCGGACCTGGAAGTCCAGATTTTCATCACCCACCACGCCAAGTCAAAGGTGATCCTCGTCGCTTGGCCGGGCTTGAGGTACAGGGTAGAGTGGAGGGTTTGAAAATATTGGGATCGGGAGGGTTCATGACCAGATTAATGGAGAAGCTGCGCGAGAAGATCGAGGCTCAGCGGCCCCACACGGCCAGGCTCCTGAAGGAGCACGGCGATGTGGTCATCGACCACGTCACCATCAGCCAGGTCATCGGCGGCGCCCGGGATGTGAAGTGCCTGGTGTCGGACATCTCCTACCTGGACCCCTTGGAAGGCATCCGGCTGCGCGGCCTGAACATTCCTGAAACCTTCGCGGCCCTTCCAAAGGCCCCGGGGGCGGAGTACCCCTCGGTGGAGTCCTTTTGGTATTTCCTGCTCACAGGCGAAGCGCCCGACGCCGACGCCATCTCGGAAATCGAGGCGGACTTTAAATATCGCGCGAAGGTCCCGCCCTACGTATTCGAGGTGCTGCGGGCCCTGCCCAAGGACACGCACCCCATGGTGATGCTCAGCACCGCCGTGCTGTCCATGCAGCGGGAGAGCAAGTTCACCCACTTCTACCACCACGGTTTCAAGAAGGACCGGGCTTGGGAGTACATGTACGAGGACGCCACCGATCTCATCGCCAAGCTACCGGAGATTGCGGCCTTCATCTACCGCCACAAATACAAGGGCGGCGACATCATCGGCCCGGACCCCAAACAGGATTTCGGGGGCAATTTCGCGCACATGATGGGGTTCCCCAAGCCCTATGACGACGTGGCCCGCATGTACTTCATCATCCATTCCGACCATGAGGTGGGGAATGTCAGCGCCCATGCCACGCACTTGGTGGGCAGCGCCCTGAGCGACGCCTACTACGCATTCTCAGCAGGACTCAATGGCCTGGCCGGACCGCTCCACGGCCTCGCGAATCAGGAAGTCCTGGAGTGGGTGCTGAAGTTCCAGGAAAAACTGAACGGCGCCGAACCCACCGAGGAAAACGTGCGCGCCGCGCTGTGGGACACGCTGAATTCCGGCCAGGTCATCCCGGGCTATGGCCACGCGGTGCTGCGCCGCACGGACCCCCGCTTCGAAGCCCAGCTCCAGTTCGCCCAGAAGCACCTGCCGAACGACCCGGTCTTCAAGCTCGTGAACATGATTTACCACGTGGCGCCCAAGGTACTGGCGGAGCAGGGCAAGACCAAGAACCCCTGGCCCAACGTGGACGCCGCCAGCGGCATGATCCAGTACCACTACGGCCTGCGCGAATACGACTTCTACACCGTGCTGTTCGGCGTCGGCCGCGCCCTGGGCGTGCTGGCCAACCTCACCTGGGACCGCGCCCTGAGCTACCCCCTGGAGCGCCCCAAGTCGGTCACCACCGAGATGCTGGAGAAGTGGGCAGCAGAGGGTGGCCACCAGGGTTGATCCTGTCGCCATCAATCTTCATCTGCAGACAAGGAACGGCGCCCTTCTGGGCGCCGTTCCTTGTCTGATCCAAAGCGGCTAGAGCAGGCCCTTGGCAGTCATCACCACGTTTGCGGGGGTGAGGCCGAACTGCTCGAAGAGGGTTTCCGCCGGGGCCGAAGCGCCGAAGTGGTCCAGCCCGATGGAAGCGCCACCGTCGCCGGTGAAGCGCTGCCAGCCGAAGGTGGTGCCGGCCTCGATGGAGACGCGGGCCTTGATGGCCGCGGGCAGGACCGACTCCCGATAGGCGGCGTCCTGGGCGGCGAAGACCTCCCAGCAGGGCAGGCTCACGACTCGGGTGGAAATCCCTTCGGCTTCAAGCGTGGCGCGGGCTTCCAGGGCCACCGACACTTCCGAACCCGTGGCCATCAAGATGATCTTCGGTGCCGAGCTGGCTTCTTCCAGCACGTAGCCACCCTTGGACGCCCCAGCAGCCTTGGCCGCGTCCAGCACCGGCAAGCCTTGGCGGGTGAGTGCGAAAGCCGAGGGGCCATCGGTCCGTTCGAGGGCTGATTTCCAGGCCACGGCAGTCTCATTGGCATCCGCGGGGCGCCACATGTGCAGGCCAGGAATCATGCGCAGGGTCATGACCTGCTCGATGGGCTGGTGGGTGGGGCCGTCCTCGCCCACGCCAATGCTGTCGTGGGTCCACACGTACATTACCGGCTGCTTCATCAATGCCGCCAGCCGCACGGAGGGGCGCATGTAGTCGCTGAAGATCAGGAAGGTGGCGCCGTAGGGCCGGAGGCCGCCGTGGAGGCTCAGACCGTTGAGCGCCGCGCCCATGGCGTGTTCCCGCACGCCGAAGTGCAGGTTGCGCCCCGAGGCTTGGACGCTGAAGCTGGTGGCCTTCTTGATGACGCTCTTGTTGGAAGAGCCCAGGTCCGCCGAGCCCCCCAGGAAGTTCGGCAGCGCATCCGCCAGGGCATTGATCACCGCGCCGGAGGCGTCCCGGGTGGCCATCTTGGCGTCGGCTGCGAAACTCGGCAGGGCCGCCCGCCAGCCTTCCTTCAGTTCGCCCCGCATCCAGCTTTCGAACTCGGCGGCGAGGGCGGGGTGGGCTTCCCGGTAGGCCTCGAAGCGGGCCAGCCATTCGGATTCGAAGAGCTCGCCGCGGTCCACGCAGACCTCCCAACGTTCCCGGGCCTCGGCCGAAACCTGGAAGGTGGCGTTCGGGTCGAGACCCATGATCGCCTTGGTGGCGGCGATTTCCTCTTTCCCAAGGGGCGCGCCGTGGGCATCGTGGTGGTTCTGTTTGTTAGGCGCCGGGTAGCCGATGATGGTGCGCGTGATGATCAAGGTGGGCTTGCCCACCGGTTCGTGGGTGGCCTCGTGCAGGGTTGATTCCAGGCCGTTCAGATCTTCTCCGGTGAGCACTTTCAGCACGCGCCAGCCATAGGCCTCGAAGCGCTTGCCCACGTCCTCGGAAAAGGCCAGGTCCGTGTCCCCTTCGATGGTGATGTGGTTGTCGTCATAGAGCAGCACCAGCTTCTCCAGGCCCAGGTGCCCCGCGAGGCTGGCGGCTTCCTGGCCCACGCCCTCCATCACGTCGCCATCGCTCACGATGCCGTAGGTGCGGTGGTTCACGATCTCGTGGCCGGGCTTGTTGAAGTGCTCCGCCAGGAACTTCTCCGCCATGGCCATGCCCAGGGCGTTGCCGATGCCCTGGCCAAGGGGCCCAGTGGTGGTCTCCACGCCCGGTGTGTGGCCGAATTCGGGGTGGCCGGGGGTCCTGGAACCCCATTGGCGGAAGTGCTTGATCTCGTCCAGGGGCAGGTCGTAACCCGTAAGATGGAGCAGGCCGTAGAGCAGCATGGAAGCGTGGCCGCAGGACAACACGAAGCGGTCCCGGTCCAGCCACTGAGGGTTTTTCGGGTTGTGCCGCAGGAATTTCGTCCACAGCACGAAGCCCATGGGGGCCAGCGCCATGGGCGTGCCCGGATGCCCTGAATTCGCGGCCTGCACCGCGTCCATGGCGAGGCCGCGAAGCGTATTGATGGCGAGTTTGTCGGTGGTCTGGGGCATCGGATTCCTTCCCTGCTCAAGTCGGATGTGAGAACTAAAATCTAAGGCCGGTAGCGCAATCCCAGGCCAAATTCTTGGGTGGGCCGGGGCGCCTTGTCGGTGCTGATACCGCCCCGGACGAAGAGGGCGAAACCCCCGCCCAGTTCCGCTTCGGAAAACAACTGGAGCCACGTGGAGGTGTGCAGCCTGACTGTAGTGCCACTGGTGTCCCCCCCACCGGTGGTGATGAGCTTGGGTTCCGAGGAGCCCAACCGCACTTCCAGGCCGCCTCCGAAACGGAAGCGCCCGCCGTTGGAAATCAGGAAGGCGAGGGTGCCCTCCCCTCCGGGGGAATAGGTGCTGGTGCGCACATCTCCGGGGCCGAAGGTCTCCTGGCCGGAAACATGTTTCGAGGAGCCGCCAAGGTAGCCCACCCACCAGGTGGCGATGGGAAGGCCCGTGCCCAGGTCGTGTTCACGGCCGAAGGCCAGGAAGGGCCGGGAATAGGTCGCGGAGGCCCAGCCATCAGCCGAGGGGCTTCTGGCCTGCAGGGCACCCGCCTGGACCAGGAAACCATTGAAGGTGCCCGCATCCTGGGCAAAGGCCGGCAGGCCGAGAAAGGCCACGGCCGCGAGCAGAATCCCGGAAGGCCTTGGATGAAGGTGCATGCTTATTCTCCTGGGGATGTAGGGGTGTCGCCATTCAATGCTTCAATGCCGTTGGAAGGGCGTCATTTCCCATGGGCCGCGCTGGCCTTGACGAAGGCGGTGAAGAGGGGATGCGGAGCCAGGGGCTTGCTCTTGAATTCAGGATGAAACTGGCAGGCCAGGAAGTAGGGATGGTCATGGATTTCAACGATCTCGACGAAGGTGCCATCGGGGCTCAGGCCCGTAAAGGCCAGGCCCTTGTCTTCAAGTGGCTTGCGGAATTCCGCCTGGTTGTATTCGTAGCGGTGGCGGTGGCGCTCGCTGATTTCGGTGGTGCTGTAGGCTGCGGCGGCAAAGCTGTCGGGCGTCAGGTTGCAGGCGTAGGCGCCCAGGCGCATGGTGCCGCCCAGTTCCTCCACATCGATCAATTCGCGGAGCTTGAAGATGATCTTGTGGCGCGGCTTGTCATCGAACTCGGTGCTGTCAGCGCCTTCCAGACCCACAACATTGCGCGCGAATTCGATGGAGGCCATCTGCATGCCCAGGCAGATGCCGAAGAAGGGCACCTTCTTTTCCCGGGCGAAGCGGATGGCTTCGATCATGCCCCGGGTGCCGCGGATTCCGAAGCCACCGGGCACCAGCACGCCGTCGCAATCCTTCAGCACTGCTTCCGGATCGCCGGTCTCCATCTGCTCGGCCTCCACCCATTGCAGATCGACTTGGGTTTCCAGGCCGTAGCCCGCGTGCATCAGGGCTTCAGTAAGGCTCTTGTAGCTCTCCTTGAATTCCACGTACTTGCCCACGACCGCGATGCGCACGCTCCCCTTGGGGTTGCGAATGCGCTGCAACAGGTTGTTCCAGGCGCCCAGGTTTGGTGCCACATCAGGCAGGCCCAGCAGAAACGCGACTTTCGCATCGAGGCCTTCCTCGTGCAGATTGAGCGGGACTTCGTAAATGCTTGAGGCATCTTTCGCGCTGAACACCGCGTCCTGGGTCACCGAACAGAAGAGCGCGATCTTGTCCTTCAGTTCCCGCGGGAGGTCCTGCTCCGCGCGACACAGCAGCACGTCCGGCTGGATGCCCAGGGCCCGCAGCTCCTTGACGCTGTGCTGGGTGGGCTTCGACTTCAGCTCCCCTGCGGCTTTGATGTAGGGCACGTAGGTCAGGTGCATGTTGATGGCGTTGGCCTTCATGCGCTCGTCGAGCCCCGCTTCGAGCTTCCACTGGCGGATGGCCTCGAGGAAGGGCTGGCTCTCGATGTCGCCCACGGTGCCGCCGATCTCGACAATCACGATGTCCACGTCCTTGGCCACCTTCTTCATGGTGCCCTTGATCTCATCGGTGATGTGCGGAATCACCTGCACGGTCTTGCCCAGGTAGTCGCCCCGGCGCTCCTTCTGGATTACCGTGTTGTAGATCCGGCCGGTGGTGATGGTGTGGTTGCGCGTGGTGGGCACCGACGTGAAGCGTTCGTAGTGGCCCAGGTCCAGGTCGGTCTCGGCGCCATCGTCGGTGACGAATACTTCGCCATGTTGGAAGGGCGACATGGTGCCGGGGTCCACGTTGAGGTAGGGATCCATCTTCATGAGCGTGACTTTCAGGCCCCGGGCCTCCAGCAGCGCCCCCAGGGAGGCCGCGGCGATGCCCTTGCCGAGGGAGCTCAGCACACCTCCCGTGACGAAGATGAACTTCGCCGGAATGGGTCCGAGGTCTTTGGTGATGCTGGGGGTCACATTTCCTCCGGAGCTTGGATGCCGAGCAGAAAGAGGCCCTGGCGCAGGGCCCGGGCGGTGGCCACGCAGAGCGCCAAGCGTGCCTCGCGGACTTCGGGCGAGTTCTCGGGAGCGAGGATGGGGCAGTTGGTGTAGAACCCCGAGAAGGCGCGGGCGATGGCCAGCAGCTGCCGTGCGATGGCGGTGCCCATGAGCTGTTCGCGCGCCACGCGGATGGCCGAGGGCAGTCCCGCCAATTCGAAAAGCAAAGCCTGGGCCTCGGGCGCATCGAGGCCCTGCAGCTCGGCGGGGATCGAGGCGGTAGAGTAAGGCACGACGGCGGTCTCCCGGCTGTCGTGCGAGCCCGGAGCGGCCTGGGCCACCCACCCGGGTCCAGCTTTGCGCAGCACCGAGCAGATGCGGGCGTGGGCGTACTGCACGTAGGGGCCCGTGTCGCCATCCAGCGCGATGACGCGGTGCCACTCGAAGGTGATGGGCTTGATGCGGTCGTTCATGGCGTCGAAGAAGATCACGGCGCCCATGCCCAGCATCTCCGCCACGGCCTCCTTGTCCGCGAGGCCAGGATTCTTCTCGTCGATGATGGCGGCCACGCGCTCCTTCGCCTCATCCAGCACATCCTCCAGGAAGATGACGTTGCCCTTGCGGGTGCTCATCTTGCCATCCGGCAGGCGCACCAGGCCGAAGGGGGTGTGCACCAGGCGCCCCTTGAACCAGGGGTCCAGTTTTTCCATGCAGGCGAAGATCTGCGCCATGTGCAGGGACTGTTCGCCACCGATGACGTAGATGCAGCGGTCGAAGGCGTAGGCCTCCTTGCGGTAGGTGACCTGGGCCAGATCGCGGGTGGCGTAGATGCTGGCGCCATCGCCCTTCTGGACGATCATGGGCGTCTCGATGCCCACGTCGGAAAGGTCCACGATCTTGGCGCCGCCTTCGCCTTCCTGCAGCAGCCCCTGGTCCGTGAGGCGCTGGAGCACGGCGCCCAGCATGGCTTCGTAGAAGGCTTCGCCCTGTTCCAGGGTATCGAAGCCCACGCCTAGGCGGTCGTAGATGCGCTGGAATTCCTTCAAGGAGATTGCGCGGAACCACTTCCAGAGGCGCCGGGCTTCGGCGTCCCCCTGCTCCAGCTTGCGGAACCAGCCCCGGGCTTCGTCGCGCATTTCGGGGTTCGCTTTTTCCTGATCGTGAAAGCGCACGTACAGCTGGAAGAGCCTGAACAGCGGCGTGCGGCGCTTCTCGGGTATCTCCATCGCCCACTCGAAATCCTTCGTGAGG
>JANXPB010000069.1 GCA_025357545.1 Holophagaceae bacterium
TTCAAAAGCCGGGTCGCCCGTGGTTTCGTGGATCTGCTGGGCGATGGCTAGCCGCAGATCCAAGCCCACTCGGTCAGATAATTCCAAGGGTCCCACGGGATGTCCATAGCCCCCCGTCATGAGAGCATCCAGGTCCCTCGCGTTGGCGGTTCCAGACTCCAGCAGCCGCATGGCCTCCAGGCCCTGGGCAAGGGCCATTCTAGCCGCCGCGAAGCCCGCCTGATCCTTGGCCCGCACCACGCGCTTGCCAAGGCGGGAAGCCAGTTCCAGAGCCTTCTCCGTGGCTTCAGGCGGAGCAGTTGCCTCCGCCGCGATTTCCACGATGGGCATGCGCTCCATGGGGAGAAAGCAATGGAAAGCGGTGAGCGGGGCTTTCATTCCTGCGGCATTCCTGATTGCTGCTACTGGAATGCTCGAAGTCCCCGTCAACCGCGCGATGGAGTCCGGCAACCGCGCATCCATCCCGGCCCACTGGCTGGCCTTGTTCTGGATGGATTCGGGCAGGGCCTCCAGCACCCAGGTGGCACCCTCGCAGGCCCGCTCCCAGCCCTCCATTATATGAAGCCGCCCGCGGGCCGCTTCGAGTTCAAAGGAGGTGATGCGTCCCTTATCCAATGCGCGGTCCCAGCGCTGCTCGATGGCACCGGCCTTTCGTGCAGCATGCTCCCGGTCCCTTCCAGCCAGCGCCACCCGCAGGCCACGCTCTGCAGCCCACCGCGCCAGGGAGAGTCCCAAGGCGCCGGGGCCGATGATGGCGAGGGTGTCAATCAAAGCTCACTCCGGTGCTGGATACGCAAAGAGGGTGGGGGTTCGCGCGGACTGCGCAGGTGTCCGCCCTTTCGCGGAGCGCAAGAGGCTCGGACATCCGCGCCGCATCGGGCTATAGTAGATCACTCCGAGGCCAACCCTGATTCCAAGCGCACCCCTGCATGCTCATTGACTACGCAGCCATCACCCATCCCGGCAAAGTTCGCAAGAACAACGAGGATGCCTATCTGGTCAACGCGCTGGATGGCGAGGAGCCCATTGTCAATGGCCCCTTGCGCATGCAGAAAGTCTGCAAGACCGGCCTGCTGGCCGCGGTGGCGGATGGCATGGGCGGTGCGGCGGCGGGCGAGGTCGCCAGCCGCGAGGGCCTGGCGGCCATGGCTCTGCACACTTTTGGTTACTGGGGGCGGTTTCCGGCCGAGGACGCCACCGAGGAAGGCCTGCTGGAGACCCTGAAGGTGGCGGCCGAAGGCGCCAGCGAATCGGTGCTCCGCTATTCCGACAATGACCGATCCTCCCGGGGCATGGGTTCCACCCTCACCGCCGCGGTGATCTGGAATGGCCACGCCTACATCAGCCAGGTGGGGGACTCCCGGGCCTATCTTTTTAGGCGCGGCGAACTGCTGCAGCTCACCGTGGACCAGACCTTGGTGAACGAGATGATCACCCAAGGCACCCTTACGCCTGAACAGGCGCGCACCCACCCCCAGCGCAACATGATCACCCAGGCCATCGGCGCGCCGCAGCCCATCCATGCGGTGCTCGGCAAAGTGCCGCTGCGGCGCGGCGACCGGCTGCTCCTGTGCAGCGATGGGCTCCATGGCGAGATCAGCGATCTGCGCATCCAGGCGAACCTGGCCTACGGCTACTCCACCCGCCGCACCCTTGAATTGATGCTCGATGAAGTCCTTTTCCACGGCGCCCGCGACAATGTCACCGGGTTGCTGCTGGCCCTGGACGACCCCGGCTTCCCCCTTCCGGCCGAGGGCGAAAAACCGGTGGTTCTGAACCCCCTCGACCCGCTGCCGAAGTCCGCCGGCGCCAAGCGCGGCGGATGGCGCATCTTTGGAGGCGGGTCGTGAGCCTCACCCAGGGCGGCCTCTCCCTGCGGCGATTCCTCGTGATGGGCCCTGTGCCCTCCGAGGGGGATCTGGTCACGGGCCTGGAGCAGGACCGGTTCCGGCCCTTCGAAGATGGGCTCGAAGAGGAACGCTTCGGCTGGTGCGATTGGCGCAATCCGCTGATCCTTCCCCCCGAAGCCGATTGGGTGACCCAGGACCGCTTCGCGCTCTTTTCCCTGCGCCTGGACACCCGCAAGGTCCCCAATGCTTTGCTCAAGGCCCACGTAGACCTGCGCCTGCGCAAGCTCACGCAGGAGAAAGACCTCGCCTTTGTGGGCAAGGAAGCCCGCATCTCCCTCCAGGACGAAGTGAAGGTGGAGCTGTTGCGGAAGGTGCTGCCCACGCCGAAGATCGTGGAACTGGCGTGGGACCTGAAGGGCGGGCTGCTCTGGACGACGGCGGGCTCCAGCAAGGTGCAGAGCGCGCTGCTGGGCCTCTTCCTCAAGTCCTTCGGCTGTGAGCTGCAACCTCTGGCGCCGCTCCTCCTGGCAGGGCGCATCGCGCCGGACTTGCCCGTCGAGGCGCTGATGGCCCTCGATCCCCTCGACCTCACCCTGGAAGACGCATGAAGCCGCTGGAACTCATTGAACAGGGCCGGTTCCTAGGCGAAGAGTTCGTGCTGTGGCGCTGGATGGAGTGTTTGTCTCCGCGAACGCAAAGCGTGAGTGGGAGAAGAGGACTGAATGTCCTCTTCGCTAGACAGACGGGCCTCGGGGAGGCCGCGCCATGAAGCCGCTGGAACTGATCGAACAGGGTCGATTCCTCGGCGAGGAATTTGTGCTCTGGCTGTGGATGCGCGGCCTCACGGATGGCGGCGCCTCGGGCCAGGACGGGGATCTCTCCAGCTGCTTCGTGGACGACGCGATGATGCTCGTGAGCGAACGCGGCGAAGTGAAGGAGATCTCGCTGCGCAAGGGCAACCCGGCGGAATCCCGCGAGGCCTTCGAAGCCCTCAGCCGGGGCATGCGGCCCTCCCGCGCGAAGCTTCGCATCCTTTCTGGCGATATGGAATGGGTCTTCACACTCCAGTCCGCAGGGCTGGACCTCAGCGGCCTCAAGCTTCCACCGACCGCCTCCAAGGATCCCGTGGGCCGGATCACGGACCGGCTCTTCCTTCTGGAAGAAGGCGCGGGCCATTTGGAACGGCGCTTCGGCCGCTTCCTACACCTGCGCGCCGAAGATCCCGGCGCCATGGAGGACGCGCTGAAATCCTGGGTGCGCGGCGGCCTCAGCGGCACGCTGGCGGAAGCTGGGGACGAAGTGCCGTGGGAGTCCTGAGGTACTTTCCCATTTTCTCGGCCGTCGCGCTGTTCGCGACGGCGGATCCCACCCCCATCGATGTCCGGGCCAAAGTTCCCGGCGGCGGCCAGGCCATCCTGCGGGTCCAATTCCGCAAGGGCGTCCTGGTGGAATCCAAACCCCTCCCCAAATCCTTCCTCCTGCGCCGGTCCCTGGGGCCGTGGGCGGCCTATGAAGACCTGAGCGCCGAAGGCAAGCGGTGGGTGCTCGAGGCGCTCTTTCCGGAGGACGAATGGAACCGCGCCGAAGTGCGGCATCTGGTGCGCTGGCCGGAACTGGAATCCGTCTGGCTGATGGCCGCGCTTTTCACGGGGCATGGCCAGAACTACGACAAGCTCGAACACGCGAACCCTAAAAATCCCGAAAAGCTGAGCGCCAAGGATCTGTGGCGCATCCCCCAGGACCTGCTGTCGCCGGAGCTTGGCGGCAGCGGCACTCTGCCCGGCTACCACCAGCCGG
>JANXPB010000148.1 GCA_025357545.1 Holophagaceae bacterium
TTTTGATTTCTGTTGGAGAGCCGCGACGTGCGGCGATCCCGGCCACCGCGACCGTCATCGCGGGAGATTGTTCGAATGGAGCCAACATGGCAAAACCTGGAAAGAAGTACCGGGCTGCCGCGGCCAAGATCGAAGATCGTACCTACGAGCTGAAGGAGGCCCTGACGGTCATCAAGGACGCGGCGTACGCCAAGTTCGATGAGACGGTCGAGGTCCACATGCGGCTCGGCGTAGATCCCCGCCATGCGGACCAGATGGTCCGTGGAACTCTTGTCCTGCCGCACGGCACGGGCAAGACCATGCGCGTGGCGGTCATCGCCCAGGGCGAAAAGATCAAGGACGCGGAAGCCGCGGGCGCCGAAGTGGTCGGCGGAGATGACCTCGTCGAGAAGATCGCGGCAGGTTTCCTGGAGTTCGACGCGCTGGTTGCGACGCCGGACATGATGAAGGGCGTCGGACGCCTGGGCAAAGTGCTGGGCCCCCGTGGACTCATGCCGAATCCCAAGACCGGTACCGTGACCTTCGACGTGGCCAAGGCCATCAAAGAGATCAAGGCCGGCAAGGTGGAATACCGCGTCGACAAGACCGGCATCATCCACGCTGGCGTGGGCAAGCTGTCTTTCGGCGTCGAAAAGCTCGCCGAGAACACTCAGGCCCTGATGGACGCCGTCATGAAGGCCAAGCCTTCCGCCGCCAAGGGGAAGTATGTCAAGGCCATCCACATGGCTTCGACCATGGGCCCCTCCATCACCATCACAGCCGTTTCGGCTGAGAAGTAAGGGGAGGCCGATATGGAAAAGAACAAGAAGATCGCTCACGTTGCCGAGCTCAAGAACGCCTTTTCGACCGCCACCACCGCGGTGGTGATGGAATTCAAGGGCCTCAAGGTTGACAAGGACACGGCTTTCCGCAAATCCATCCGCGATAGCCAGAGCCAGTACCGGGTTTCGAAGAACACTCTCCTCCGCCTTGCGGTGAAGGGCACCGCCTTCGAAAGTTTTGAAGGCCAATTCCAGGGCGCCAGCGCCGTCGCGACCACCCACAAGGATGCGATCGCTCTCGCCAAGGCCGTGCAGGGTTTCCTCAAGGACAACCCGGCCGTGACCTTCAAGGCCGCCATCATGGACGGCAAGCCTCTCAGTGCGACGGAGCTTCAAGCCATCGCCGAGCTGCCCAGCCGTGACGTGCTCATCGGCAAGCTGCTGTACCTCATGCAGTACCCGATCTCCGGCCTGGCCATCGTGCTGGACGGCATCCGCCAGCAGAAGGAAGGCGCCGCTTAAACCTTGGCGCCGCTTCAACCGTTCCAACCACTCCAACCCCGAATCCAACCATTTGAATCAAAGGAGAATCCCATGGCTCTCACCGCTGATCAGCTGATCCAGGAAATCGAAGGCATGACCGTTCTCGACCTCGCCAACCTCGTCAAGGCCCTGGAGGAGCGCTTCGGCGTCTCCGCCGCGGCCATGTCCGCTCCCGCCGCTGGCGGTGCCGCCGCCGGCCCCGCCGCCGAAGAGCAGACCGAGTTCGACGTGGAACTCACCGAAGGCGGCCCGAACAAGCTGAACGTCATCAAGGCGATCCGTGAGATCGTCTCGGGCTTGGGCCTCAAGGAAGCCAAGGACCTAGTAGATGGCGCCCCCAAGGTGGTCAAGGAAGGCGTGTCCAAGGACGAAGCGGCCAAGATCAAGGAAAAACTCGAAGCCGCTGGCGCCAAAGTTACCGTCAAGTAACCGGCCCATCCGGAAGACTTGCAGAGCGTGAGGGGTCCTGGAGGCCCTTCACGCTTTGCGTCTTTCCGTCGAAGTGGTATGCTTATTCCTTGCGCCTGAACCCGGTCCCCCTGTTCAGGTCAGCCGAGTGTCCCCCGCTCGACCCTTCCAAGCCCTCCCGAAAAGGCACCGGTTGCGACCCTTTCCGCACACCCGAACCACCCCTTTCGAGCCGGTCTCCGACGCAGCGACGCTGTAGTCGGAGGCTGGCCATCGGTATTGCTGCTGGAGGCCGAGCCGCCTCCACCGCAAGCACCACAGACTGCGCACCACGATTTGAATCCGGCACCTTGACTTTCGCAGCTCCCCTGGAGTGACCCATGAGCGTTCAACAGAACATCTACCGCCAGCGGCACAACTTCTCGAAGATCCGCTCCCTGGTTCCCATTCCGAACCTCATCGACATCCAGAAGCGGAGCTATGACGAGTTCCTGCAGATGAACCTGCTCCATGGCGAGCGGGTGGACCGCGGCCTCAAATCGGTCTTCGAATCCATGTTTCCGGTGCAGAACGGCAAGAACGCCGATGGCACCGATGCGACGCTGGAGATCGAATTCCTGGACTACACCGTGGGCCACTGGGCCTGCAAATGCCAGAAGTTCACGGGCCTCGACCATCTACGCACGGTCTGCAAGAGCTGCAACCACCACATCGTGACGGACCACCCCAAGGATCCCACGGTGGACTGCCCCAAGTGCGGCACGCGCAACAAGAACGCCGCCACCATCTGTGACGTGTGCAGCGAGCCGGTGAGCCTGCATTCGAAGATGAGCATGGAAGAATGCGTCGAGCGCGGGGCCACCATGGCATCCCCCCTCAAGATCCGCGTGCGCCTGAACCAGTTCGAGAAGGACGACAAGGGCAACCGTCGCTACAAACAGAGCCAGGAGTCCGAGGTCTACTTCGGCGATGTGCCGACCATGACCGACCGGGGCACCTTCATCATCAATGGCACCGAGCGCGTGATCGTGAGCCAGCTGCACCGCAGCCCCGGCGTCTTCTTCTCCATCAGCCCCGACAAGAGCCAGTACAGCGCGCAGATCATCCCCTACCGCGGCTCCTGGATCGAATTCGAGCTGGACGCCAAGGGCCTGCTCTATGCCCGCATCGACCGCAAGCGCAAGTTCCTGGGGTCGACCTTCCTGCGGGCCCTCGGCCTCTTCGACGAGAACATGGTGGACAACCAGTCCCTGCTGCGGCGCTTCTACACGCCCGCGCGCTTTGTCCTCAAGGGCTCGAAGATCAGCATGGTTCCCGGTGAATTGATGGTCGGCCATAAGGCTGCCGAGGATGTCAAGGATCCCAAGTCCAAGGAAGTGATCGCCGCCGCGGGCAAGAAGATCAGCAAGCGCCTGCTGGAGCACATGCTCAAGTCCGGCGTGAAGCAGGTGTCCGTGGAGCGCGACGTGCTCGACGGCGCGGTGCTGCTGGGCGACGTGGTGAACATGAATACCGGCGAGGTCTTGCTGGAGGCCAACGAGCCCTTCCTACAGACCCATCTGGAAATGTTCCAGGCCAGCAACGTCACCGAATTCGAAGTCTGCTTCCCGGACATGGACCCCACCGGCAAGGTGTTCAGCGAAACGCTGATGAAGGACCACACGGAGGATGCCGAAGAGGCCGCCAAAGAGCTGTTCAAGAAGATCCGGCCGGGCGAGCCCGCCACCATGGAAAGCAGCAAGAAGCTGCTCCACGGCATGTTCTTCGACCCCCAGAAATACGACCTCAGCAAGGTGGGCCGCCACAAGCTCAACGCCAAGCTGGCGCTGGGGACCGAGATGGACGCCCGCGCCCTGCGCACGGATGACTTTGTCCAGACCGTCCATTACCTGCTGCGTTTGAAGAAGTACGACACCACCCGTCAGGAGATGGGCGAGATCGCACCGGTGCGCCCGGATGACATCGACCACCTGGGCAACCGCCGTGTGCGGTCCGTGGGCGAACTGCTGGAGAATTGCTTCCGCGTCGGTCTGGTGCGCGTGCAGCGGGCCATCAAGGAAAAGTTCTCCATGGCCCAGGACCCCAATTCCCCGCTCCAGGCCCACGACCTCATCAACAGCAAACCCGTCATCGCCGCCATGAAGGAATTCTTCGGGTCCAGTCAGCTGTCCCAGTTCATGGACCAGACCAACCCGCTGTCAGAGATCACGCACAAGCGCCGCCTGTCGGCCTTGGGACCGGGCGGCCTCAGTCGCGACCGCGCGGGCTTCGAGGTGCGCGACGTGCACACCTCCCATTACGGCCGCATCTGCCCCATCGAGACGCCGGAAGGCCCCAACATCGGCCTCATCAGCTCGCTTTCCTGCTACGCCCGCATCAACGAGTACGGCTTCATCGAGTCGCCCTACCTCAAGGTCGAGGATGGCAAGATCGTGAACTTCGCCAAAGTCACGAGCGTCGGCGATTCCAAGCTGGGCTACATGCAGGTGGTCCGTCTGGACGAGCTGGAGAAGGAAAACAAGAAGCTCGAGAAGGAGGGCAAGCGCCCCGCCAAGTTCGACATGCACGCCTTCTACCTGAGCGCCTGGGAAGAGGACGAGCACATCATCGCCCAGGCCAACGCCACCGTGGACGACAAGGGCAACATCCTGGACGAGTACGTCACCTCCCGCCAGGCCGGTGAAACCAAGATCGTCGAGCGCGCCCGCGTGACGCTCATGGACGTGTCGCCCAAGCAGGTGGTCTCCGTGGCAGCCAGCCTGATCCCCTTCCTGGAGAACGACGACGCCAACCGCGCCCTCATGGGCGCCAACATGCAGCGCCAGGCTGTGCCCCTGATCCGTACCGAGGCCCCCATCGTGGGCACCGGCATGGAATATGTGGCCGCCAAGGATTCCGGTGCCTGCGTGGTGTGCCGTCGTTCGGGCATCGTCGAGACTGTGGACGCGAACCGCATCGTGGTGCGCGTGGAGGACGACCCGGACACCGAAGGCGAAGAGAGCGGCGTGGACATCTACACGCTCACCAAGTACGCCCGTTCCAACCAGAACACCTGCCTCAACCAGCGTCCGCTGGTGAAGAAGGGCGAGTACGTCAGCGCCAGCCAGATCCTGGCGGACGGCCCCTGCACGGACCACGGCGAACTGGCCCTGGGCCGCAATCTGATCGTGGCCTACATGCCCTGGCGCGGGTACAACTTCGAGGACGCCATCCTCATTTCCGAGCGCGTGGTGAAGGAAGACCTCTACACCACCATCCACATCGAAGAATTCGAAGTCCACGCCCGCGACACCAAGCTGGGGCCTGAAGAAATCACCCGCGACATCCCCCAGATCCGCGAGGAGATGCTCAAGAACCTCGACGAGTCCGGCATCATCCGAATCGGCGCCACGGTCAAGCATGGCGACATCCTGGTGGGCAAGGTCACGCCCAAGGGCGAGACCATCCTCAGCCCCGAAGAGAAGTTGCTGCGCGCGATCTTCGGTGAAAAGGCCAGCGACGTGAAGGATGCCAGCCTCACGGTGCCCCCGGGCATCGAAGGCACGGTTGTGGATGTCAAGGTCTTCACCCGCAAGGGCCAGGAGAAGGACCTCCGCACCCAGCAGATCGAGCGCGATCAGGTCGTGAAATGGGAGAAGGATCTCCAGGACGAAGAGCGCATCATCCGCGCCGAGGCCAAGAAGAAGATCGTCGCCCTCCTGAAGGGCAAAGAGCTCTCCGAACTGCTCAAGGACGACAAGGGCAAGGAATTGCTCCCGGCCAAGAAGAAGCTCACCCAGAACATGCTCGAGGCCGTGCCCTACCACCGCTTCCGCCAGATTAGCGTCACCGCGGGCAAGGAGCGACTGGAGGCCCAGGTCCTGGACATCCTGGACAAGACCGAGAGCCAACTGAAGGTGCTGCGCGACATTCTGGCGGAACGCGAAGACCGGCTAAAGAAGGGCGATGAGCTCATGCCTGGCGTCCTCAAGACCGTCAAGTGCTACGTGGCCGTGAAGCGCAAGCTGCAGGTCGGCGACAAGATGGCAGGCCGCCATGGCAACAAGGGCGTGGTCAGCCGCATCCTGCCCGTCGAAGACATGCCCTACTTGCCGGACGGCCGCCAGGTGGACATCGTGCTCAACCCCTTGGGCGTGCCTTCCCGTATGAACATCGGGCAGGTGCTCGAGTGCCACTTGGGCTGGGCGGGCAAAACCCTCGGCGTCCATTTCTCCACCCCCGTCTTCGATGGCGCCCGCGAAGGCGACATCAAGGAATTCCTGAAACAGGCCTGGGAGAAGAACGGCAAGGTCGGCCCCGACGTGACCGGCAAGACCCTGCTTTATGACGGCATGACCGGCGAGGCATTCGAGCAGCCCGTGAACGTCGGGTGCGTCTATATGCTCAAGCTGCACCACCTCGTGGACAACAAAATCCACGCCCGGAGTATTGGACCCTACTCGCTCATCACGCAGCAGCCCCTGGGCGGCAAGGCCCAGTTCGGCGGACAGCGCTTCGGCGAGATGGAAGTGTGGGCGCTCGAGGCCTACGGCGCGGCCCACGTGCTGCAGGAACTCCTCACCTACAAGTCCGACGACATGCACGGCCGCACCCAGATCTACCAAGCCATCATCAAGGGCGAAACCATCAAGGATCCGGGCCTTCCCGAGAGCTTCAACGTCGTCCGCAAAGAGCTCAACGCTTTGTGCATCGATATGGAGATGCTCACCCGGGAGGAGCTGGACCCGAGCTTCGAAGACGAAGGCGCTGCCTTTTCCATCGACGCTTGAATCCGGTTCTCCATCCGACTCCCGAATCCTGAGACGTAGAGGTCCCCATGTTTCCAGAACCCCAAAACATCAACGCCTACGAGTGCATCCGGGTCAGCCTGGCCAGCCCGGACAAGATCCGCTCCTGGTCCCGCGGCGAAGTCACCAAGCCCGAGACCATCAACTACCGCTCCCTCAAGCCTGAGCGGGATGGCCTCTTCTGTGCCCGCATCTTCGGCCCCGTCAACGACTGGGAATGCTTGTGCGGCAAGTACAAACGCCAGAAATTCAAAGGCGTGGTGTGCGACAAGTGCGGCGTCGAAGTCACCAAGAAGGCGGTCCGCCGCGAGCGCATGGGCCACATCCAGCTGGCCTCTCCGGTCAGCCACGTGTGGTTCTTCAAGGGCGTGCCCAGCCGCATCGGCTACCTGCTGGACATCCCCCTCAAGGACCTGGAGCGCGTGCTCTACTTCGAGGCCTACACCGTCACTGAAGCGGGCAACACGCCGCTGAAGGAAGGCGAGATCCTCGGCGAGGACAAGTACCGCGACTACAAGCACCAGTTCGGCGAGGGCTTCAAGGCCCAGATGGGCGCCGAGGGCATCAAGGAACTTCTGAAGCACGTGGACATCGAGGCCCTGGCCATCGAACTGCGCGCGGTGATGAAGACCGAGACCTCCGCCCAGAAGCGCTCCAAGATCGCCAAGCGCCTCAAGGTCACCGAGGCCTTCAAGCGCAGCGGCAACAAGCCCGAGTGGATGATCCTGGACGTGATCCCGGTGCTGCCGCCGGAGCTCCGGCCCCTGGTGCCCCTGGACGGCGGCCGCTTCGCGACCTCCGACCTGAACGATCTCTACCGCCGGGTCATCAACCGCAACAACCGCCTCAAGAAGCTGCTGGAACTGCGCGCGCCGGACGTCATCGTGCGCAACGAGAAGCGCATGCTGCAGGAAGCCGCCGACGCGCTCTTCGAGAACGGCAAGCGTGGCCGCCTGCTCCGGGGCGTCTCCAACCGTCCGCTCAAGTCGCTCTCCGACGCCCTCAAGGGCAAGCAGGGCCGCTTCCGCCAGAATCTGCTAGGCAAGCGCGTGGACTATTCTGGCCGCTCGGTCATCGTGGTGGGCCCCGACCTCAAGCTGCACCAGTGCGGCCTCCCCAAGAAGATGGCCCTGGAGCTGTTCAAGCCCTTCATCTTCAATCGGCTCGAGCACAAGGGTTTCGCCGCCACCATCCGGCAGGCCAAGGAAATGGTCGAAGAGGGCCGTTCGGAAGTCTGGGACGTGCTGGAAGAGGTCATCCAGAACCACCCGGTGCTGCTGAACCGCGCCCCGACCCTGCATCGCCTGGGCATCCAGGCTTTCCAGCCGGTGCTGGTCGAAGGCAAGGCCATCAAACTGCATCCGCTCGTCTGCACCGCCTTCAACGCGGACTTCGATGGTGACCAGATGGCCGTACACGTGCCCCTGAGCCCCATGGCCCAGATCGAGGCGCGGGTGCTGATGATGTCCACCCAGAACATTTTGAATCCCGCCAACGGCAAGCCCAACGTGGTGCCCAGCCAGGACATCGTGCTGGGGGGCTACTACCTCACCAAGAAGCGGGCCGACCGCAAAGGCGAGGGCATGGTCTTCGCGAACATGAACGACGTCGTCGCCGCCCATGGCGCCGGCATCGTGGACACCCACGCGCTGATCCAGCTCCGCTACACCGGCGAACTGGTGGACACCGAAGCCTGGCACGCCCTGGACCCCAAGAAGAACAGCGAGCAGGAAGTCTTCGAATGCCCTGCGTCGATGGTCGCCCACGCGCTCATCACCACCACCGTGGGCCGCGTCATGTTCAACCGCGCGCTGCCCGACGAAGTGCCCTTCATCAATGGCCTGCTCAAGAAGGAAGGCCTACTCTCCCTGGTGAACCGCTGCTACAAGCTGAACGGCCCCGAAGTGACGATCCGCATGCTGGACGCCATGAAGGACGTCGGCTTCCAGTGGGCCATGAAGGCCGGCGTGTCCGTGGGCATCGACGACCTGGTGGTCCCCGCCACCAAGGCGAAGCTCATCAAGGAAGCCACCGAGGAAGTGCGCGCCATCGAGAAGGAGGCCTTCGAAGGCCGCCTGGACAGCGCCACGCGCTACAACCGCATCCTGGAAGTGTGGTCCAAAACCGCCGACCAGGTGGCGAACGACATGATGAAGAACCTCGAGAAGAAGAACAACGAAGAGAAGTATCTCAACTCGGTCTATATCATGGCCGACTCCGGTGCCCGCGGCTCTAAGACCCAGATCCGCCAAGTGGCGGGCATGCGCGGCCTCATGGCGAAGCCCTCCGGCGACATCATCGAGACGCCCATCACCGCGAACTTCAAGGAAGGCCTCAGCGTCCTCCAGTACTTCATCTCCACCCACGGCGCCCGCAAGGGACTCGCAGACACCGCGTTGAAGACCGCCGACTCCGGCTACCTCACCCGCAAGCTGGTGGACGTGGCCCAGGACGTGATCATCAATGAGAACGATTGCGGCACGCTGGATGGCATCGAAGTGGCCGCCATCGTCAACAGCGACGGCACCATCCGCGCCCGCCTGCGGGACCGCATCATGGGCCGCGTGACGCTAGAAGACGTGTTCGATCCCTACTCCAAGGAGAACATCGCGCCTGCCGGGACCCTGCTCAGCGAGGACCTGTCCTTCAAGATCGAGACGTCCGGCATCCCGAGCGTCCAGATCCGGTCGGTGCTCACCTGCGAAGCCAAGCGCGGCGTCTGCGCCCAGTGCTACGGCTTGAACCTGTCGCTCGGCAAGCTGGTCGACCAGGGCGAAGCGGTAGGCGTCATCGCGGCGCAGTCCATTGGCGAACCTGGCACCCAGCTCACCATGCGTACCTTCCACGTGGGTGGCGCCGCCAGCCGCGCCTCCGAGAAGAGCACCCATGAGGCCCAGATCGTGGGCTTCGTGAAGCTGGATGGACTCAAGACCGTCAAGAATCGGAAGAACGAAGTCCTGGCCCTCAGCCGCTCGGGCTACATCCTGGTGGTGGACGCGGACGGCAACGAGCGCGAGCGCTACAAGGTCGCCCCTGGCGCCATGATCCGCGTGAAGGATGGCGAGGCCGTGGAGCCAAAGACGGTGCTGGCCGAGTGGGATCCATACAATGACTACGTCATCACCGAGAAGGCGGGGCTCGTCGACTTCAAGGAATTCGAGCCCAACGTCTCCTACGTCGAAGAGCGCGACCCCATCGCCGGCCGCTTCCGCCGCAAGGTCATCGACCCCACGGACGACAAGCTGCACCCGCACATCAACGTCAAGGGCGACAACCACAAGGTGCTGGTCCGCTACAACATCCCGACTTCGGCCTACATTGAAGTGGAGGAGGGCCAGGAGCTCAGCCCCGGCGACGTGCTGGCCAAGACGCCCCGCCAGCAGGCCAAGACCTCGGACATCACCGGCGGTCTGCCCCGCGTGACGGAGCTCTTCGAGGGCCGCAAGCCCAAGGATCCGGCCATCATTTCCGAAGTCACCGGCATCGTGAAGTACGGGAACCGCGTGCGCGGCAACCAGAAGGTGCTTGTGGAGAGCGAGACCGGTGAGAAGGGCGAATATCTGATCCCCCGCGGCAAGCACATCCAGGTGCAGGACGGCGACGAGATCCACTCCGGCGAGAAGCTCACCGAAGGCGCCGTGTCCCCCCACGACTTGCTCAAGGTCCAGGGCGACAAGGCCCTCCAGGCCTTCCTCGTGAACGAGGTGCAAGAGGTCTACCGCGCCCAGGGCGTGACCATCAACGACAAGCACATCGAGACGATCATCCGCCAGATGATGCGCTGGGTCATGATCACCGACGTGGGCGACACCCCGCTCATCGTCGAGGAGAAGGTGGACAAGAACCGCTTCAAGGACATCAACGAGCAGGCCATGAAGGACGGCGGTCAGCCCGCCACCTGCGAACCGCTGCTGCTGGGCATCACCAAGGCGGCCCTCACCTCCGAGAGCTTCATCTCGGCGGCCTCCTTCCAGGAGACCACCCGCGTGCTTACCGAGGCCGCGCTGGAAGGCCGTGTGGACTATCTCCGGGGCCTCAAGGAGAACGTCATCCTGGGCCGCCTGATCCCCGCCGGCACGGGCATGCCCGTGTACCGCAACCTCGACATCGAGGAGGGCCAGTACCCCGAGATCACCTACACCGAGAACATGCTGGGCGACGAGTTCGACGACGAGTACAGCCGCATGGCCGCCCACGTCGAAGAGTTGCAAGGCCTCAGCGAGTTCGACGCCGAGGACTGAGCTTGAATCCCGATCTGACAAAGAGCCGCCTGAGCGGCTCTTTTTTTAGCTGGCGATCCAGGCGGGGAAAGGGTGTTGGAAGGGGTTGTGCATCGCTTGGACTCCTGCTGTTTTCGCTACTGGACCTTGACGGGTTTTCATTCAAGTTCTTGATCCGGCGCTGGTAAGATGAAGGCTGCCGAACCATCATTCGCTCGCCCTGCGGCAGCGACCTCTGCGTGAAACTCACCCTCGGCACGGTGGCTTTCATGGAGCGATCGCGAAGGGCGGGCCACCCAGAAGTCCCCAGAAGGGGCAGGAGAAGCCATGAACGCGCTAACTTTCACTCCCACCACCGTCAGCCTCGACCTGGGCGGCACGCCCATCACCATCGAGACCGGCCGTATCGCCAAGCAGGCGGCGGGCGCCGTGGTCG
>JANXPB010000165.1 GCA_025357545.1 Holophagaceae bacterium
CAACGAGCGTCCTTCTCGTAGATGGGCAGCCACTGAAGGCCGATATTGGACTTGCTCGAAAAGGAAAAGAGGAAGCGTCCATCCCGAGTCATGGGGTTGCCGAGGCCCGCACCCCGGTAGAAGGCCTGTACCTGTTCTCGACCCTTCACGTCCCTGAAGTACGAATGACCCTACAGATCACGGACCACCGCATCCTGCCCATCGAGGCTGAACACCATCGTGTCACTGGCCGCCCAGGGCCAATCCCCTTGGATGCCCGCTTCCGAGTCCAAGCGCAGGGTTGCGCCCGGAGTTCCCAGGAGGAAACCAGAACCAGCCTCGATGTCCTTCAAAAAAGGAAAGACCGGAATCACCCCCGCCGTATGGGAATGTTCACCCGTCCATCGCGGCGTCAGACCCGCCGCAGGCCGGTTCTTGGGGGCGGTTCAGATCGAATCGAAGCACCACATGGTCCCGCCTGGGCTTTTTCCAACCCTGGTGGGGCCAAAGCGGGGCTCCCAGGAGCAGCGCGGCGAAGATCGGAGTGAACCTCACACCGCCACCGGACTCACCACGTATCTCCCTTTGGCGTCTTGGCTCACGGTGCCGCTAGGAATGTCGGGATCATGCTCGAAGACCAGCACGGTGTCGGTGCCGCTGACCTCAGAAAGCAGCTGTTGGCGTACATCCACACAAGTGACCACGTCCAGGTCATAGCCCATGACCCAGGCGGGCTGGATGTGGCGGGCGGTGGGGATGAGGTCCGCGATGTACATGAGTTTCCGCCCGCCGCCTTCGATCACCACCGCTTGCAAGCCCTCGATGTGGCCCGGCACCATCCGGACCGAGATGCCCGGCAGGATTTCCGCGTCGCCATCTACGGTGTCCAGCAAGCCCGCAGCCACCAAGGGCTCCCAGTTCTTCGCAAGGTAACTGGCCTTGACGCGGAGATGCGGGTGTTGGGCGTCTTCAAGATCTTTTTTCTGAACGATGTAGCGCGCATTGGGAAAGCTCGGCACCAGTTCGCCCCTCTCGTTGAAGCGGGTGCTGCCGCCGGCATGATCGAAATGCAAGTGCGTGAGCAGCGCCATCGTGATGTCTTCGGGCTTCGCGCCGTGCTTGGCGAGCTGCGCGTCAAGCACGCCGCGCCCCTCGAACTTGAAGCGGGCCATGAAGTCGTCGGGTTCCTTGTCGCCGTTGCCGTTGTCCACCAGGATCACGTGCTGCGCGCCGCCCACCTCGCCGCGGATGAGCAGACAGTTGGTCGCCATGAGGATCATATTGTCCTCGTCCGCCGGGTAGATCTTGTTCCAGACGACCTTGGGCACCGTCCCGAACATGGCCCCGCCATCCAGCCGGAACGTGCCACCGCTGATGATCTGAACGTCCCAGGGACCAACCTTCATGCGAACTCCATCCGGCAACGAAGGCACAGCCGACGCCATTCCAGTTTCGCGCAGCCCATGGCCCGAGGCAAACGGCAACGCCCTTCTGGTGGCCCAAGGGAAATTTTCAATGCGGTACTGCCACCGAGTCAGGAAAAATCCGAGCATGGGGTCTCACTTCAAGGAGACTCATGCGATACGCCGCCCTTCCCCTGTTCGCCCTGTGCCTGCCGGCCATGGCTCAAACGCACCTGGGTGTTCCTGCCGGCAACATTGTCCAGTTGTTCTTCAAGCAGTCTCCAACGGATAGCGCGGGAAATCGCAGCCAGATGGTGCAGATCAGCAACGATGGCACCACCGGATCACTTTTCACCATCCCTTCTGGCAAAGCTCTGGTGATCACTGACATCACCATGCACTCCGCCGTTCCCTATTACTACACCGGCACCAACTTGAACGGTAGGCTCAGCCTTTACTGGGTCATCAACCACGCCCCATCGGCGGGCGAGCTTTATTCCGAGACCTTCCGGGCCTCCGGAGCGAGTACCTATGTCACCTTGAACCGCAGTTTTACTGGGGGAAGGATCTTCGCTTCGAGCACCATCACAACCCCTGGGTTCTATGTCGACACACCTTGGGATCCCTATGCTTACTTCACCACCGTAACGGCCACCGGCTACTTGGTGTCCTACCCTTGAGGTAGTCCAAATCTAAGCAGAAGGTCCGCAAAGCATCCGGCTTCGCGGCGCTTCTGCTTTTATTTCGTGGCCCTTCGCGGGCTTATTTCTTTCCTGCGAAATTCTCGAAGGCCTTCATAAGTTCCATCGGCAGGGGGAAGACGATAGTGCTGTTCTTCTCTACAGCGATTTCCGTGAGCGTCTGCAGGTAGCGCATCTGGATGGCGGTGGGGTTCTCGCTGAGTTTGTTGGCGGCATCCAGCAGCTGCTGGCTGGCCATGAGCTCGCCCTCGGCGGCGATGATCTTCGCCCGCTTCTCCCGTTCGGCTTCTGCTTGCTTGCCCATGGCACGCTGGATCTGTTCCGGCAGATCCACGCTCTTAAGTTCCACGGCGGTGACTTCCACCCCCCAGGGCTCGGTGGCGGAATCGATGATTTCGCGCAGCCGCAAGCTGAGTTTCTCGCGGTCCGCCAGCAGTTCATCGAGGGTGACCTCGCCCAGGACCGAACGCAGCGTGGTCTGGGAAATCTGGCTGGTGGCCCACTGGTAGTTCTCCACGCCGATCACGGCCTGCATGGGGTTCACCACCTTGGAATAAACCACCGCTGAGACCTTGAGCGTGACGTTGTCGCGGGTGATGACATCCTGGCTCGGCACATCCAGCACCACCGTCCGCAGAGAGATGACCACCGCTTTGTCGATGGGCCGAAAGATAAAGATCAGCCCAGGCCCCTTGGGCTGGGGCAGCACCTTGCCCAGCCGGAACACCACCGCGCGCTCGTATTCATTGACTACACGCAGGCAGCTCATGAGCCAGATGAATCCAAAGAAAATCAGGGGGGCTGTGCAGCCCATCCCACCGACCAGCAGACCGTTCATGGGGCACTCCGGGGAAGAGAAGGCAGTTTCGCACGAAGTTGCTGGATCCCAGCGGTCGCCGCTTTCGGGAACCTGAGAAGACTACCGCCGTTGCACGAAAGGATTGTTTGTGGCCTCGGTCCCGATGGTCGTGGCCGGGCCATGGCCGGGAATCACCAGGGCAGCGCCATCCAAGGTATAAAGCTGGGCTTGAATGCTCTGCTCCAGTTGGTCGAAATCGCCACCCCAGAGATCCGTGCGGCCCACGCCACCCCGGAATAAGGTGTCGCCCGCCAGGACGAGCTTTCCCTCCTCGAATTCACCGTGGAAGCAGCAGGAACCCGGTGTATGGCCAGGGGTGTGCAGCGTGGCCATGCCCGCAAAAATATCCTGCGCATGGAGTTCCCGCATCTCAGGTTTTGGGAGCGCGTCGAAGCCGAACCCGGCCGTCTGCATCTCCAGGTTCTCGATGAGGAAATCATCCCCGGGATGCAGGTAGGCCGGACATTGCCAAAGATCCTGCAACTCCTTCGTGGCGCCCACATGGTCGAAGTGGGCGTGGGTGTGCAGCAGAGCCTCCACCTTGAATCCCGCCTTTGCGACGCGGGCGAAGATCTTGGCGCCATCTCCACCGGGGTCCACCACGATTCCAGTGCCCTTTCCGGCATCCCACAACAGGCTGCAATTGCATCCCAGGGGGCCCACGGGAAAGGACTCGAGTTTCAGCATCCACTCCACAATAGACTGCTTGCCGTGCGGTTGAGACAGTCAGAGGGAACGCAATCCTGATTCGCCGGACTTTCCTTGAGGCAACCTGACCTTAGCCCTAAGGTCATGGGAACCGGAGGCAACTTTGAGGAACCCGATCCAACCGGAACCCATGCGCGGCCCGGTCCTGAGCCGCTGGGACTTGCTGCCCCTCCTGGGCGCCGTGGGCCTGCTCCTGCTCTGCCAACGCCTTTGGGCCCGCCTGCCTGATTCTCTCCCCACCCACTTTGGGTCGGATGGCCGGCCCAATGCCTGGACCCCCAAAGCAGCAGCCCCTTGGCTGATGTTGGGCATCCCCTTGGCAGTCTGGGTCCTGCTGCTGGTGATCGGCACTTGGGCGACGCCTCCAGACCCGGAGCGAGTCGCGGTGCAGCGGCGCATCATGGCCCCCATGCGCGCCCTCACGGTGCTGGGTCTGTTTGCGCTCCTGAGTTCGATCGTGCTGATTCCGGTTCTTGGGCTCTGGGTGTTCTGGCCCACCTTGGGCGCTTTTCTCGGGCTGCTATTCGTGGGCCTGGGCCTGTTGGTTCGGCTGGGCTACCTCCATGCCCCTGAAGATGAGCGCCGGCTTTGGCGATGGGGGATGTTCTATGTGAACCCCGAAGACCCGAGGCTCTGGGTGCCCAAGCGATTCGGTATAGGTTGGACCTTGAATTTCGCCCGTCCTTGGGCCTGGATCGTCATGGGGTTGCTGACCCTCCTTCCACTTTTTCTATGGGTCTTCATCTGGCTTTCGGAGCGCTAGAATCGCACCAGTCCCTTGGGCCCTTGGGAGTCCGCCATGCCGATAGCGCCGCGCTTTCCAATTGCCGTGCTGCAGGAAGGTCCCAACGATTCCGGCGGGGAGACCACCCAGAAGACCAGCAACTACCGGCAGCATATGGGCGATTTCTCCAATTCGAATTGGGGCCTGATCGTGATGGGGGGCTTCGCGCTCTTCCTGCTGATCATGATCCGGCGGGCCTTCAAACGTTAGGCGCTAGACTCGAAGGGTGGCGCCCCGAACGAACCTCGACAAGAGCCCCTTGCTCCAACGGAAGCTCCCGGATCTGCCCACGCAGCCGGGCTGCTACCTGTACCGCGACGCGGAGCAGAACCTGCTCTACATCGGCAAGGCCAAGGTGCTGCGCCACCGCGTGAAGTCCTACTTCACAGCTTCCCCCAAGGACGCCAAGACCCGGCGCCTGGTGGCCCGCATCTGGGATCTGGAATTCATCGTCTGCGAGACCGAGCTGGAAGCCCTGGTGCTGGAAAACAACCTCATCAAGGAGCATCGCCCGCCCTTCAACATCCTGCTGCGGGATGACAAGAGCTACCCCTACGTGAAGCTCACCCGGGAACCCTTCCCCAAGGTCTATGTCACCCGGAAGATCCGCAAGGACAAAGCGCTGTACTTCGGCCCCTTCTTTCCCGCCAGCACCGCCTACCGCACCGCAGAGCTGGTGTACCGCTTCTTCCAGATCCGCGACTGCGACATCGACATCGATGGCAAGCGCGGCCGGGCCTGCCTGAAATACCAACTCAACCGCTGCACGGCCCCCTGCATCGGCGCCGTGTCCCAGGATGACTACGCCGAGCAGGCCAGGGAAGCGAAGCTGTTCCTGGAAGGCAAGCGCGATGAATTGAAGGCGAGGCTGGAAGCCGCCATGTGGAAGGCGGCGGAGGTTTCGGCCTTCGAGTTGGCGGCCCAGCACCGGGATGCCCTGCAACAGCTGGACGCCTGGTTCACGCGGCAGAAAGCAGCCACTGCGGACCAGGAGGACACGGACTTGTATGGCTCGGCGGTGCTCGATGGCCGCGCTTGCGTGCACCGGCTGGTCATGCGCGAAGGGCGCATGGTGAACCGGCACGAGTACATCCTGGACGAAATCGAAACCTTTGATGGCGCGGTGCTGGCCGAAGTGCTCCAGAGAGTCTACTCCACCGATCCTGTGCCGGGCCGCATCCTGGTGGAGGTCATGCCGGAGCATGCTGAGCTGCTACGGGACTGGCTGGGGGGCCTGAGGGGCACCAAGCCGGTGCTGCATGTGCCGAAAAAGGGAGAAAAAGTTGATCTATTGTCCATGGCTCAGGAAAATGCGCGCCTAGCTTTGGAGCGGAAATTTGAACCGGCGCGGCTCAATGAAGCCGTCCTGGAAGGGCTCCAGGCCTTTCTGGGGCTCTCCCACGTGCCCCGCCGCGTGGAGTGCTTTGATATCAGCCATGGCCAGGGCCGGGAGGTCGTGGCCAGTTGCGTGGTGTTCAGCGACGGTATCCCGGACAAGGCACGCTATCGCCGCTTCAAGATGACCCAGGAGCAGAATGACGATTTCGCCAACATGTTCGAGGCGGTCACCCGGCGCTACAAACGGATGAAGGACGAGGGCCAGGAATTCCCGAACCTGGTGCTCATCGACGGAGGCCTGGGGCAGCTCCACGCGGCCGAAGCCGCGCTGAGGGAACTGGGCCTGGATCACCTAGAATTGGCCAGCCTCGCCAAGAAGGAGGAACTGGTCTACCGCCCCGGACGGAGCGAGCCCTTGCGAATTCCCAAATCATCGCCTGTGGTGCAGTTGCTCCAGCGCATCCGCGATGAGGCCCACCGCTTTGCCATCACCTACCATCGCAACCTTCGGGCCAAGCGCACCATCCAAACCGAACTGACCCAAATTCCCGGCATTGGGCCTGCAACCGCCAAAAAAATGCTGCAATCGTTCGGCAGCATCCTGATGGTCCGGGAGGCGCAGGAGGTGGATCTCCGCGAGGCCATCGGCCCCGGCGCCACCGCCAAGGTGGTGGCCTGGAGGACAGCCAAGGGCGCGCCGCCCGACAGTTGATCAGCGCAGCCCGGTTTCCATCTGCCGGAGGTCGCTTTTCGCCTTATCATTGCCGGCGGCGGCGGCTTTGCGCATCCAACGGAGGCCCTCAGCCTTGTTCTGCGGAACATTAAGACCGTAGAAGAAACTGACGCCCAGCATGTGCATGGATTTGCCATCGCCAGCCTTGGCTTTGGCCAAAGTGCCCTGCATATCCGGCGGCACCGACAGGCTCGGTTCTGCCAGAGCGCTCTCAGTTTTGGGAACAGGACGGCGCGGGTTTGAGGAAGTGCGGGAAAAGGCGAAATAACCCCCGATTCCACCCAGTACCAGTACCCCTAGGGCGACCGGAATCCAGACCTTCGAAGAGCTTGTGGTTGGCTTTTCCGAGAGCGGGTTGGAAGTCTGGATTTCAATGGGGGCTGGACGAGAAACTGTGTTCGAAGCAAGGACCGGTGGCCTGGGTCGCAGTGGATCTTTCCGGTCCGGGTAACCGGGCACTGAAGGGGCGGGCACGGGTACGATGGGTTGGACCCTCGCCTCGGGAGCCCGGGCGGGCCCTTTGGCAGTCGGCTTTGGGGACTGCATGGGTGAGCTGGGCGCTAAGGCGGGCGCCGTGACCTTGGGTGCAGGAACTGGAAGCTTCACTGGCACCGTGGGTCCCGCTTCAGGCAGGGCCGGCATCAACATCGTGGGCGGGGTGATGGCCATGCCCGCGGATAGGTTTACGGTGGCATCCGTGTCGGGCGGGGAGGCCGCAGGGGCTTCCTTGCCCATCATCAGCGGTGAGCCCGCATCCATGACCGGAACCTCTGGTGGCACCGGCGCCAATAGGGAATCAGAGGCAGCCGAAAGGCTGGTGGCCTCGATGGCCTTGGAAACAAGGCTTTCGGACATCAGCTGGGTGGAACCTGGGGGTGGGCCCTCTTGGGTGCCTGGAAGGTGCAAGGGGACTTGGCCCTGGCGAGTCAGATAGGCCGAGGCTTCCTCTTGGGGCACCGCCATGAACTCGGTTTTCCCGGCGGCTTCCAGCACCGGCATCACCATGGTCTTTTCCATGGGCTCCACGGGCTCGACGTGAATGATGGTCGTGGCTTCCTGAGCCATGGTGGCGGCGGGAGCGGGGGCTTCCATGATCGGCATCACCATGGTCTTTTCCATGGGTTCCATGGGCTCGACCTGGATGATGGTGGTGGCTTCCTGGGCCAGGGTGACGGCGGGAGCGGGGGCTTCCATCACCGGCATCACCATGGTGGCCCTCATGGCGTTCGGGAGCTCATCCAACTCGTGCATATCGGGGAGGATCAGTGTCTCTTCTTCAGCTTCCGCGTCACTGTCCAAAGCGCCCGGAGCGGAAGTGGGCCCAGGCGGGGGCAGAAAGCTTGAGGGCATAGGCGGATGGGAGAAGGTCGCATCCATCGAGTCGCTGGGATCCACGGGGGCCGGAGGAGGTTCAAGCGGTCGGTGAAGCTTTAGCGTGCGATCGGTGTGCCCGCCCGAGGGGGGCGTAAAAAGGAGCGTGGTCTCTTCCCAGGATGGAATGTCCGTGGCATCGGGCATCATCACGGAATGCTGGGCCGGAGCCACGTTCACTTGAGTGGCCTCGTTAATGACTTCCATGGCCGTCCTCAATTTAGGGCGCTGGAGTGGTTCGGAAGGCTCGGATCTGGGCCCTTCGATCCCAAGGGCCAGGGTGGGTTCCCCTAGAGAGAGTTGGTCCCGTTTGAGGCGCACCGTGGAATCGGCCGCAGGCTCGCTGACCTGCAAGGAAAGGGTGGGCTCTTCGTAAGCGAGTTCATCGCGTTTAAGCCGCATGGTGGAATCGGCCGCGGGTTCGCTTGCCCTCAAAGCGACCGTGGGTTCCTCCAGGGACAGGCCGTCCCGCTTCAGGCGAAGCGTGGAATCCGCCAAGGGTTGCCCGATATGAAGCGCCTGGGTGGGCTCCTCCTTTTCAAGGCCGAGGTCCTTCCGGGGCAGGCGGACGGTGCGATCCGCCCCAGTGGGCTTGCCGGGAGTGTCCTTGGAGGGTTTTTGAGCCATAGGTGCACGGGGAGTGAGAAGCCAGCATAACCCTGCGGACAGCCCTTGTCCTGTTCAAGGTCGGGAGACTGTTCAGATTTCGCCTTCGGCCGCACGGCGCCAAGCGTCAAACCGAGGGACAAAGCAGAAGAACATGATGCTGGTCAGGACAATGAAGCTGCGGGCAAAGCGCAAACCTTCCATTCCGGCCAGGGCCCAATAGGCCAATCCAAAAAAGCAGCTGACTTCGAACAGGGCGGAATAGAACAGGATTTCCCGCGCCAGGATCCCTGAACGACGGCCGGAGTCCTGGGCCTGGAAGCCCTCCCTGATCCGCCCCCAGCGCCAGGTCACGAAAGCCACGGAAAGCAGCACCAGACCCGTGAACGTGTATCCAAGCTGTTTCACCACCCCATCGGGGGGATTCTGCCCAGGGGCGATGAACCTGGTGAAGATGAGCTGGAGCATCAAGGGCCAGAACACACAGAGGGTCAGCCCCCCCAGGTAAGACCAACGGTAGGCGCGGTGCAGCGCGGCGAGGTCAGCTTCGTCAAGGCGCGCCAAGGTCAGCTCCAGGGTGGATGCCTGGAGGCCCGCTAGAGCGGCCACCGGGGAACAGGGCGGCCCGCAGCGAGAGCAGCCGGATCCGAGCGCGCGCGCCCGGCACCAGAAGCGGATAACCCACTGGTGGCACGAGCAGCAAGACCAGGCAGACAGGCCCCGCGGCGGGGCCCACCGTGAAACCGATCACCAGCCCGAAGATGGCCACCGATTCCAGCAGGGCGCAATGGATGACATGGCCCGTCCGGAGGCTCGCGAAGAGCTCCTCGGCGGTGGCGGCCGCATGGGCGCGGACCCAGAACTGGTGCACCAGGAAGGGGCCGGCCGCTACCAAGGCGAGGCCTGTCATGGAGAGGACGATGATCCGCAGGTCCCCCCATGGCACCGTGTGGAATCCGGCGAACAGCGGCCGCAGATCCCCATGGAACACCACCAGCACCAGCACTAATAGGTAGATGGCGGGCGCCAGGAAGCAGAGGGCGAAGCCCAGCAGCCTGGCCAACACCACGTGCTTGCGCAATTCCATCACCAGGCTGGGGTCCAGAGGTTCCATGCCGCTCCTCAGGCCGCCTGCACGCGGATCTCGCCGAAGGCTTCGACCTGCACCAGGTTGATGCGGCCGGTGCGCACGAGTTCCAGAAGGGCCAGGAATGTCAGCACGAGTTCTTCCCGGGTGCGGGCGTCCGCCAGCAGGCGCCCGAAGGGTTTCCAATCATGGTCCGCAAGCTGGGCAAGCACTTCGGCGATGCGCTGCTCGATCGACTTGGGCGCGGTGCGCACCTCCACCGGCGGCGGCGGCAGCAAGCGTTTCAACGCATCCCGGTAGGCCGAGAGTAGGTCGAAAAGGGTAGCGCGGATAGGCTCCTCCTCAGTCCGGGCATGTTCCTGGATATCCAGGCCCTTGGTGTAGACCACGCCCTGCCATTCGCTTTCCCGTGCCGTGAGTTCCCGGGCCGCTTCCTTCACCTGCTGGTAATCCAGCAGGCGTTGGACGAGGTCTTCGCGGGGATCCCCTCCGCCAGTTTCCTGGGGCGTCCGGGGCAGCATGAGCCGCGATTTGATTTGCAGGAGTTGGGCCGCCATGGCTACGAACTCCGAGGCGATTTCAATATTCAGCTCCTCCATGAGCAACAGGTAGTCCATGTACTGCCGGGTGACATCGGCCATGGCCAGATTGACGATATCCAGCTTCTGCTCCCGGATCAGGTACAGCAGGAGATCCAGCGGCCCTTCGAAGGCCGACAGATGAAGGGGCAGGTCCCGAAACTTGGTCTCAAACCCCTTGGGGGCTTCGAAGATCCGCGAAGCTGGCGATGGAATCCCGGAAGCTGGCGCATCCGTGGCGGGGGGGCCCTGAATGGGCTGCTCGATCATGGACGCATTGTAGCGCAGCCGGGCCGCCTGGACCCGATTCCAGGGCCCCTGGAATGTGATGGGCATCCGTGCAGCTATCCTTAGGGAATGGTTTAATCTGCACAGTATCGCGGCAGCCTTCCGCGAATCCCTGCCCCAGGAGTTCCGCCGATGCGATCTCTCACCGTTGTACTGGCCCTGGCGGCCCTAGCGGGCTGCCAACGAAGGCAGTCGCCCCCACCCTCCCCAGCATCTCCCGCCACTCCAGTCATGGCGGCGCCCGGGGATGCTCCCAAGTCCGAGGGCCTTGTCGGAAAGCTGCTGGAGCGCATCGACGCCCCACCCTACAGCTACCTGCGCATCCAGACCCGTGGGGGCGAGGTTTGGGCTGCGGTGCCAGAGACCAAGATCGAGAAGGGCGCCGAGGTCACCGTGTCCAATCCGATGCAGATGGACAATTTCGAGTCGAAGACCCTAAAGCGTAAATTTGCGGTGGTCTTCTTCGGCACCCTAGATGCGCCCTCGAATCCGGCTGGGGCGTCCATGCAACATGCCACCGCAGCCAAGGGCCCGGCGGACGCACCGGATGTAAGGGTCGACAAAGCGGCGGGAGCTGAGGCTCGGACCGTTGCGGAGATCCACGCCCAGAAAGACAGTTTGAAAGAGAAATCAGTGACCCTCCATGCCAAGGTCGTCAAGGTGACTTCCGAGGTCTTGAGCAAGAATTGGCTGCATCTGCGGGATGGCACCGGCAACGCCGACAAAGGCGACAATGACATCACCGTTACGACCACGGGCACCGCCAAGGTGGGCGATGTTCTGTTGATCAAGGGCACCGTCCGGGTCAACAAGGACTTTGGCGCCGGGTACACCTACAAGGTCCTCATCGAGGATGCCAAGATCCTCAATTAACATAGGCTGAGCGATCAAACAGACACCGGCGAAGGCACCGGGGCCATCGCGCCCCTCGGCCTGAGGACCGGGATGCCTCCAGTCACACCGCTCGACCGGTAAGTTCCGGGAGGAGGGTTCGATGCAAGAGGGATATGAATCAGCCCCGGCCGAGGGCATCTACGGCCACGCAGTCCTGAACCTGCTGCTCGCGTCCGGGGGAACGGCAAACCTTGCCACGCTTCGCGCCAGCGCTGCAGAAGCCTTCGGTCCGTCGGCTGTCTATCGCAACTGCAGCGGAGGCACTTTCGATTTCGATCGGTTGATCGGTTTCCTGGCATCCCACGGCAAGCTCACCACCGACGGCCCGACGGTCCGCCTGGGGGCCATGCCCCCGTGTGCGGGACACTGAACCCTGCCTGGCTGGAAACGCTGGTCGGCATTGATGGACCCCATGAATTTGGGCCCGGACAGCCCCCGTTCGTGAGGAGATTGTCCGAGCCCCAATCACTCCTTCAAAGCCAATATCTGCCAGATCGAAAGGGCCAGATTACTTGACCTTGCAGTCCTTGAGCCAGTTCAGGTCGATTTCATCGGCCTTGCGCTTGGCCTTCTCGGCCATGAGGAACTTGCCGACATCATTGAAAGGTTCGCCCTTGGAAGCCGCCTTGGGCATCTTGTCGACGTGGCAGGAGGCGCAACTTTCGATGTTCTTGAAACCAAGGGCCTGAGCCTTCTTTACGAAGGGCATCTTGGCGCTGACTGATGTGCCCAGCGCGAACACCGCCGCGGCGGCAAAGAGTACTGCAGGAATACGGCGCATAACGCCTCCGATTGAGCCCGGCCATGGGGACGGGGTTGGTTTGCAGATTTGAACCGGTGAATCCAACGGCCTGGGACTGAGTCCTGAGTCTTGCGGACCGCCTCACTTCTACACCCTGGGAAAGAGCAATAGAAGGGCCAACATCCAATTCCACCTGGGTATGGTCCATTCCATTGGGTTTGCTGCTCAGAGCTTTGACCAAGATCACTCGACGTCGCCTGGCTTTACCCTGCGAACGTGGCAGGACGCGTCCATAGAAACCACCCAGGTTTCATTCCGCCCCATCCCTTTTTGACTGGAAAAGCTGGCCAGGAACCACAGGACTGGGAGAATCGACAGGATGGCTCGCCCTCCCGTTCTCCCCGGCCCCCGTCCCGATTGGCTCAAGATCCGCGTTCCGGCTTCCGAAGTCGTGAATGAGGTCCAAGGTCTCATGCGGGGCAAGCAGCTCGTGACCGTCTGCGAGGAGGCCCGCTGCCCCAATCTGAATGAGTGCTGGGGCGTACACCGCACCGCTACCTTCATGTTGATGGGGGAGGTCTGCACTCGCCACTGCGGCTTCTGCAACGTAGGCAAGGGCAAACCCGGCGACCTGGACCCGGGCGAGCCACAGCGTGTCGCCGAGGCCGTGGCCACGTTGAAATTGGCCTTCGCGGTGGTTACCTCCGTGAACCGCGATGACTTGCCGGATGGCGGGGCCGCGCACTTCGCCCGGACCATCGCCTGGATCAAGGTCCTGAATCCCCAATGCGGGGTCGAAGTCTTGATACCGGATTTCCAGGGCAACCGAGAGGCCCTCGATGCAGTCCTGGCCGCTGGCCCCGAGGTGCTCAACCACAATGTGGAAACGGTGCCCCACCTCTACCGGCGCGTGCGGCCCGACGCGGAATACGCCCAGTCCATGACCGTTCTGCGCCGCGCCGCGCAGCACCGCGACGCCCTTCATCCGGCCCTGCGGGTCAAAAGCGGCATCATGGTGGGCCTAGGCGAGACGCCAGAACAGGTGCTGGAACTCATGCGGGATTGGCGGGATGCGGGCGTCGATATCGCCACCCTTGGCCAGTACCTCCCCCCCAGCCAGATGCACCTTCCCCTGGAACGCTACGTGGATCCTGCGGAATTCGACATGTATCGCCAGAAGGGCCTGGAGATGGGCTTCCAGCGGGTGGAGAGCGGACCGCTTGTGCGCTCGAGCTACCATGCCAAGGAGAGCTTCGAGGCACTCCCCCCCTGACATTCAATAGCCCCGGTCCGTGGGTTGAACCGGGGCTGCTGATGCGTAGCTTCAGGCCTTGGGAGCTTCGGTCTTCTTCTCACCCTCGCAGGCTTTCTTGTCCTTGCAATCCTTGCCATCCTTGCAGCCCTTCTTGTCGGCCTTGTTGGCGCAGGCCTTGTCCTTGCAAGTGGCGGGATCGCACTTCCTGCCTTCGCCCGCAAAACCAGACGCGGCGAAGACCGCAATGAGCGCGGTGAGCATGAGCTTTTTCATAAGTTCCTCCTGGGCATTGGCCCATTTGCCTCAAGGATGTCATGTTTTCGGTGGGATAGGGGCCAACCGTAGTCCACCTCCCACCCTGGACCCTGAAACCATGAGCGACTCCGCCCGGAAGCTGGCCGTCATCCACCATCGCTGGGCCGAGTGGGTGCCGGCCCTCGCTGTGGCGGAACCCCGGCTCGACATCCGAGGCAGCCATCCACGGGAATGGGAATCGCTGGATCCCGGGTGGCTCGCGATGGCGGAAGGCTTGTTCTGCTGGCGGCTGCCCGCAGGCCTCGCCCCCCGAATGCCCCACCTGGCGTGGGTCCAGAACAGCGGCGCGGGCGTGGACCACCTGGTGGCCCACCCAGAACTACCGATGACCATCCCCATCTCGCGGGCCGATGGCCACTTTGGATTCTGGATGGCGCGCTACGTCTGTTGCCATCTATTGCACGAGCCGCAGCACGTTGATGCCTGTGCGGCCGCCCAGCGGGAGGGCACTTGGAACCCCGCGCTCATCCCCGAAGACCTGGGGGGCAAGGCAGCCTTGGTGCTGGGTTTCGGGCGCATCGGCCGCCAGATCGGGCGGGCCCTCCGGAGCCTTGGCATGGAGGTCACCGGCCTGGTGCGGGAGGCGCGCTCCGACGCAGAATTTCCTCTCCGGACCGTCACCGATGTGCCCACCCTGCTCGGCTCGGCGCGCTGCCTTGTCCTCTCTGCGCCCTCCACGCCTGCAACCCGGTGGATGGTGGATGCGGAGTTCCTGCGCCACGGCAATGCCGCCCTCACCCTCATCAACGTGGGCCGTGGTGATCTGATGCGGATCGAGGACCTGGTCGCAGCCCTTGCTTCAGGCCAGGTGGGCCGGGCCGTGCTGGACGTGTTTCCGCGGGAGCCCCTGCCCTCCGACTCGCCTTTGTGGCACCACCCGAAGGTTACGGTGACCCCCCATCACAGCGGGCCCTCCACGCCCAAAAACCTGATCCCCGACATACTCGACAACCTGCACCGCTTTGCCGAGGGCCGCCCCATCGAAGGGGCCGTTGATCGCGTGCGGGGCTACTAGAATGCAGGGTGACCGCACCAGCGCTCTCCTCAGTTTGGCAGCGGGCCCGCGACCAGTGGAGGCGATTCTCCGATTGGTCGTGGAGGCTGAACCCAGACGTTGGACGGGCGGGGCCCCCCGGACGGAGCTGCTGCGGACCCTTAACTTGGCGCTGACCGCCCACCCCCAGTCCGAAGCTTGCCGTGACCAGCTAAGGCAGGATTGGCTGCGCGCCAACTCCGTTCGGATGCTGGCGGAAATGGGCCTGCCCCAGCACACGGATTTTCTTCGAGAAGCCTTCAAGCGGCTGGTGGACCGCTATATTCCGCGGCTGGATGAATCCGAGGATTTGTTCGCCCTGCTGGAGAGTCTGCGGCTCGACGAGAGTGACGCCCAATGGCTGGAGAGTTCAAGGCTCGAGGACCTCACACCATGGAAAGAGTTGCTGGCATTGCCGGTGGAGAGCTATTGGGATGCGGCGCAACTGGTGGGCTTCCGTTGCGCAGCCCTGGGCCTCTCGCGGGACCTGCTGGGGCTGGGCCCCGAAGCACGGGAGCTGGATTCTCCCTTCAGCCGACTGCCCGAAGCCCTCTCGGCCTTGCGATCGACGGGGGTCGCTGCGGCAACAGGTTGGAATGCCCTTTTGGACACCTGCCGGGAGCGTCTTTCAATGGCCCTCGCCCATCTGGATGAGCATGGTGTTTCTTCGGATCTGGTCTACCGGCTGGATCTGCTGGAGATCCAGTTGAAGCGCCTGGAGAAGCTCGTGGGTCTGGCCCTGGGCGAAGGGGATGGCTTGGCGCTGGCGGCATTGCTGATCCGCATGGGCGCTGAGCAGCGGTCCTTGTCGGGGCTGGTGCGCGGCACCTTGCGGCGGCTGGCGCGGAAGGTGGTCGAGCATACCGGCGAGACGGGCGAGCACTATGTGGCCCAGAGCCGGAAGGAGTGGTGGCGCACCTTGGGTTCCGGCGGCGGTGGCGGCGCGCTGACGGCCTTCACCGCAGCTGTCAAATACAGCATCGCGGCCCTGCCCTTCGCCCCCATGCCCATCGGCCTCCTTTTGGCAGCCAACTACGCAGCGAGCTTCATCTTGATGCAGTTCTGCCACTTCACCCTGGCTTCCAAACAACCAGCCATGACGGCTTCGGCGCTGGCGGGAGCCCTTGAGAACCAAGAATCCGCGCACACCATAGTGGGCCTCAGCGAAGGCATCACCCGCTCCCAGGTGGCCGCGACGCTGGGCAACGTGCTGGTCACGATTCCCGCGACACTACTGCTGGACCTAGCCTGGAAGGCTTTTTCGGGGCACCCGGTCCTGACGGCGGAGAGAGCCGCCCATGGCCTGAACGACCTGCATCCCGTGCACTCCTGGGCCATCCCTTTCGCGGCCCTGACCGGCGTGCTGCTTTGGCTGGCGAGCCTCGCGGCGGGGTGGGCCGGAAACTGGAGCGCCTATCGCCGTTTCCCGGACGCCCTGGCGGCCAATCCTCGCATCCGGCGCTGGCTGGGGCCGGAGCAGGCCGCACGGCTGGCACCCCTCGTGGAGCACCATTTCAGCGGCATCGTCGGTTACCTCGTGCTTGGCCTGCTGCTCGGCCTGTTGCCCTTGCTGCTGGCCTTCATGGGACTGCCCGTGGAAGTGCGCCATGTGACTCTCTCGGCGGCCTCCCTCGCCCTCTGCATTCTGCCCTTCCACCCCGGGGGCGCCATTCCTTGGGCCGATGTGGCCTGGGGACTGGCGGGCATCGGAGCCATCGGGGTGATGAATTTCGGAGTCTCCTTCGGGCTTGCGCTCATCACGGCGGAACGGGCCCGGGGACTGGATTCCAGCGCTCGTCGGAAGCTCGGCCGCACCCTCCGCACGACCTTCGCCCAACGTCCGATACGTTTCTTTTTCCCACCGAAGGATTAAACTCCCCAAAATCCACGGAGCCTCCATGCGCCTCCCCTGTTCAGTCCTGTTTGCCTCGGCCGTGTTCTCAGCCCAGGGCCAAGCCCCCGTCGCCAAGATGCCGGAGCCAGTCCGCCTCACCCCCTTGCGGACCAGCCCGGCGGCCACTCTGAGCCAAGATGTCGGCATCAGTTCCATCAAACTCAGTTTCAACCGCCCTGCGGTGAGGGGCCGGGTGGTCTGGGGCGATTTGGTGCCCTTCGGCCAGGTGTGGCGCACCGGCGCCAACGCTGCCACGACCATCACCTTCAGCGACCCCTGCAAGGTGGCCGGGAAGGATGTGCCCGCAGGCACCTATGCCCTCTTCGCCATTCCCGGCCCGAACCGCTGGACCCTGATCCTGAGCCGCAAAGCGCAGCAGTGGGGCGCCTACTCCTATGACGCAAAGGACGATCTGCTGCGCTACGAGGTGAGCCCGGAAAGCGTGCCCTACGAGGAGTGGCTGGATTACCACATCCGCCTGACCGGAGAAGACAGCGTTCGGATCGAATTCTCCTGGGAGACGCTGCGGGTGGGCTTTCCAGTGGTCTTCGACTCCAAGGCGATCTATTGGAAGCACCTGGAATTCAAGCTTGCCACCGCCTCGCACACGGACTGGGTCCCCTGGTACCAGGCCGCGGACTACTGCCAGAAGCACGACATCCACATGGACCTAGCCAGCGAGTGGATCGACAAAAGCTTGAAGGCCGGCCCGAGCTTTTGGAACCAGGAGACCAAGGCCCGCATCCTGCGGTGGCAGGGCCATGGCCCTGAATCCATCGCCTGGCTGGAAAAGGCCATCCAGACCGCCCGGGCCCTCCCTCCCGACAAGCAGCCACCCAAGGAATGGTTCAGCGACAAGGATCGCGAACTTGCCACCTGGAAATCTGGAGTCAAGACTTCATGATGCATAGATCTGCATATCTTTTTCTGGCCGTCTGCTCCACCCTTGCCCGTGCTTCCCAGACTCCCCCGATCTTCCCTCAGCTGAGTCCATCGGCCAGCGTGTCCCAGACTGTCGGCACCACGACGGTGGAAGTCCTTTACCACCGGCCCGCGGTGAAAGGGAGGCCGATTTTCGGCAGCCTTGTCCCCTACGGCCAAGTCTGGCGCACGGGCGCCAACGAGGCCACCACCATCCGGTTCAGCGACCCCGTGCAAGTGAACGGCCAGAAGGTCCCCGCCGGGACCTACGCGCTCTTTTCCATTCCCAATCCAGAGCATTGGACCGTCATCCTCAACAGGCGCGCCCGCCAGGAAGGCGCCTGGGAATACGACCCCCGCGAGGATGTGCTGCGCCTGGATGTGAAACCTAAAACGGTGCCCCACACCGAATGGCTTACGTATGAAATCTATCCCGCCAGCAGCGCCACCGCTTACGTGGACCTCTATTGGGAGAAGCTGCGCATCAGCCTTCTGGTGGAAGTGGATGTGGATGAGATCGTCACCGCGAGGATGCGCAAGGCCTTGAAGGAGCGCCCCAACGACTGGAAGCTACTGAGCGACGCGGCCCGTTATTGCGCGGACCAAGAGATCCACATGGGCGAAGCCCTGGGCTGGGCGGAACGCTCCATCAAGTTGAATGAGCAGCCTGCCAACCTGGCCGTAAAGGCCCAACTGCTCTATCTGCACGGCGACAAGGCCCAGGCCCTCCAGCTCCTGGAAAAAGCCCTGGCCATCGCGCGGGCGCGCAAACAGGGCCCCGCCGTCACCGGTCCCATCGAGCAGACCCTCGGCCTGTGGAAGAAATAGCTTTTCGCGGTTAGACCCCGTTCCGCTCGGGCCCCCAAACGAGCTTGTGCAACTGCATCTGGAATCTCACCGGCAGTCGGTCCGCCACGATGCGCTCCGCCAGCCAGGCCGGATCCAGGCCGCCATGCACCGGGCTGAATAAAACTGTATATCGATCCCATACGCCGCGCTCCGCGCACCAGGCTTTTGACCAGGTGTAGTCGGCTTCATCCAGCAGTACGAATTTCAATTCGTCCTGTCCCGGCACCATATGGTCCAGGTTGGATTCCAGCCAGCGGTGGCCTTCCCCGCTGCCAGGGGTCTTGCGGTCCACGATTTTGATGACAGCTTTCGGCACGGGCGCCAGATCGTGGCTGCCGGCGGTCTCCAGGGCCACCTCACACCCCAGCTTCTGCAAGGCGCGCAACAGGTCCGGCGCCCCGGGGATGGCCAGGGGTTCGCCGCCCGTGAGTTCCACGAAAGGGGCGTCAGGTCCGTACTGGGGCGGCCCGAGGCGCTGCTTCACCTCCTGAACGATCTCCGCCAGTTCCATGAAGCCACCCTCGTAGAAAGCGTATTGCGTATCGCAGTAGACGCAGCGCAATGGGCAGCCCGTCAGGCGCACGAACACGCAGGCCCGTCCCGCCCGGGTGCCCTCGCCTTGAATGCTGTGGAAAATCTCATTGACCTTGAATCTCACCACCAGACCACCTTGATCATCTTCCACCATCCTGGGTGATGATCTCGCCCGTCAGGTAAGGGCTTTGCGCGGCGAAACGGAGGGCGCGGGCCACGTCGGCGGGTTCCCCGTTGCGCTGGAGCAAGGTGCGGGCAGCCAACCGATCCGCATCGTTGGAAACATCGGGCAACACCGTGCCAAGGGCATGGCCCACCACGCGGATCCTCGGCGCCAGCAGGCGGGCCAGACCAGGAATCAGCGAGGCGAGGCCTGCTTTCGAGGCGCTGTGGGGGAGCCGCTTCAGGAAGGGGTGGTGGATGGAAGCGTCCAATAGGAATTGGAGGCAGGCGCCATCAGCCAACTTGGGGGCCAGGGCCTGGGCGCAAAGCGTGGGAAAGCTCAGATTCAGGCGCCAGGTCCTTTCCAGATCGTCCATGGTCCAGTGGCCAAAGCGCTGCTCAGGGAAGGCCCCAGCCAGAAGGACGGCGCCCTCGAGGCGGATTCCATCGCTTTCCAGCGCGGCGAGGTCTGCCATCATCTGGGTACCAAGATCCGGATCCATGGCATCCCACCGCAAAGTCCGGATCGAGGTGCGGCGCTCCAGGGCTTTCAGCCAAACTGGTTCCGCTTCGCGGGACCCGGTCAGCACCAAGGCGTGATCCCGGGCCAGGTCTTCCGCCAGCGCCGCCCCCAGCCTCCGCATTCCACCCACCAGAATCCAGCAGGGCTTTTCCCCAGGCATCCCGTGTCCCCTTCCCTCCAGCGCATCAAACTGAGGCTGATTGTGACCAGTCTACTGGGGCTGGTGCTGTGTTTGGGTTCCTTCGCGCTTTTCCAATGGATCTACGCCTACTCTGACGACCAGTGTTCCTGGGTGGTGGAAGGCGATCGGGTGGTGATCCGGGAGATCCTTCCCAACGGCGTCGCTGAAGAAGCAGGCCTGCTCGAAGGGGATGTCCTGAAGGCCATCAGCGGACACAAGGTCACGGTTCAAACCGTCGGCGACGCCCAGAAGCGCATCAACGAGGAGGGCGAAGGCCGGATCCTGGTCTACACGCTGGAACGTGAAGGGCGCACCCTCCAGCAACCGGTGCGCCTCATCAAGCCCTTCAGCATCGCGAGCCTCCTGTTGGTGATCTCGGCCCTCGTGGCCTGGGCCCTGGGCCTGTTGGTGGTGGTGTCCTCGGCCCAGCGCAAGGTGGCCCGGCATTTCTATTACCTGGGCCTGCTGGCCCTGTTGGTGCCCATCACCGTGCGGCCCTTTCTGGGCACTCTGCCGGTGTGGCTCCAGTTTCTGCGGGCCCTATGTGGGAGTCTCACCTTCGCCCTGCTCCCCCCCCTGTGGTTCCATTTTTTCCTGCGCTTCCCCTATCCATTTCCGCTGCGCAAAAACCGCAGCTTTTTAAGGGGCCTCTACCTCGTTTTCAGCTTCGGCGGGCTGTTGAATCTGGTCCTCGGGCTGCTTCAGGTCCTCGGCAACAACTACCGCGCCCGCTTCGATCCCAAACAGTTCGAGGCGGTCACCCAGGTGGTGCGCCCGCTGTTCGAGGGCAAAACCCAATTGCTGTTTCCAGCCCTTTTCTTTGCGGCCGCGCTGGCGGGTGTCATCTGCTTCTGGCGCGGCGCCTGGCGCCTCCCCGTCGCCCGGCGCAGGGCCCTGATGCCGGCCCTCATCCTCACCTCCGCCGTGCTGCTGGATTTCGTGGCGCTCCTAGCGGTGGCGTTCAAATTCAACAACAGTCTGCTTTTCCGCCGGGAGTCATGGGTCTTTTTCACGCCTTTGCCCCTGCTGCCCCTGGCCTTCGCCTACGCCATCGTCCGCCACGGGTTCCTCGATGTTCGTCGGGCCATTCTCCGCTGGCTGGCCTACTTCCTGGTGCTCGGTACCGTGCTGGTGGTGTACCTTGGCGGCCTGGCCTGGCTTTTCGCCGAAGGCATCACCGTGGTACCGGCGGCCTGGATCGGCGCCTTGCTGGGCATCTCCGCGCTCCCGGTGGGCTGGTTCCTGCGCCGCCTTCTCCTCACGGTGCGGCGGGGTTTCAGGCGGGATCTCAGCACCGCCCGGGAATTCATCCTGGGCCAATTGCGGGAAACCAAGAAACGCTTCTCGGAAGAAGCCGTGCTGAGCAGCCTGCAGGCCACACTCCAGGAGGCTTTCCGCCCCCAAGCGCTGCTGGTGCTGCCTTTCGAGGGCAACAGCCTCCAGTTGCCCGGAGCCGAGAAGGACGGTCTCTCCTTCGGACCGCGGCGCTTCGAGATCCCGGCGGGCCTCCTGCGCCACGCCCGGGAGAACCGGGAACTCGTGCTGGGGCTCGGCAGCGACGAGGCCGACTGGATCCGCGACCAGGACCCCTCGCTGAGGGCCCACGTGGATGCGCTTGAAGTCCAGGTGCTGGTGTTGATCATGGTGAACGACGCTGCCCACACCGGCCTGCTGCTGGGCGGGAAGTATTCAGAACTGAACTACGGGCGCGAAGACCGGGAACTCCTGCGGGAAATCGCCATCCAGACGGGCATCGTGCTGGACACGGCGGTGCTGCACAAGCGGCTGCTGGACCAGGGGCGCATGGAGCAGGAATTGGCCTCGGCCCGGCACATCCAGGAGGGCCTCATCACCACGGTTCCTCCGGTCACCCCCGGTTTCCACATGGCCCTGCGCCTGGATCCCGCCCAGGAGACTGGCGGTGACCTGCTGTGGGTGAAGCAGCGGCGGGTCGCACCCGGCGGCAAGCTGTCCTGGCTGGCGGCGGTGGGCGACGTGAGCGGCAAAGGCCTGGCGGGTGCCCTCTACATGAGCCAGTCCATCGCGCTTTTGGAATTCGCCACTGAACGGGACGATCAAAGCCTTGAAACCATCCTGCCCTCGCTGGACCAGGCTCTGCGGACCCTCATGGGCCAACGGGATTTCCTGACGCTCTGCATGCTCGAATGGGACGAGGATGGGCACTACCGGCTGGCCCGGGCGGGCCATCCCGCGGCGCTCCTTCTGCGAGGCGCCCAGCCCCACGAATTTGCCGAGTTGAATCCCCACGGGCGCGGCCTAGGCCTGCGCCCGGCGGGCCCAGACGATTGGCAGATCCAGGAGGGCCGGCTGGAGCCGAAGGAATGGTTGGTGCTCTATAGCGATGGGCTCACCGAAGCCATGAACCGGCAAGGGGACCAATACGGCCTGGATCGTTTCCGGACCCAGCTCCAGAGGCTCTGGGGCACCGGGAGCCTGCGCGCCGCCTGCGAAGCGGTCTTTCACGATGTCTCGAAATTCGAGACGCAGAACCGGGATGACCGTACTCTATTGATCCTGGGGAGGGATCCTGCATGAACGAGCCGCCCGTTTCCCATCAACCCCTGTGGCCCAGCGTGGCGCTCGTGGCGGTGCTGGGCGCCCAGGTCTGCCTGCTGTGGCTCCATGGCGGCCTGCTGAACCGCCAGCATGGGGACATCCAGGCCATGCGCCAGGACATCCAGGAATTGACCGAAGCCCTGGACAACAACAGCTACGACCAGGGCGCGGCTCCTGAGGAGGGCAGTTTCAAGCCGGCCGCCGCCCGCAGCCACCGCCCTGCCACCCGGGGCACCCGCATCCAGCGGGCCCACCTCCTGGTGCTGCAAGACAACCAGGACAATGCGCCGGATAAGCAGGACCCCACGATGAAGGAGACCCAGGAAGCCCGGGACTCCGCCAAGAAAGCCGTGGCCGATGCCCGTGACATCCGGCAGAAGCTCTCCATCGAAGAGAACGCGCGCAAGGCCGACGAGAAGAAGAAGGTCGAAGCTGCCACCAGCAGCATCACCCCCCTCATCTATTGGGCCATGGGCATCGCTCTGCTGGCCTTCATCGTCGGCCGGGTCTGGCGCGCCCGCGCCGGCGGCCGGTAGTCCGTGTCGCTACACGAGTTTCTGCTCCGCGACCCGCACTGTGAGCAACTCGCCGAGGGGGCCATCCATGCCGTGTCCCCTTTGCTCGATGATCCCGATCCCACTCCCGCCTTGAGCCTCCTGGAGCACTGGGCAGACCGTCTGGCAGGCCGCATGCCCCTGCCTTGGGACTCGGTGGAGGCCCTTGAAGCCGTGAACCACCACCTGTTCCGCCACGTGGGCCTGCGGGGTGACCGGGAGACCTATGAGGACCCCCGCAACGCGGTGCTGCCCCGGGTGATCGCACGGCGGCGGGGGTTGCCCATCTCGCTTTCCATCCTCTGGATCGACGTGGCCCGGCGGCTGGGCCTGGACGCTGTGGGCATTGGACTGCCGGGACATTTTCTGGCAGGGCTGCGCACCCCTGAAGGGGTGCTCTGCATCGACCCTTTCCACGGCGGCCGGGCAGTCGGAGAAGAGGAGGCCGAGGAGTTGGTGGCCAAGGCCACCGCCGGGCGGGTGACCTTCCAACCCGAGATGCTGAGGCCCATTTCCCACCGCGCCATCCTCACCCGCCTGGTGCGCAACCTCCATCTGCGTTTTGTGAAGGCCGAATCCTGGGAAGAGGCGCTCTGGACCTCCACCCATCTGCAATTGCTGGACCCCGAAGACAGCCTGCCCTACAAGGAACGCGGCCTGGTGCACCTCAAACGCGGCGAGTCCGGCCAAGCGCTGCGGGATTTCCGCGCCGCCCTGGACCGGAGCAGTGGCGGCGATCCCGAGCTGGTGAAGTGGATGGAAAAGCTGGAACGGAAGTGAGCCGGTGCTCTCCTCAATTCTGCTGAGCCTCCACCACCGTGAGCGCTGTGAGGTGCAGGATGTCGTTCAGGTCACTGTGGCGCTGGAGGACATTCGCCGGCTGTTTCATGCCGCAGGTGATGGGGCCGATGACTTCAGCGCCCGCCAGCCGCTGGATCAGCTTGTAGGCGATGTTGCCGCTGGCGAGGCCCGGAAAGATGAGCACGTTGGCGCCGCCCTGGACATCGGCCCAAGGGTAGTTCTCCGATAGAATGTCGGCACTGAGCGCCGTGTCCGCCTGCATCTCGCCATCGCAGTGGAGGTCGGGACGCAGGGCCTTCACCAGCTGCGCGGCCTTCTGCATGCGCTTGGCCGCGGGATGGTTCACGCTGCCGAAATTGCTGTAGGAGAGCATGGCGATGCGCGGTTCGATGCCGAAGCGGTTCTGGGCCAGGTCCGCGGTCAGCAGGGCGATCTCCGCCAATTCCTCGGCGGTGGGCTCGATGTTCAACGTGGTGTCGGCGAAGAAGACCACCCGGTTCTTGAGCACCAGCGTGTAGACGCCGCAGGCCTTCCGGACGCCCTCGCTGGTGCCGATGACTTCCAGGCAGGGCCGGATTGTTTCGGGGTAGTACTGCGTGAGCCCCGCGACCACGCCATCGGCCCGGCCCATGCGGCACATCAGCGCGGCAAAGACGATGCGGCGGCGGGTCTGCCGCTCCGCCTCGAAGCGGGTCACGCCCTTCCGCTTGCGCAATTCGTAGTAGAGGTCCACCGCCGCGGGCCGCCAGTCCACGTTGTCGGGATCGAGGATCTCGACCTCATGGGGATCCAGATGAAGGTCCGCGCACGCGGCCAGGATCTTCTCCACATTGCCCAGCAGGATGGGCTTGCAGATGCCCTCCTCCACCATGGCCTGGCAGGCCCGGAGGATCTGCGGATGGTCGCCTTCTGGAAAGACCACCCGCTTGGGGTCCGCCTTGGCGCGGTTCAGCACCGAGCGAATGACGTCCTTGCTGCGGCCCTGCAACCCCTCCAGCTGCTCCCGGTACTTCGCGAAATCCGCGATGGGCGTCTTGGCGACACCGGATTCCATGGCGGCCTTCGCCACTGCCGGCGCCACCCAGAGCAGCACCCGGGAATCGAAGGGCTTGGGAATGATGTACTCAGGACCGAAGGTGAATTTCTGACCCGCATAGGCCTTCGACACGCTTTCGGGCACGTCCTCCTTGGCCAGCGCCGCCAGAGCCTTGGCCGCCGCCAGCTTCATGGCTTCGTTGATCTCCGTGGCCCGGCAGTCCAGGGCGCCCCGGAAGATGAACGGGAAGCCCAGGACGTTGTTCACCTGATTGGGGTAGTCACTGCGCCCCGTGGCCATGATGATGTCGCTGCGCACGGCCTTGGCGGTCGGATAGTCGATTTCAGGATCAGGGTTGGCCATGGCGAAGACGATGGGATTGGGTCCCATGGACGCGACCATCTCCGGGGTCAGCACACCCTTCGAGGAACAGCCCACGAAGACATCGGCCCCGGAGATGATGTCCCCCAGGGTGCGCGCGCTCGAAGGCTTCTTGAACTTCTCCTTGTAGATGTTCATGCCCTCGGTGCGGCCTTCGTACACGAGGCCTTTGGTGTCGCAGAGCCAGAGGTGCTCCAGCCGCACGCCCGCCGCGATCATCATGTCGGCGCAAGCGATGGCGGCCGCCCCGGCGCCGCTGAAGACCACCTTCATGTCGCTGAGGTTTTTGCCGACCAGTTCCGAAGCATTGAAGAGCGCCGCGGTGCTGATGATGGCAGTGCCGTGCTGGTCATCGTGGAAGACCGGGATATTCATTTCGGCCTTGAGACGACGCTCGATCTCGAAACATTCCGGCGCCTTGATGTCCTCCAGGTTGATGCCGCCGAAAGTGGGTTCCAGCGCCTTTACGATCTGTATGAATTTTTCTGGGTCCGTTTCATTCACTTCAATATCGAACACATCAATGTCCGCAAAGCGCTTGAAGAGGACGCCCTTGCCTTCCATGACCGGCTTCCCGGCCAGGGCTCCGATGTTCCCCAGGCCCAGCACCGCCGTGCCATTCGAGATCACGGCTACCAGGTTGCCCTTGGCGGTGTACTTGTAAGCATCTTCAGGGTTCTTTTCGATCTCCAGGCAGGGTTCCGCCACGCCGGGTGTATAGGCCAGGGCCAGGTCCCGGGCGGTGCTGGTGGGCTTGGTGGGCACCACCTCGATCTTTCCCCGTCGGCCTTGGGAATGGTAGTCGAGGGCCTGCTGTTTCCGGATCATGGACTCTCCCTGAAATGCCTACCGACGCTTCGTGAAACCAGGTTCAACCAGCATTCTCCATGGCCAGCTGCACCTGCCGTTCTTCCCGCTGGGTGGCCCAGAAGGCCCAGGCAGCGCCCAGTGCGCCCGTGGCCGCACCCACCGCTGCGAGAATCAGGATGCTGCGCCATGAAAAGAATCCCTCGCGGGCCAAGTTCACCAGAAATGGCGAGATGCCTCCCCAACCCCGGGAGACCGGCAACCAGGCGGCGAAAAGTCCCGCCAGAGCAAAGCCGCTGCCGGCAAGACCAAGCAGGGCACCTTCGAGGATGAGGGGCCTCCGGATGAAGGCCTCGGTTGCGCCCACCAGCCGCATGATGGAGATCTCATCATTCCGTGCCTGGACTGTCATGCGGATCACATTCCCGGTGGCAAAACCTGCCGCCAGGAGCAGGAGGAGGCCCAGGGTGGAGAGAGCGTTGCGCACGACGCGGCCATTGCGCTGCAGGGCCTCCAGCCTTTCCTGGTCCACCACCACGTCCCCGGCGCCGGGAATCTCCTTCAGGCTCTCGCCCACGGCCAAGGCTTTCTTGGCGGACAGCAGTTCCCGTCGCAGGGTCAATTCCAGGCTCTCCGGCAGGGCCTCCTGGCCGAGGCTCTGGAGCATCAGGCCCGCTTCCCGGGTGGTGGCAAGGAAGCCCTTGGTGTTCTCCGCCGAGGAGATGCGGCGCACCGACAGAAATCGGGGGTCCCGCTTTAGGCGGGCCTCGGCCTCAACCAGATTGCCGCCCTCTGCGGCGTAGAGCGTGATCTTCGCCATGGACTCCAACCGGTTCACCCAAGCATCTAGGCCTTCGACCAGCAGCAATCCGCCACCTGCCAGCAGTAGACCGGAAGCCAGGGTGAGCACCGCCAACGCGTGCTGGCCCCGATGCCTCAGGATGTCGCGGAGCACATCCTTCAGCAGCAAGGCCAGCAGGCGCAGTTGGAGCATCAGTTGTTTCCGTCGAAGGCGATCCCCTTGAAGGTCGAATTCGAGAAGGTCTTGACCTTCGGGACGCCCGTGACGTCCCGGGGAAGTTTCCAGATATGGATCTTGCCGCTGGCGGTCTCACTGTTGGAAGACAAAGCCGCCAGCCACTCCTTGTTGCCCGGATGGGCCAAGACCCGGAGGTCTTGTTGGGCGGAGAACGTTCCGAGCGTAAAATCCGCACCTTGGTTGAAACCGCCACCATTGAACTTGCCGACGGAAAAGGCCAGGACCGGATTGGCGCTGGAGCCCGCATCACTATCATGTCGGGCCACGAACAGCAGGTTGTTGCCCGTATCCAACGCCAGGGATCCGTACTTGCCGAGCAGGGTCGAAGCACCCACGAGCACCGAAGCATCCGACGAGAATCCGCTGGTTCCACCCTTGCGCAGGCGGGGGCCGCTGAGCTTGTCGGGGCCGATGTCATTGCCGGATTCGAAATAGCCGTACAGTTGGCCGCTCAGCCCGGCAGCCACGCCCGTGCAGGCCTTGTCACCCGTCACTTTGACCGTGTTGCTGGCGGCCACGGTGCTGTCCGCCGCTTGGCTACCGGCGTTGGCCACGACCCAGATGCGGGTTTCGCTGTCGTTGCGTTCACAAACGTAGAGGGTGCCGGTGCCGAGATCCACCGCCGCCTGCCCGAACTTGCCGCCGGAAAGGCGCTCGCTGCTGGAAGCGCCCAGCGTGAAGCTCACCGGCGCATCGGAGCCTGTGGTGGGAAGGGTTCCAGTCGCATTGCGGACATTGTTCACCCGCACCACGTCGCCGGTGGTCTCGTTCACCAGGTATAGTCGGTTGCCCGTGGCGTCAAGGCAGAGGCCGCCCCAGGCGAGGGTCTGGATATGGTTGTTGAAAGCGTTGCTAGCGAGAGATTTAAGGACGGTGGGACTATCGCTGGCAAAAAACGAATTGGCATCCCACTCCAGGACCTGGCTGGTGGTGGAGTCGTAGGCATAGAGCACGGTCCCGCCGGTGCTGCCGCCCCCAGCGGCGTCCACACAACCCAGACCCAAAAGAACCAGCAGTGCATTGACCAGCAGAGCCCCGCCGAGGCTCCTGTATCTTCGTTGACCCATGGGGATTCCCTTCTACTTGCTCGCGAAGAGCGCCTTCAGTTGTGCATTGAGGGTCTTCACAAGTTCCGCGTCGGCGCCCGCATCCACCGCCGACCGCGAAATACCCAAGGCCATCTCCTTGACGGCATCAGGTCCGCCCCCGCCCAACAGGGCTTGGGTGGCCTTGGCCTGGAGTCGGTTCACCATTTCGTGGTGTTCCGCGGGCAGCACCTGCTTGGCCGTGATGGAAATTCGCTGCGTGAAGGCAGTGTACTTGGCCATCTTCACCGGGTCTGACATGAAAGCCGCAGCCGACGAGGCAGCCATGGGACGCTGGGGGATCGGGGCGGCCTGAGCAGCCGGCACGGTGACGGGAATCCCTCCGGCGCCTCCCGGCTGGGCAAGAGACGAGGGAAAGCCCCCGGATTCGTCAGCCAACGGAAAGCCCTGGGGGGCTTCAGTCCTCGTAGCTTCAACTAGCACGGGGACCGCCTGGGTGGCCTCCGACGGGGGAGCTTCGATGGCCGGCCGCTTGCCGGATCGCACACCCCGCAGCGTGATCTGCCCGCCCATGGCCAGCCCGTACAGGTCCTTAGCGACGTTCAGCACGGGCTTCTGCATGACTTCGGCCAACTCGGCGACGGAGTACCAGCCAGTGACGATGAGGAGCAGTTTGGCCTCTCTTGGATTCACGCCCGTGGGCACCTCGCCGGGCAGGAGGGTGGAGACCGGATAGAGGTCCAGCGAGGTGATCTTCTGGCTGATGACCCGCCACTCGTCCATGCGGCGTCCCATCTCCATCAGGATGGAGGCGTTGGGCTTTGTGATGGTGGGCACAACATTTTGGTCGCCCTCCTCGAAGCTGTAGGTGCCATCGAGCCAGAGCGCCACTTCGTAGAATGCATCCAGGCCCTCGGCGGAGCTGCTCACCGCATGGACGATGCGCCCGTCCTTCAGGTAGATCTTGGCGCGGCGTGGATCGTCCACCACATTGAAGCAGCCGGTCTTCCCGCCCTGACTCACCAGTTGGATGATGTCGGGCAGTGGCGCTTCGCGCATGGACCCTTGGATGAGACCCTGGGACATGGAAGGATTCCTCTCAATATCTAACGGTCGCAGTGTTCTAGAATCCTAGCATGAGCCTACCCCGGAAACCGTCCTTCCCGAGATCCTGCCACCGGCCGGAACCGGGGTGCCCGTGAGCAGCCCATTTGCCGCCATAGAGGACGCCATAGCCGCCATCCGCAAGGGCCTGATGGTCGTGGTGGTGGATGACGAGGACCGGGAAAACGAGGGCGACCTGACCTTGGCTGCCGCCCACGTCACCCCCGAAGCCATCGCCTTCATGGCCACCCATGGGCGCGGGCTCATCTGCGCTGCGCTGGAAGGCGAGACCCTGGACCACCTGCAAATTCCCCTGATGGTGCGCGACAACACCAGCCCCTTCGAAACGGCCTTCTGCGTTTCCGTCGAGGCCCGGCACGGGACCAGTACGGGCATCAGCGCCCAGGACCGCTCCCGGACCATCCGGGCCCTCATCGCGCCCGACGCCAAACCAGCGGATTTCGTGAAGCCCGGCCATGTGTTTCCGCTGCGGGCCCGGAGCGGCGGCGTCCTGACCCGGACCGGCCAGACGGAAGCTTCCGTGGACTTGGCCCGTATGGCCGGTCTGCACCCCAGCGGCGTCATCTGCGAGATCATGCTGGACGACGGCACCATGGCCCGGGTGCCGGATCTGGTCCCCTATTGCGAGAAACACGGCTTGCTGATGGTGACGGTGGCGGACCTGGTGGCCTACCGCCTGCGCATCGATCCGATCGTCAAGGAACTGGAATGCCGCGAGGCCGCCACCGCCTGGGGGACGCTGAGAGTCCATCGCTTTGCCAGCCTGCTGGACGGAGGCACCCACCTGGCCTTCGCCATGGGGGATCTGGCGGGTCCTCCGCCTCTGGTTCGGGTCCATCTCGAAACCCTTCCTGAAGACCTTCAAGGCTTCGGGGCCGGGGGCTCCTGCGCTTTCCTGGCCGCCATGAAGGCCATCCAGCGGGAAGGTCGCGGGGTCCTGGTGTACCTCCGCCGCCACGCCTCCACCCAAGGTGTCCACGGTGAATCCCTGCCCATCGGCCCGAGCGATCGGGATGTGGGCGTGGGTGCCCAGATCCTGCGTCAGCTGGGCATCCGCGAAATGCGGCTCCTCAGCCGCTCCGAAACCAAGTACATTGGCCTGCGGGGCTTCGGCCTCGATGTCGCTTCCACCGTGCCCTTGTACCCATGAGCCTGGCGCCCCCGTGATCAATACCGCCTTTTTAACCCAGTCCCCCTTGTTCAGGAACCTGGATGAGACTGAGCGCGCCCAGATCCTCATCATCGGGCAGGTGAAATCATATAAAGGCAATGATTTCATCTTTCGAGAAGGGGACCCTGGAGATGGACTCTACATAGTGGTCAAGGGCTCCGTGCGCATTTCCAAGCACAGCCACACGGGTGAAGAGGCCCTTACGGTCCTCGAACCACATTCCTTCTTCGGTGAAATGGCCCTCATCGATTTTTCCGCCCGGGCGGCCGATGCCATCGCCCATGAAGGCACCGAGCTCTTCTTCATCCCCCTGAAAGACCTGAGGAACCTGATCGAATCCCACCACCATCTGGCCCTCAAGGTTTTGTTCGCCCTGTGCGAGGTCCTTGCCCAGCGGCTCCGGGAAACCAACGAACGCTACATGAGCATCTTCACCATCGCCCAGTGGGGCGGTTCGCCGCCCCCCGACGGATTGTCACCAGTTCCCTGAAACGGGCAGCCAGGCGGTCCATCATCAACCCTACAAGGAGTTCCATGTCCGATCTCGTCAGTCATATCACCGATTTGCAATTCGCTGAAACCGTCAAGGAGGGTGTCACCTTGGTGGATTTCTGGGCCCCTTGGTGCGGGCCTTGCAAAATGATCGCGCCCATCCTGGACGAGCTGGCCGGAGAGATGCAAGGCAAGGCGCGTTTCGTAAAAATGAACGTCGACGAGAACCCCGAGGTGGCGGGCCAGTACGGCATCATGTCGATCCCGACCTTGATCCTGTTCAAGAACGGGAAGGCCGAAGGCAAGATCGTTGGCGGCCAGCCCAAGCCGCAGATCAAGGCCTTCATCGAGGGCGCGCTTTAGCCGCTCCGCCCCCAATGAAAAGGCCCCGCCATGCGGGGCCTTTTCATTGGGGTCCTGGGTGGGACTCCCTTCAACTGGTCTTTTTCTTGAGCACTAGTTGGATCTGGTTGCCCATCCCGTTGAAGGTGACCTCGTCGATGACCATCTGGATCATCGCCAAGCCGCGGCCGGTCATGCGGTTCAGGGAGTCCTCGGGGGCGTAGACCACCCGGGAGGTGTCGAAGCCGGGGCCCTGGTCGGTGATCGTCACCTGGAAGCTCGCGGGGGTGGATTCCATGAACACATCCACGGTTCGGGCCGCGTACTGTTCGTCGGCCAGCCGCTGCTGGCGGAGGGCCGTGTAGGGATCGGTGTCGCTGAACAGGTCTCCCTTCATGGAGGAATCCAGCTCCAGATTGCCGTGTTCCAGCGCATTCACCAGCGCCTCGTGGAAGGCCATGGAGATGACATCCACGTTGGAGGGCGAGGCGAACCCCATGGGCACCAGCCGGTCGGTGAGGTGGCGCACCATGCTGCCGATATCCAACTCATCGCAGCGGAAGCAGAAATGCCGCGTCTCGGATACCAGCCCCTTGAGCCCGTCCTGGGCCAGGCGGAACTCCCGGTGCATCTCCACCAGGCGGAAGACGCTCTTCACGAGCTCTTTCAAAGCCAGGGGTTTCTGGAAAAGATTGGCGGCTCCCATGCGCATGGCCCGCACCGCGTATTCCAGCGAAGCCTGGCCGGTCATGAGCACTACCGGCATGCTGGCCTGGATGTCCTTCACGCGGGTGATCACATCGAAGCCATCCATCCCGTCCATGTTGATATCGGAGATGACCATGTCGATGGGCGGCGAATCCCGGTCCTCAAGCAGGGCCAGGGCTGGGCTTCCTTCCGAGAAGGCATGCACCTTGATGCCGAAGTGGCTCAATGCGTCGGACACCATCCCCAGCACAGCCGGATCATCATCGACCAACAGGACGTGGGGTGACTGCTCGTTCATCGGCGTGGGGCTCCGCTGGGGGATCAGCTAGGTTAAGCCGTTGGTCTTAAATAATCCATACATCGGGATGGTGCGAACGGCATTAGGCGCCGTTAAGGAACCACCAGAGACACACTGGTGATTCTTTAACGGCTCCTAACCTAGCCTCGGCAGGAAAGGCTGGATCAAACGCCAAGAATTTTCCAGCGCCCCCCCGATCCCCGGCGGCAAGGCGGCATGTCCTTGCCAACCGGGTCCGCGCTTGGGCGTGGTCCGCAACAGGTCCATGAGCCGGTCACCCAGCCCGGAGGCCTCGACCACCGCCACCAGCCCGGCCTCTCGCAATGGGCCCACGATGTCCTCGAAATTCCGATACCCCGGACCGATAAGCGTGGGAAGGACCCAGCCAACGGGCTCGAGCGGATTGTGCCCACCTTGGCCCAGCCAGCCCCCTCCCACCAGCGCAAGGGTGCCTTCCCCATAGACTGCTGGGAGTTCCCCGAGGGTATCCAGGAGCAGGACCTGGCAATCCGCCCAGGTCTCCGGGGTCTCTGGCCACGCCTGCGAGGCGCGTCGGAACAGCAATCCACTCCGCGTCAGCCATTCAGCTACCTCCTCGAAGCGCCTGGGCTGGCGGGGAGCGAGGATCAGCCGCAACGAAGGGTAGTCCTGACGCACCGTGCTCCAGACAGCAAGGATGTGCGCCTCTTCGCCCTCCAGGGTGCTGCCCGCGACCAGGATGGGATCCTGGCGCCAAGCAAGGCGGAGGAGCTTCCAGGGCTCCCCAAGGGGCGCCGGCAGGGCGAGATCCCCCTTCAGATTTCCGCCCAGGGACACCACCGGCGCACCGAGGCGGCGGAAGGCCTTCGCCGATTGAGGATCCCGGGCCGCCACCAGACTGAGCCGCTGCGCAGCCCGCCGGAGCCAGGGAGCTCCCCAGCCCTGACTTTTCTCCGTTAAGCGCCCGTTCACAATCAGGCGCGGAACGGCGCGGGCTTCCAGTTGCCTTAGCAGGTTGGGCCACAGCTCTGTCTCCAGAGCGATGAAAACTCCTGGCGGGTGGTTCAGGAAAGGGCGCAGGCCCGTGGGGTCATCCAAAGGAAAGGCGCCCCCGCTGAGCAGGCCCCGGCCCCGGTCCCAGGCAGGCCTCCGGGCGCGCAGAAGGGCGAGTCCTGCAGGCGTGCCGGTGGTGATGTGGACGTGGTGGCCCGTGTCCAGAAGCCGACCCGCCAAGCCCTCGGAGAGCAGCAATTCACCTACGCTCACGGCGTGCAGCCAAATCCACCCGGGGCTCAGGTCGGCTGGGGGCCGGGCCGCCAACCGCAGGCGCCATGCTTCGGGCAGCCCGCGCGACGACGCCCACGCCCACGCACGCACCACCCCGCCCACAAGGCAGACCAGCGCGAGATAGATGAAGTCAGTTGGATGCATCATAGGGACATGATCGAAGTCCTCATCGTCACGGGTCCCTTGGGCGCTGGCAAGACCACGGCGGTGAATCGCCTGCTGAAAGGCGCCCTCGAACACCATTTCCGGGTGGCGGTGCTCATCAATGAATTCGGCTCCGTGAGTGTGGATGGCGCCCTCGTGGATGTGGCGCTGCCCGAATTGGCCGGCATCGAAAATCTCATCAACGGCTGCGTCTGCTGCAGTCTCCGGGATGACGTTGTGGCAGCCCTGGCGGCCTGGTGCGACCTGCCGGAAGACCTGCGGCCCCAACGGGTGGTGATGGAGACCACGGGCCTCGCGGATCCCACCGACCTGTTGGATCTGGAATTGGATCCCGCGCTGCAAGGGCGGTTGCGCCTGGCGGGCTGCCTCACCCTGGTGTCCTGCCTCACGCCGGTGCAGCACCTGACGCAGCGGGAGCTGCTGCGCCGGCAGGTGGCGCTGGCCAGCCTGATCCACATCAGCAAGACCGACCTGGATCCCTCTTTGGCCTTCGCCTGGGAAGCGGAGATCCGCCACGCCTTACCCTACCTGCCGCTCGTCCAGACCCGGCAGGGCGAGACTCCGGCCGACGCCCCCGATCCCTGGAAGGGAGACCTGCGCCCACTACCCGAAGGCTGGGTTGCCGCTGAGGGGGCCAGTTTTGCGGCGGCCCGGTCCCTCACCCTGCACTGGGACCACCCCATCGATCCCTCGGCGCTGGAAACACTGTTCCAGCTCTCCCCACCGGGTGGCGAACTGCTCCGTGCGAAGGGCGTTTGCAGTTTCGACGGCTGGCCCGCCCGCCAGGATGGCAGCGACCGTTGGGCTTTCCAGGTGGCGGATGGGCGGCTCGAAGTGACGCCCATGCCTGCCAAGGGTGCAGGCCCTTCCGCCGACTCGGTCGCGGTGATCATCGGCATCGACCTGGATGTTCCGGCGTGGAAGCAGGCCCTGCGCAACCTGGAGCGAGCCCCGACGGGCAGCCGCAGGAAAGCGGCGCTCAAACCGTGAAGCTGGTCTGCCCCACTGCCTTCAAGGGCACCTTCAGCCCCCTGGAGGCGGCGCGGCGGCTGGCGGGAACCGGAGACCGCTTGTTGCCCTTGAGTGATGGGGGCGATGGCTTTCTGGAGTGCCTCCAACTTGGTTTGGGCGGCACGTTGCTTTGGTTCAAAGTGGAGGATCCCTTTGGCCGCATGCGTGCCGTACCTGTACTGCAGTTGCCAGATGGCACCATAGCCATCGAGAGTGCGCAGGTGATCGGGTTGGCTTCCATCCCGGAACGGGATCCGGTCCGAGCCTCCAGCCGCGGCCTGGGCGAACTCATTGGGCAGCTCAGGCAAGCGCCGAAACTATGGATCGGTCTGGGCGGCAGTGCGACGGTGGACGGCGGGCGGGATTGGCCCTTGCTTCAACTTCCGCAGACCCTCGTGTTCTGCGATGTGCGGACCGACCTCAGGGAGGCAGTCCGGGTGTTTGGAGCCCAGAAGGGGGCCCGGCCGGAGGAACTCCCGGTGCTCCAAGAACGGTTGTGGTCCCTGGGACTCCCTGATGGTCCCTACACAGGCGCGGCGGGGGGTCTGGGGGCGAAACTTTTGGCGTTGGGCGCGGAACTAGCGGACGGCGCAGAAAAGGTACTCGACGTGCTCGGCTTCGAGGAGGCCTGCCGGGGCTGCGAGGCCGTGCTCACCGGCGAGGGCCGACTGGACGCTTCTTCCCTCGAAGGCAAGCTGCCTGTCGCCGTCGCCAAACGGGCGCGGGCTCTGGGCCTTCGAGTCCTGGGCCACTTCGGAAGCCAGGGGGTGGGATGGGAAGCCGCGGCCGCCTATTTCGACGAGGTGCGGTTGGGGCTCAACGACGGCTCTTCGGCAGCGGAGTGAGGCGGACCACCTCCGGGAAGGGGAAGGTGGGATCCACCTCGGCCTCCCAGGGCAGGTAGCCATCATGGGTGATGCGGATGCGGTGGGCCCCTTCAGTGGGGATGCCCAAGCCTTGGAGGGGAGAAAGGCCCACGAGTTTGCCGTCCAGGAACACCTGGGCACCGGGGGGATCCGTGGCCACGGGGATGGTGTGGGGTGGAAGCTGCATTGCTACTTTGACCGAGACTTCACCAGGCTTGATCTGGTAGGTCTGGGATTCGTAGCCCGCCAATTCCAGTTTCAGCGCTGCCGCGCCCTCCTTCAATTCCACTTGGCTGAGCGGCGTCTCGCCGAGGATCTTGCCATCCAGGTAGACCGTTGCGCCCGAAGGCTCACTGCTGATTTCCATGGTGCGGATGAGTTTCTTGGAAGGGTTCAGGAAGTAGGCCCCGGCTCCAGCCACACCCAGCATAAGCAGAACGAGGAACGCCCAGAGCAGGCCACGGCCCCGTTTCACTGGAACCTGATCGGGCCTCTGGACCGGCTGCGTGGCAAAGGTGTCCTGGATGTCCAACGCATCGAAGGCCGGTCGAGTCAGGTCCTCGTTGCCGGCATCGTTCGAGTTCATCTGCGCCAGGAGTTCCGAAGCCGTCTGAAGCTCGGGCTCGGGCAGCGGCTCCCCCAACTCCTCGATGGGTTCCACGTGCACGCCCAGCTGGGTTTTGTGGGAGTCGATGGGCGGTGGTTCCATGGCTCCTGAATCCGCCAACACCGTGGAGATGAGCGCTTGGGAATCCGTGGCTGGCCCCGGCAGGGGTGCCACGGGAGAAGTGGACCCCACCGGCGGGGTCATCGGAAAATTGAAAGTGCCAGTGGTGACCCGGTCGTTGTCCAGGTTGTCCAGCAGCTTGGCCTTCTGGTCCGAGGCGATGGGGGCTGCGCTGATGAGTGCCCACATGAACCCCGGCAGGTCCTGGTAGCGCTGCAGAGGATCCTTGGCCAGAGCCCGCAGGAACACGCCCTGCAGGTCCGGATGCAAGGTATCGGGTAATTTAGGTGCCTCGTGCACAATTCGGTAGAGTGTCGTCCCAACGCTGGTGCCCTGATAAGGCAGGCAACCGGTGAAGACCTCGAAGGCCGTAACCGCGAAGGCATAGCGGTCCGTCGCAGGCAACGGTTCGCCCCCCACGAGCAGTTCCGGCGCGGTGTAAGAGGGTGTGCCGAAGACCATTCCGGCCGCCGTAAGTCGCGACTGGTCGCCCCGAGCGATGCCGAAATCCATGAGCTTCAGCCGGCCCTCCAGGCTCACCAGCATGTTCTCCGGCTTGATATCCCGGTGGATGATCCCCGCGATCTCCGCCGCCTGCAGCGCCGCCATTCCCTGCAGCAACAGCCGCAGCCCCACGTCCATGGGGAGATTCTCCTTGATGAGATGGGCCAAGCTCGCGCCCTGGACGTATTCCATCGCCAGGAAGGGCCCCATCTCGTTGTCCACGCCCACGTCGTAGACCGTGATGATGTTCGGATGGTTCAGCCTGGCGCTGATCTCCGCTTCGCGCTTGAAGCGCTCCATGGTGTTGGAGACATCCTCGCCATTGTCGCGCATGGTCTTGACCGCGACCGAGCGTTTGAGCAAGGGATCCAGGGCCAGATAGACCACGCCCATGGCCCCGCGCCCCAGCACGCACTGAACTTCATAGCGGCCAATTTTTTCGGGATCGAGGGACATGGTTCTGAAGGAATCCGGGGAAGACCTAAGGGCGCGTTAGGGAATGGAAGGTCCAGTATTGCAAAAAAACTAGCCCTTGGGCGGAAGCACTCGCGAGTCCCCCTGACAAAAGGCTCCAGGCAAGGCGGGCATCGCGTTAACCTTGAGGGTTCGGGCCGGAACCACCGCCCGCCTTTGGGGAAACCATGCTTGGCGTCCAAAACGTGACCATGCGCTACGGCGCGAAAATCCTGTTCGAGAACGTGAACACCGCGTTCAATTCCGGCAACCGCTACGGCCTGACCGGACCCAACGGCGCCGGGAAGACGACCTTCATGAGGATCCTCGCCGGGGAACTGGAGCAGCAGACCGGCCTGGTTCAGCGGCCGCGCAAGATGGGCATCCTGCGCCAGGATCAGTTCGCCTTCGACCAGTTCCGGGTCATCGACACGGTCATCATGGGCAACAAGGGCCTCTGGAGTGCCCTCGAGGAGCGTGATCGCATCTACGAGAAAGAAGAGATGACCGACGCTGACGGCATGCGCCTGGGGGAACTGGAAGGCACCGTGGGGGACGAGGACGGTTACACGGCCGAAGCCGATGCGGCCATCCTGCTGGACGGCCTGGACATCCCCGAATCTCTGCATGAGCGCAGGATGAGCGAGTTGCAGGGCGGCCAGAAAATGCGTGTGCTGCTGGCCCAGGCCCTCTTCGGCCATCCCCAGGCCCTGCTCCTGGACGAACCCACCAACCATCTCGACCTGGAATCCATTCACTGGCTGAAGGAATTCCTCTGCAACTACGACGGCACGGTGATCACCATCTCCCACGACCGCCATTTCCTCAACGCCGTCTGCACCCATATCGCCGACATCGACTACCAGACGATCATCCAGTACACCGGCGGCTATGACGACATGGTGATGGCCAAGACCCAACTGCGCTCGCGCATCGAGTCGGACAACGAGCAGCGGGAAAAGAAGGTCGCGCAGCTCAACGAATTCATCGCGCGCTTCGCGGCGGGCACGCGTTCCAGCCAGGTGAACAGCCGCCGGAAAGAAGTCGAGCGCCTGGCCCCCAGCGAGCTGTCGCGTTCGAACATCCAACGGCCCTTCATCAAGTTCGACCAGAAGCGGCCCAGCGGGAAGCACACCCTGGAATTCGACAAAATCAGGAAGGGCTATGATGGCGTCGATGTCATTAACGGCTTCTCCGGGACTATCCAGCGTGGCGAAAAAGTGGCCATCATGGGTCGCAATGGCGTGGGCAAATCATCGCTGCTGAATGCGCTGCTGGACGGCGCGCCCGGAGTCACGGAACCCTACGTCAGGCTGGATGGCGGCACCGTCCGTTGGGGCCATGAGGCCAGCGTGGGCTATTTCGCCCAGGACTTCCGGGAATCCATCCCCACCGGGTGGACCATGGTGGATTGGCTGCGCCAATTCGATCCCGATGCAACCGTGGAGCAGATCCGCGGCGTGCTGGGCCAGATGCTTTTCCGCGGCGAAGAAGGCACAAAGAAGACCGAAGTGCTGTCCGGCGGCGAAGCTTGCCGCTTGATGTTCTGCAAACTGATGCTGCAGAAGCCCAATGTGCTGGTACTGGACGAGCCCACCAACCACCTGGACCTGGAAGCCGTGGTGGCTCTCAACATGGCGCTGCAGAAATTCGATGGCACCGTTCTCCTGGTCACCCACGACGAGGATCTGATCGACGAGGTTGCCACCCGCATCTGGCACTTTGATGGCGAGAAGATCGAGGACTTCCACGGCGTCTACGAGGAGTACCTCGCGAAGGCTTGAGCCGACCCACGCAGCTAGCCAACCCCTAGCCAGCCCATGGAAACGCCATAGAAAAGGGCCCCGCGAGGGGCCCTTTTCTATGGCTCGGAAGAGCTACTTCTTCTTCTTTTTGTGGACCTTCGGGGCGTCAGCCTTCGGCGCATCAGCAGCGGCGGCATCAGCAGCCTTGGCCTTCCTGCGGGGACCACCGGTGCGGCTGTAGTCAGGTGCGGTCTCGGTCTTGCCGGTGACACGGAACTTGGAGCCGTCCTTGAAAGTCACATCCGTGCGGCGGTTCATGGCACGGCCTTCGGTCGTGTTGTTGTCGCCGATGGGTTCGTCGAAGGCATGGCCTTCGATCTTGGCTGCATCCAGGTTCATGCCGTGCTCTTTCAGCATGTGGGCCACGTGCTGGGCGCGCTTCAAGGAAAGTTCCTCGTTCCACTTGCGGGAACCACGGCTGTCCGTGTGGCCGATGACGGAAGTGACGTTCGGGTCAACCACGCTCTTGTATTTCTCGACCCAGCCCATCACTGCGGTGGCAGCGGCCTGGGTGGGGACGAACTTGTTGGTGCCGAAATGCACGGTGAGGGTCTGCACGTCCACCATCGGGGCGGACGGCGCTTCAACGGGCTTGGCCTGGGTGGTCTCGGTGACGGGAGCGGGCGTCGGCTCAGCAGGGGTCGGTTTGGTCTCGACCACCGGGGCCGGGGCGGGAGCCTCTTCCTTGGCCGGCACGGGGGCCATGGCCATGGGCTTGGCGCAGCTGCTGTGGCCGAAGCGGATACCGCCGATGAGGGCCACCTGGAAAGTGGGGAAATGGCCGCGGGTCAGGCTCTCAGGGCCCTGAACACGCGATCGGAAACCGGCGGGGAAGGTGTTGGTCAACACGACCAAGTCCTGATAGTAGTTCTGGTCATTAACTTGAACCTTGCCGAGGGCGCCGGCGACTTCCAAGCCCAGGAAGGGCTGGGCAGACTTGCCATCGTCCCAGACATAACGCACCATGCCGCGGGCCCAGGGGCGCCAGGCCTTGTCTTCTGTGGGGGTGCCGGCTGGTCCGGTGGCGCGCATGGAATCGAAGCGTTCGTCTACGCCCACGCCCCACTCCCAGCGGCGGCGAGGTTCATTGGTGCCGAAGCGGGCCATGACGCCAACTTCAGCCTGGGAACGATGTTTCAGGTCGAAGGGGGCCTTCTGGCCGTATTTGATGGTGACGTCGCTCGGAGCGCGATAGCCCGCGGAAAAGAGCACCGAGCCCCAGGAGGTGCAGATCGGGTCGATGGCGAAGCGCACTCCGAAACCCACGCTCGGATCAGCCCCGGCTTTGAAGCTCCCGAGAGGGCCCTGCACCGAATGGCTGTCGTAACTCATCTGGTCGAGTTGCAACTGGACTTCCCAAGGCCAGCCCTTGGAGGGTGCCTGAGAACCGGTGTCACCCAAGCCCGGAGCAGCGAAAAGGCCAACCGAGGCACCAAGGGGTAGAATCCAACGCGTGAGTGACGCCATGCCAAACCTCCATCATTTTGACTTCATGACCCTGAGCATAGCTCCGTGCCGCGATGGGAACAAGGGTTTCCGAAAAAAACTTCCCGGCCGACCAAAGCATCGGAGTTCAACAATTCCAGGCCAGCAAAAGCACCATACAACTCAAGGTTCGCCCTTGAATCAAGCGAAAACCCATCTGGTTCAAAAATCCGTACCCCAGGGAATTTTCTCTGTGATTTCACGCTCTGGGCGGATTTTTGCACGATTCCGTCCGAATCCATCTGTATCACTGGAATTCGAACGAGCATTGACCTCCAACCACCGCACCAACCCTCTCAGGCTGCCTTAAAGACTGACCCGCGTTGGATTCCGACAGGACTCATGAGAGAATTCCGGCTCGGGATCCCGTAGCTCAGCTGGATAGAGCGTCTCCCTCCTAAGGAGAAGGTCGCGCGTTCAAATCGCGCCGGGGTCACTCTTTGTCTTCGTCTGTTTCCTGTTCGGGACTACCCCCCGATCGGACAGCGCACTGCGCTGTCCTTCCACTCCTCGCTTCGCTCGGTCGCGGAGGGGGGCTTCAGGCTTCAGGGTGGGTTGGGCTGGTCGTTGACTTGGACTCTACGACGAGCGTGCGGCCATCCTCGGGGGGCCTTGGCGTCACGTCCCTGGGGGCCGGAGTTTCGGGCGTGGGAGCCTGGGTGTGCAGGCTCCTGCTCGCGATCGCGAGAGCGATGGTCCAGGTGGGCGCCAGGTCCATGACCGGAATGACCTTCACGATCACCGAAGGCAGAAAGGTCCAATGCCAGCCCACCAGCATCCAGAGCAAGGCCATGGCGAGGAAATCGAGGCCATCAGCCACAGGCGAGACGCCGCCCTCGATGGTGGCGGGGAAAAAGAGCACCTGCAGCGCATCCATGCCTACGGCCACCACCCAGGCGGCCTTGAGGCGAAGAGGTGAAACCTGGTCACGCATCAGATCGCCAACTGTTCCCAGGCCACGTTGAAATGCTCGAGGATGCCCTGGCGCTCCCGCCGCTCCTGGTCGCCGATGCTGGTATAGGCCTTCGCGAACACCACCCGGCGCACGCCCCGGCGCACCAGGGCCCGGGCGCAGGTCAGGCAGGGCTCATGGGTCACGTAGGCGGTGGCCACAGGGCCATCGCAGAACCCCAACGCATTTTCCTCGGCATGGCTGGTATGCAGGCACCGCGTGGTCTCGTTGCAGGTCTCCGGGGTGCAATGGCCCATGCCTGGCAGCGCGCCATTGAACCCCGCCGCGGCGATGCCGCCGTCCGCACGCAGCAGCACCGTGCCGACCTTGAGCCGGCAGCAGGTCCCCAGGCGGCTCAACTCTTGGGCCATGCGCAGGAACACTTCGTCTTTGAGGACTGAACGGGGGGAGGCATTTGCGGTCATCTGTGGCTTCCAGAAAGTACCATCCTACCGGACTCCTTAATTGCCCTGCCTGGCTCGGCTCAGTTCGACAGCAGCACTTTGCCGCTGCGCCCTGACCCGTCGGCCTTCTCGATGGCCGCCTGGAACTCCTTCAAGGGAAAGGTGACTTCAACCGGGGGAGTGATCTGGCCCTTGGACATCGCTTCCAGCAGCGCGCCGAGGATGGCCTCTTGTTCCTTCTTCGGGGTGCGGATCTTCCAATCCGTGAGCCAGAAACCCCGGAGGGTCAGGGTGCGGAAGATCATCTGCCCACCGGCTACCTTCAGAGGTTCCATGGACAGGGCGCCATAGATGAGCAGCGTGCCATTGCGCCGCAGCAGCATGGCCACGGCGCCGCCTAGGGCACCGCCCACCGCGTCCACCCCCGCAGCGGCTCCTTTGGCGCCGACGAGTTGCTGCGCCTTGTCCATCCAATCCTTGTCCTCAGTGCAGAGCACCGCATCGGCGCCGTCGGCCATGAGCTCGGCCACCTGCTCGGGGCGGCGCACAAGGTTGAGGGTCTTGAATCCCCGCAGTTTTCCGATTTGGATCAGGCAGCGGCCCACGATGGACCCAGCGGCGGTCTGCACCAACCAGTCCCCCGGCTCGAGCTTCAACTCCTCAACGGCCATGATCCAGGCGGTGAGAGGATTCACAATGACCTGGGCAGCGCTGGCGTCCGGCAATCCATCGGGCATCGGCACCAGGTTCTCCGCGGTGGTTACGACATAGTCCGCCCAGGTGCCCTGGGCCCCGATAGGAACCACGCGCTGGCCGATGCTGAAACCCGAAACGCCCGTTCCCAGCGCGTCCACGAGACCCAGGCCCTCGAGCCCGGCGATGGCTGGCAGAGGCGGGCGCTTGCCGTACACGCCCTTCACCTGGAGCACATCCGAAGGGTTGATGGGGCGCAACTGCATGGCCAAACGCACCTCGCCGGGCCCCGGCTCGGGCACCGGGATCTCCCTGAGGCGCAGGACTTCCTTGGGGTCGCCGGTGGTTTCGAATTGCAGGGCCCGCATCAACCGCGTCTCAGACATCAGCGTTTCTCCTTGGAGGGGGGTGTGACCTGGGCGCCCACGTCCGCCACGGAGATGCCCATGGCGTCGCCCGCCAGCCTCAGCGTGACGCGGATGTCGCGGCCATGCTTCATGTAATTGGCCTGGATCTGCGGGATGGCACCGCGCATGGCGCCCTCGATCTCCCAGCCGGCGCTTTCAAGGGCGGTGCGATAGGCCGCCAGGAATTCCGCTGCGGCGATCGTCTCTGGCAGTTGGTATTCCTTGTCGATGAAATTGACCATCGCGAGGGTTTCCTTCCCGTCCGGCAGCTTCAATCCCACCGGCGCCTGGCTGACGGCGCTGCCCACGAGTTTTGCGCCAGGCCAGGGCGGCAGGTACGGAAAGTCCTCATTGCCATTGGGAAGCTCCGGCCTGAGCCCGGGAGCCGGCAGCACCAGCGCCCGCGGCGCGCCCTTCTCGACCATCACCACCTTCAATTCGCCGCCCCCGGAAGGATTGATGCGGAGCCAGCTTTCCGTATCGCCCGCCACCCGCTTGGCGATGCCCCGTTCCTCCCATTGCCAAGTCCAGCCGGCCGCTTCAAGCATCGGTTTGTAGCCGGCCATGAGGGTCAGCGCGCCGATGGGACGGGCTTCGGTGGAATGCAGCACGAAGCGCCAGGTGCGCCCCTGGATGGGCACCTTCACCAGTCCCAGGGTCGCCGGATTGCGCAAGTCGAAGGACTCCTGGTCGTAGGACCAGGCTTCGCGGTTGCCCTCCTTCACCTCCATGCCCGGCGGCAGCGGGAAATAGGCGGGCAGAGCTGCGCCAGGCGTGGGCGCCTGAGCCGAGACTGCTAGGCCGACGCAGGCAACCAGGGCCGTGCGGAGCTGGAGGGGGGTCATTCCTCCATGGTATCGGGACATTGGAGGGCGTTGACGGGTTTCAGTTCCTCAGGGGTTTGCCCTTGGTGAGGATGGAATCCATGCGGGCCTGGGTCTTCTCGTAGCCGCAGAGCCGGGCGAAGGCCTGGCGCTCCAGCTCGAGGATGCGCTCCTCGGTGATCTCCTGCACCGGGCTCACGTCGCCGCCGCAGAGGATGTTCGCCAGCTCGCCCATGATGATGGCGTCGTGGTCGGAGGCGAGGCCCTGGAGCTGGAAATCCTTCACAGCGCTCTTGAGGGCCGCCACGCCACCCAGGCCCGGCAGCCTGAAGGTGCGCTCTTGCGCGGGCTTGAAGTCCGCGACCATCTTCAAGACCTCCTGCTTGGCCTCGTTCAGGAGCAAGGCCTTGTTCATGACCCGGCGGTCGGTGCGGCGCAGGTAGCCGTTCCGCTGGGCTTCGTCGAAGCTGGTGTTCACATTGGCGGTGCCGATGAACTGGAAGGCGGCCTTGATCTTGGGCATGGGGCCCAGCTCGCCCTTGGCCTTCATGGCCTCCTCCATGCGGAGCAGCATCTGCAGGCAGCCGCCGCCGGCGGGGATCACGCCCACGCCCACTTCCACGAGCCCGAGATAAAGCTCGGCATGCCCGACCACCCGTTGGCAGGCCATGGTCAATTCACAGCCCCCGCCCAGGGCCAAGTTGAAGGGCGCCGCCACCGTGGGGAATGGCGCATAGGTGAGCATCCGCGCGGCGTACTGCAGCCGGCGCGAGGCTTCCTCGATGAGGTCGAACTGCTTGTCCTTGGCGGCGTTCAGCACGAACACGAGGTTGGCCCCGGCGCTGAAATGCTGGCCCTGATTGCCCAGCACGAGCCCCTTGAACTTCCCGGGGATGTGCTTCTGCAGCGCGTCCTCCATGAGCATCACGATGCCGTCGTCGAGGGCGTTCATCTTGGTGCGGAATTGGAGGCAGGCCACGTCATCGCCGAGATCGATGAGCTGGGCTGAGGAATTTTCGGCGATGACCTTGCCCCGGCCGATCTCCCGCTTGAGGATGATGACCTTCTTGTCCTCCAGGATCGGCACGTGCTGGAGGGTTTTGGGGTCCAGTTGCGCGGTGGGGACGCCGAATTCCCAGACATAGAAATTCGTGATGCCTTTGGCCAGCATCTTTCGCACAAGGTCGGGTACGGGCAGTTCCTCGAAGTCCATGCGGGCCACCACGCGTTCCACGCCCAGGGTGTCCCACAGCTCGAAGGGCCCCAGTTCGAACGCGAAGCCGTTCTTGATGGCGTTGTCCACGTTCAGGGGCAGGTCCGTGACCTCGCCCAGGCGGTTCACCGCGTAGGTGAGGTTCGGGGCAATGCAGCGCCAGGCCAGCTTCCCGGCCTCGGAATCGCTGGTGAGCAAGGTCTTCACCCGCTCGCCGGGGTCGTCGATGCCCTTCAGCTCTTTCAGGAGCGGCCAATCCTTCTTGATCTGGGGCCGGTATTCGCGGGTGGCGGGATCGAGGGCCAGGAAGGTCTTCTTGCCCTTTTCGTCCTTCTCGCCCTTCTTGAAGAATCCGCCCTTGGTCTTGTTGCCCAGCAGCTTATTGTCGAGCATCCACTGCAGGAAATCCGGTCGCTTGAAGGTGTCGTGGGCCTCGTCATTGGGGCAGAGGTCGAACACGTTCTTGGCGGTAGCAGACATGATGTCCACGCCTGCCAGGTCCGCGGTGCGGAAGGAGGCGGACTTGGCCCGGGCAGCGGCCTCGCCTAGCACCGAATCGATCACCTCGAAGGGAATGTGCTCCGCCAGGGCGAGGTTCAGCACCGACATGATTCCGTGGATGCCGATGCGGTTGCCAATGAAGGTGGGCGAATCGAAGGCCGGCACCACCTCCTTGCCCAGTCGCTCCTCCAACCAGGCTTTGAACTCGGCCGCATGGGCTTCATCCACGCCCGGTCCCTTCACGAACTCCAGCAGGCGCAGGTAGCGCACGGGATTGAAGAAGTGGGTGATGACGAAGTGGGATTGGAAGGCCTCGGAGCGGCCCTCCACCAGCAGCTTGAGGGGAATCCCCGAAGTGTTGGAGCTGATCCAGGCGTCTGGCTTTAAATGAGCTTCCAGGCGAGCGTAGAGGTCGCGCTTCACCTGGAGATCCTCCTTCACCACCTCCACCACCCAGTCGCAGTCCGCCAGGCGGTCCAGGTGGTCCCGCAGGTTTCCGGGGCGGATCTTCTTGAGAAAGGACTCGTGCATCATGAGCGCGGGCTTGCTCTTGCGCAGGCCGGCGAGGGCCCCCTCCGCCAGCTTGTCCGGCGCGCCCTCATCGATGACGATGTCCAGCAGCTCCACCGCGCAGCCCGCCGAGGCCACGTGGGCCGCGATGCCGCTGCCCATCACGCCCGAACCCAGTACTCCGACCTTCTTGATGTCCATGATCCGCTCCGAGTGGCCTCGATTGAACTGCGTCTACCGTTCGTTGGATCAGAGCCGCTCGATCACCGTCGCGATGCCCTGGCCGCCGCCGATGCACATGGTGGCGAGGCCATAGCGCCCGCCCCCGTCCTCGAGGCGGTGCAGCAGGGTGGTGAGGATGCGGGCACCGCTGCAACCCAGGGGGTGGCCGATGGCGATGGCCCCGCCCCAGGCATTGATCTTGGCGGGGTCGAAACCGCCTTCGCGGATGACGGCGATGCTCTGGGCAGCAAAAGCCTCGTTCAGTTCGATGGCATCGAGCTGGTCCAGCCGCAGGCCCACCCGGCCGAGCACCTTGCGGGTCGCGGGGACGGGGCCGATGCCCATGCGGTCAGGTTCGACACCGGCCACGGCCCCCCCCAGAATTCGGGCGCGGGCCTTGAGCCCGGCGGCCTTGGCGGCCTCTTCTTCCATCACCACCAGGAAGGCCGCGCCGTCTGTCAGCGGCGAGCTGTTGCCCGCGGTGACGGAGCCATCCTGAAGAAAGACCGCCTTCAGTTCGCCCAGCTTTTCGATGGAGGTGTCGGCCCGCACGCATTCGTCGCGCTCCACCCTGAATTCGGCTCCGTCCAATCCTCTCGTGGTGAAAGGCACGCTCTCCTTGGCGTACTTCCCGGCGGCCCACGCGGCCGCACCCTTCTGGTGGCTTTGGAAGGCGAATTCGTCCTGCTCGCGGCGGCTGATGCCGTATTCCTTCGCCAGGTTCTCCGCGGTGATGCCCATGGAGCAGTAGGCCTCGGGGTAGTGCTCAGCCAGCCAGGGATCGAGGCTGGGATTGAATCCGCCCATGGGCACTTTAGACATGGATTCGATGCCACCCGCCAGGAACAGATCCCCGGCTCCAGCGAGGATGGCCCGGGCCGCCATGAGCACCGTCTCCTGGCTCGACCCGCAGAAGCGGTTCACCGTGGTGCCCCCCGCAGTGATGGGCAGCCCCGCGCGGAAGGCCACCAGGCGCGCCAGGTTCATGCCCTGCTCGCCTTCGGGCATGGCGCAACCCACCAGCACATCCTCCAAAGCGCTCCAGTCCGTGAGAAGCGGCTTGATGGCCTCGAGCACCACGGCGCCGAGCGTCTCAGGCCGGGTGGCGGCGGTGCTGCCTTTGATGGCACGGCCGATGGGGGTGCGCTTGGCTTCAACGATGACGGCAGATCGCATGGCTGGCTCCTCTGTGCGGAGAGCCTAGCACCGAGGCCTCCGTGGTTCATCGCCTACCCTCGGTCGGGGCCATTTTCTCCGCCGGCCGGTGGTCCCTTGCCAGGCTGCTGCCCAGGATTACTGGACTCCGCTACCCTGTTTCCCATGCCCCCCGCCGCCTCCGCCTCTCCCATGGAGCCCCTGCTCGCCGAATGCCGGAAGGTGATCGTTGGCCAGCCCCACCTGCTCAACCGCCTTGTAGTGGCCCTGCTCTGCCGTGGACACGTACTGCTGGAGGGCCTGCCCGGCCTGGCCAAAACCCGCACCATCAAGACCCTGGCCGGGGCCAGCCACATGCTGTTCCGGCGCATCCAGTTCACCCCGGACCTGCTGCCCAGCGACGTGGTGGGCACACTGATCTTCGATCCCAAACAGATGACCTTCACACCCAAGAAGGGGCCGGTATTCGCGAACTTGCTGCTGGCCGACGAGATCAACCGGGCCCCCTCCAAGGTCCAGAGCGCCCTGCTGGAGGCCATGGAAGAACGCCAGGTGACCCTCGGGGACGACAGCTTTCTCCTGCCGGATCCCTTCCTGGTGCTCGCCACCCAGAACCCCTTGGAGCAGGAGGGCACCTTCCCCCTGCCAGAAGCCCAGATGGACCGCTTCCTGTTCAAGCTGCGGGTGGACTACCCCGGCGCCGCCGAGGAAGTGGAGGTCCTGCGGCGGGCCGACGGGAACGAAGAGCTGGTCCGGCCCATCGCCGATGCGGCCACCCTCCTGGCCATGGGCCAGCAGGCCCGCCGCGTGCGCATGGACGATGCGATCCGCAATTACATCGTCAAGCTCGTGCAGGCCACCCGCCCGGGCATCGGCAAGGAGTGGAAAGGCCGTGAGCACCTGCGCTGCGGCGCCAGCCCACGGGCCTCCTTGGCCCTGCAGAGCGCTTCCAAGGCCCTGGCCTACGTCAACGGACGGGACCATGTGTTGCCGGACGATGTGGTGGGCCTGGCCCCGGATGTCTTGAGGCATCGGCTGCTGCTCACCTATGAGAGCGAAGCCGACGGCGTGCGGACGGACCAGGTCATCACCCAGCTGCTCCAGGCCATTCCGCGGCCTTGATAGGCCCTGATGGGCCCTGGGTTGACCCTAATGAGGGATTCAAGCCATTCTAGGTTGGGTCCCGAAGGAAAGGAGGTTGCGATGAGCGGTAGTGTGCCAATCGCTGAACCTCCGTCGTCCGGGCCGCAGACCGGGAACTGAGGCGCCTCCTCCAGGCTGGATGGCGGTCGTCACGTTCCGGTCACGCGGCCATGGAATGGTTTGATGTGACACCTCCCGCGATCCGATGGGCCGCGGCCTTCCTTCCGGCTTTGCCATGATCCACCGAATCCTTGACAGCATGTGGGGCCAGGCCAATGCGCTGTTCTCGCCCTTCCGTCGCCGGCGGTGGGTGGACTTGGCCTTGGTGGCCTCAGTCTTCGGCCTGGTCTACGGGCTGATCCTGATGGGCCACGAAGTCACGGATGTCCTGCGGCCCCAGATCGAGATCGATCTTTCGCCTTTGTCACTGGTGAAGTACACCTTTTTCTCCATGATGCGGGGGCTGGCCGCCTACCTGATCTCCTTCTGCTTCACGCTGGTCTACGCCTTCTGGGCCGCCAAGGACGCCAGGGCCGAAAAACTGCTGGTGCCACTCCTGGACATCCTGCAAAGCATCCCGGTGATGACCTTCATCGTGCCCTTGCTGCTGGCTCTGGTGGCCATCTTCCCACGCAGGAATGTGGGCATCGAACTGGCGGCCATCATCGCGATCTTCACAGGCCAGGCTTGGAACATGACCTTCAGCCTCTACCACTCCCTAAAATCGGTGCCCGCTGAACTGCAGGAGGTGGGCACGGTCTACCGGTTCAACTGGTGGCAACGCTTCAAATGGATCGAGCTGCCCTTCGCCACCACCGGCCTGGCCTGGAATTCAATGATGAGCATGGCCGGCGGCTGGTTCTTCCTCATGATCATCGAGGCCTTCAAGCTCGGCGAACGGGATTTCCGGGTGCCCGGACTGGGTTCCTACATGAGCGTCGCAGCGGAGCGGCATGATGTGCGGGCCCAGATCTACGCCGTCATCGCCATGATCATCATGATCATCGTGCTGGACCAGGTCATCTGGCGCCCGATCGTGGTCTGGGCCCAGCGTTTCAAAGTCGAGGACACAGCCCAGACCGCAGCGCCCCAAAGCTGGTTCCTCAACCTGATCCGTCGTTCCCGGCTGATCCGGCGCTGGGACCACTGGCGGGCCCGACGCCGGGCCCGGCCCCAGGCCACTGGCAAGGCCGAGCCCCGCAGTGCCGCCGCGCGCGCCGAGGTGGCCGCGCCCTGGATCACCGGCATCGCCCTGCTGCTCATCGGAGGCCTGCTCGTGCTCGGAGGCTTCGGCGTGGTGCGCCTGCTCTCCCAGCTGCAGCCCGGGGCCTGGTGGTACCTGGCCCGGGCCGACGGGCTGACCCTGTCACGGGTCCTGGCTTCCATCCTGATCGGCACCGCCTGGGCCCTGCCTGCGGGCCTGGCCATCGGGCTCTCACCGCGGCTTTCGAAAATCTTCCAGCCCATCGTCCAGGTGGCCGCCAGCTTTCCGGCGCCCATGCTGTTTCCGGCGGTCATCGGCCTGCTTGCCGCTTTCCATATCGGGCTGGGCTGGGGCAGCATCGTGCTCATGCTGCTGGGCACCCAGTGGTACATCCTGTTCAACGTCATCGCCGGCGCCTCGGCCATCCCCAGCGATCTTCGGGAAGTGGCCACCTCCTTCAGCCTGGGGCGCTGGCAGCGGTTCAAGGCTCTCTACCTGCCTTCGATCTTCCCCTACCTGGTGACCGGCTGCCTCACCGCAGCCGGGGGTGCCTGGAACGCCAGCATCGTCTCCGAGTACTACAATCTGAGCGGGCCGACCCTCAAGACCTTCGGCCTTGGCGCCATCGTGAGCCAGGCTGGGGAGCAAAAGGATTTTGCGCTGCTGGCCGCCTCCACGCTGGTGCTCGCACTCACCGTGGTGATCTTCAATCGCCTGGTGTGGAAACCGCTGTATGCGTTGGCCGAAACCCGCTATTCCCTGACCAAGTGAGGCGACCATGCACGCCGTGACTCATGAAATCATCTGCGAACTGAAAGGCATCCAGAAGTCTTTCGACCGGGGCAACGGGAAGCCGTTGAGGGTGCTGGAGGACATCAACCTGGATATCCGCGCCAACGAGGTGGTGGCGCTCATCGGCCCCTCGGGCTGCGGGAAATCCACCATCCTGCGCATCTTTGCCGGGCTGATTTCCGCCAGCAAAGGCAAGGTTTACTATCATCAACAGGAAATGAACGGGCTCACTCCGGGCGTGGCCATCGTGTTCCAAGGCTTTGCTCTGTATCCGTGGATGACTGTGGAGGAAAACGTCCGCACGGTGCTGCGCGCCAAGGGCATGGCCGAGGATGACGTCCGCACCCGGGCCAATCGCGCCATCAGCCTGGTGGGGCTCGAGGGTTTCGAAGAAGCCTACCCCCGGGAGCTGTCCGGCGGCATGAAGCAGCGCGTGGGCATGGCCCGCGCGCTCTCAGTGGATCCGGAAATCCTGTTCATGGACGAGCCTTTCAGCGCCGTGGACGCCCTCACGGCCGAAGGCCTCCGGGCGGAGATCCTGGACATCTGGAGTGACACCGCCACCAACCCATCCAGCATCCTGATGGTCAGCCACGACATCAAGGAAGTCGCCTACATGGCCGACCGCATCGTGGTGCTGTCCGCCAACCCCGGCCGGGTGCGCACCATCGTGGAGAACCCGCTGGCAAGGCCCCGGGACTCGCGCAGCCCCGAGTTCCTGCGCCTGGTGGACCAGCTGCACGACATCATCACCAGCACCGAGCTGCCGGACGTGGAGATCTCGGCGCCGGAGCCCAGTTTGCTGTCCGACACGGTGGAACCCCTGCCTCCAGCCCCCAGCACCGACATCCTGGGTCTGCTGGAATTCCTGGAGATCCAGGGCGGCACCTGCGACCTCTTCCAGGTGGTGGCCCACACCCACGTGGCCTTCGAGAAGGTGCTGGCTTCGGTGAAGGGCGCCGAGATGCTCGATTTCGTGGACACGCCCAAGCGCATGGTGGTACTCACGCCCTTGGGCCAGCGCTTCGTGCGCGCCAACATGGACCAGCGCAAAGATATCTGGAAGGAGCAGCTCCTGGCCCTGCGGTTGTTCCGCATCATCGGCGAAATGCTGGAGATGCACCATGGCGAGCTGAAGCGCCATGAGGTCATCGCCGAGATCCAACAGCGGCTGCCCATGGAGAACCCCGAACTGACCTTCGAGACGCTGGTCACCTGGGGCAGGTTCGGTGAGCTCTTCGCTTATCGCGAGGATCGCGGCGTGCTCACACCGGAATGAGGGGGCCCCGGATGAGGCCTGTCGCCCTCGCCCTGGCCGCGGCCTGCCTGGGGGCGTCGGCCCAGGAGGCCGGCGACGCAGCCTGGAACCTGCACGGCCAGGGCACGTTGGTGGTCCAGGGCCATGGCGCCTTCGATTCGCCCTACGCGGGGCCCAACAGCTTCCAGTCCCGCAAGGAGACGCGCACCTCCTTCACCGCCACCTTGTTCGCCGGCTGGCGCCCCTGGCCGGGCTGCGAACTATACCTGAATCCCGAACTCAGCGCCGGCACCGGCGTCAGCCAGGTCCTGGGCCTGGCGGGCGCCCCCAACGGCGAGATCTACCGGGTGGACAGCCCCCAGTTGAAACTGAGCCTTGCGCGGGTCTTCCTGCGCCAGACCTGGTCGTTCGGGGGCGCCTCCCAGCGGGTCGGCAGCGACCAGAACCAGCTGGCGGGCTCCCAACCAGGCCGCCGTCTGGTGCTCACGGCCGGCCGCTTCAGCACGCTGGATGTCTTCGACGCCAACAGCTACGCCCACGATCCGCGCACCCAGTTCCTGAACTGGGCCCTCATGGGCTCCGCTGCCTGGGACTACCCGGCGGATACCCGCGGCTACACCTGGGGCATTGCGCTGGAAGGTTATTGGGATGCCTGGGCGCTGCGCCTGGGCAGCTTCCTGGAACCCCTCAAGGCCAACCAGCTGGACTTCGACCACCAGATATCGCGGGCCCACGGGGACGTGGTGGAACTTGAGCACGACCATGCCTGCGCCGGCCAGGAGGGCAAGCTCCGGGCGCTGCTCTTCATCAACCAAGCCCGCATGGGCGAGTACCGCCAGGCTCTCTCCTCGCCACTGCCCGATGTGACCGCCACCCGCGCGCCGGGCCGCCGCAAGTACGGCTGGGCGCTCAACGCAGAACAATCACTCTCAAGCGACCTGGGCGCCTTCGCCCGCTACAGCTGGAACGACGGCGCCACCGAGACGTGGGCCTTCACGGAAATCGATCGCAGCCTGTCCATGGGGTTCCAGGCTAGAGGCACTGCCTGGGGACGTCCTGCGGACAAGGTTTCGCTAGCCTTCGTCTCCAACAGGCTCAGTAGGGACCACGCGGATTACTTGAGGGCGGGCGGGTCTGGCTTCCTGTTGGGCGATGGTCGCTTGAACGAAGGCGGCGAGCGCATTCTCGAGACCGTTTACAACGCTCAGATGGGATCTCATCTGAACTTGAGCCTAGACGCCCAGCGGGTGTGGAGCCCCGGCTACAACCGGGACCGCGGGCCGGTCAACCTCTTCGCGCTGCGGATCCACGCGGCCTTCTAGGTCAGTTTCAGCCGCGGCATGGGCGGCGCGAGGGCCGCCACGGTGATGCCCGCCAGGATCAACCCCGCTCCCAACCCCTGCATGGGTTTGACCGCTTCACCGAGGAGCAGCCAGCCGAGGATCACGGTGGTGATGGCCTGGGTGAGCAACCCGAGGCTGCCCAGGCTGGGGCTGATATGGCCGAGGCCCCAGGTGATGAGCCACCAGGCGAGCACTTGCACGACTAGCCCCAGCCCCAGGAGCGCAAACCAGGCGCGGAGCGGGAACCCCGTGAAGGCATCCCCTTGGACCAGGCCGATGCTGCCGAAGCCCCCCAGGCAGATGACGACGACCCAGAACAGGGCGCACGGCGCGCTGAGGTGGGCCCGGGCCTTGGCCACGGCCAAGGTGAATACCGCGTACCAAAGCGAGGCGACTGCGCCCAGGAACTCGCCGCGGCCCGTGCCCCACCGGGCCCCCTTCGCGAAGCCCAGCACCAGGGCGCCCGCCAACGCCAGTGCGAGCCCTGCCCAAAACCGTTTGCGCAGGCGCGCTGACATGAAGACCACGGCGATAAGGGCCACCCAGAGCGGCGCCAAACCCACCAGCAGCGTGGCATTGGCCGCAGAGGTGTAATGCATGGCCACGTGCCAGGTCCAGAGATCACCCGTGAAGCAGAGGCCCGCTATGATCGCCCAGAGGGTGCCCTGGCCGACGGAATCGGTGTCGTTCCCGGCCCTGGCCGGTGACCGCCAGGCCAGCAGCGCGACCCCGGGCACCGCGAACAGCATGCGGTAGAAGCCCACCATCACAGGGCTCGCGGGCGCGGACCAGCGTACGAAAATGGCGGCGAAACCCAAGAGCCCCGCGCCCAAAATCGTGGCCATGAGCCCGGAGGAATGGTTGGATCTATCCATCCCCCCAGCATGGGGCAAGGCAGGTCGATTTGGATTGGCTTCAGTTGGCCCAGCGGCTCACTTGCTCCCACACATCCTGGTCGTTGGCTTGGCCGTTCAGCAGAATGGCGAAGACCCGCAACTTGCCATCGGGGGTCTGGAGCACTCCGCAGACTGTATCGACCCCGTTCAGGTGGCCGGTCTTGCAGCGCACTCGGCGCGCGAGGTTCGGATCCTTGATCTTCAGGCGCCACGGTTCGCCACCGATCACCTTCAAGGAGGCCTGGAATTCCGGGCCCACTTCGAAATCGTTCCACGCGCCGCGCAGCACCACGGCGAGGGTTCGGGCCGAAAGGCGGTTGTCCTTGCTCAGGCCCGAGCCGTCGGTGATGTGGATCTTGTCGGGGCCGAGGCCGTAATTGCTCTGGTAGAAGGCCTGGATCCGGGCGATGCCCTTGGGCCAGGAGCCATCGCCCAGCGCCTTCACCAGGGTTTCCACCATGAAGTTGTTGGAGAATTTGTTGATGTCCTGCACCAGCATGCGCAACGGCGGCGACGCGTAATCGATGATCTTGCGGGAAGGATACCCGCTGCTGGGAATGCCGTCGAAACTGATGCCCGACTCCAGAAAAATGCGCTGCAAGGTGGTGTAGGCCAGGGCATCGGGATCTCCCACCAGATTGCCCTTTTCGTCCCGGTTGAAATTCACCGCCAGGGGCGTGATGGGGGGGGTGGTGTTGGCGCTGGTGTTCTCCCACCCGATGCCATAGCGCTGGGTGTCGAAGGCGCTCTGGTCCAGCCGCAGGCGTCCGGTCACCCGTTGGATGCCCGCGCGCTTCAGTTCCTGGGCCAACAGCCAGATGCGCTCGGAAGTCAGGAAGGGGTCCCCGCCCCCCTTGATGACAAGGTCGCCATGCACGGTATTCCCGGCCAGTTCGCCGAACACTTCCGTCTTCAGCTGGAAGTCGGGTTTCCAGGCGCGCAGGATCGCATAGGTGGAGATGACCTTGGTGATGCTGGCGGGGGTGAGGTCCAAATCGGGATTGTGGGATTCCAGCAGTTTTCCGCTTTGCAGATCCCAGATCCCAGCGGACACCGCGATGCCTTTGGCCTCCAAGCGGCGGGCCCAGGCATCGAAGGACTCGGCGGGAGAAGTGGCCAGAGGCCCCAGAGGGTCCAGTGGCGCAACCGAGCGGCTTCGGGCCTGAACCCCCACCGCCAAGGCCGCAGCGGCCACCAGGGCCAAGGGCACCACCCAGCTACCGCCACTGATTCTCAATTTTTTCCTCCACCCACAGGCTTGGTGCCCTTGTCGCCCTCGCCCCCGCTTTGCACCCCAAGAGGTATGGACTGGTTGGGCTGGCCCAGCGGCACTCCCAGCAGGTTGTTGGTGGCGGAAAAGGCCCAATCGCTGTAGATCGTCTTCTGGTTGTAGATCTTGAAACTATCCAGCTGGCTCTTGCTCTTCACGCCCACGATAGGCAGGCTGCGGGTGTCACCCGTGGCGCCGGGTTGGACGGCATAGATGAAATCCCATTCACCGGCCTCGGTCATGGGGTCCTTATAGATTTTTCGAATGATGCGCGGCCGGACCGTCTCCAGTTCCGCCAAGGCGTTCGGGTAGCGGCCCGTCTTGGCCGCGAAGACGCGGATCGCCTTGGCGATACTCTCGCCCCGGAAGATCAATTCCGCTTCCTGTTCGCGGCGCACTTCCGTGGTGATGGCCGGGATCCCCTTCATCAACAGGATGCCCATGATGGTGATGAAGGCCAGCAGCATGGCCATGATGAAGCCGCGTTGCCCTTCGCGCCTGCCCGGGGCACCCTTGGCGCCCCAAGCGGGGCGGAAGGCGGCGGAGGGGCTCGATGGCTTAGGAATCGTCACGGTTCTAGCCTATCGTGCCCCCAGTGGGCCAGGAGTTCCTATTTAGGAGCCGGTCCTGCCACCGCGACAGCAGGATCACTTTGTTACAAGGCTTTCCCCTTCCCCACCAGGGCCACAAGGGCCTCCACGGCCTTGGGATCGAACTGGCTGCCAGCCCCGGCGCGAATCTCCTCCAGCACATTCGCCAGGGCTTTCGGGGCCTTATAGCCCTTGCCGGTGGTCATCACGTCGAAGGCTTCGATCAGCCCGATGATGCGGCTGCCGATGGGGATGGCTTCGCCCGCCAAGCCGTCCGGGTAGCCCTTCCCGTCCCACCGCTCGTGGTGGTGGCGGATGATGCGGAGTACGTCGAAGGGGAAGTTGAGATCCTTGAGGAAGGTCGCTGCCAACATCGGATGGGTGCGGGCCTTGGCGAGTTCTGCGGCGCTCAGTTCGGGTTTTTTCATCATCTGCGGGTCCAGCAGCAGCGTTCCCACATCATGCAGGATGGCGGCGATGCTGATGGCCTCGACGTCGGCCGTGGGCAGCTCCAGCCGCAACGCCACGCCGCGGGAGAGCTTGGCACAGGTGAGGCTGTGTTCCCGCATCCGGGGAGCGCGGCTCTCGCCGGATTTCAGAATGCGGTGGGACACCGACAGAAAGGCCCGGTGGTAGCGCTCGTGGAGCCGCCCTTCTTCCCTGTGCAGATGCAGGAGGTTGCCCACCTGGTGGATGGTGGCCTCGTCACTCTCCGAGAATGGGGAGTTGGCCAGCCTGAATACGAGCAGAAGATCCTGCCCGCCGGCCCTGCTGGAATCCGCCTCGCCCAGCCACAGGGGGAGGTAGGTGGTGAATACGCCGCCCAAGGGGGAGACCTCGCGCTTCTCCGGCCGGGTGAGAATTTGGAGATCTTCCTCCTTCAGGCCGGTGAGGTGGAAGGTGGCGTGGGCCAGGAGTTGCTGCTGCAGATCCGGCGAGAGGGGCCGGTCGCTGTACGCCAGGATGGGGCGGATCTCTTCGGGTTCATCCATCCACAGCGCCACCGCATCCAGCGCCATCATCTGGGCGAGCAGCCGGGCCGTTTCCCAAAAAAAGGCCCGCTGCTCTGGCAGGGCCATGCCGCGGCGCTTCCCCCCAACCGCGGGTTCGTCGCCGGTCTCCGGGCGGGACAGCGTGGGAATCGTGGGAGTGGCTGGAACAGGAGCAACGTCGCGTTTGGCCTGGACTCCCGACCGGGTATCCGTATCCCAGGGAAGCTGGGTAAAGCTCTCCTTGGACGTAAGCCCGGGTTCGGCGGGGTCCTTGGCCAGGGCCGCGCCCGCGGCCAATCCAGCCACATCAGCGAGCAGTCCGGACCTAGGACGCGGGCTCACCAGCGGCATGGGCATGGTGCCCCAGACAGCCGCCACCGTCCGGCGTGGGCGCCCAGCCACTGCGGGCTCGCCATAGGTATTCAAACCAGTCAGCACCTCCACGATGTCATTGCAGATCCGCATGGTGGGTTTTTCGTCCCGGTTCAAGTCAAAAAGTACGCCCTTGATGCGCTCCCGCTGCACCAACAGGCCCACCCAGTCCCCTTTCAGGTAGATCGGCGCCAGGAGGAACCGGGGCGCCTCGGATCCTTCCGAGAAAGGCCCCAACTCCGGAAAATCACCGACTTCGTTGACTACAAAGGGCCGCTTCTCCCGCTGGACCCACAGCAGCAGGGGATCTTCCGGGGCGATGGCTTCTGGCGCATGGCTGCCCCTGGGCCAGCCGTACTCGCACACCAGGCTGAAAACCCCTTCCCCCGCCTGTCCCTTAGGCACCCGCAGGTAGAGCGCGCCCTTGCTGCTGCCCACTTCCTCCAGGCAGCGGTAGAGCTCCTGCGTGCACTGGTGCGCCAGTTCGCCACTGAAGGCCGGAGGAAGGGGAGTCATGGGTCGGAGGGCCGGAACCTGCTGAGTGAGGGTTGGTGGGAACGGGGTGGGAAGAACTCGATCCTAGGCCAAATCCTCTCCCCCTGCCAGAACCCCCCACTGCCGAAGCGATCAAGGAAGTCCCTCCCAGGGCTCCTGCAGGCTGGTGACGCTCAGGGCGCGATCGATCCACCCGGTGAGATTCTTCAACTGGGAGCCGAAGCCGCATTCGTAGAAGGCTGGGCCAAAGGACCGCAGGCCCACCACCGTGGCGGGCCAGTTCACAGCCGAGGCCACACTCACGATGGCCTCCTCCCACGCCTCGAAGCCCGAATCGATGGTCCGCCCGTCCAACGGCGAGACCAGCGGAAAGACAGGTTGGCCAGGGGTCCACTGGGCCACGCGGTCCTTGATCCGTGGCAGCAAGGGCGCCATATGGTCGCAATGGAGTGGATGGCGCACGGGCAGGAGCCCGCATTTCAGGGCCTCCGGCTCCACCGTGGCCACAAACGTTTCCAGGTCGGTGCGGGGCCCGGACACGGTGAACTGGGCCTTGCCATTGAGGTTCGAGAGCAGCAGTTCCGGCAGGCCTAAAAGCCTGTGCCGGACCTCTGCTTCCGTCATTCCGATGACGAAGGCCATGCCCATTTCTCCAGGAAGGTAGCGGGCCTCGGCGCAATCCTCGGTGGCCCGGATCAGCTCCAGGGCGGCGTCCAGCGGAACAACCTCGGCTGCCACCACCGCCGAGAAGAAGCCCATGGAATGCCCTGAAGCCGCGGCTGGCAAGGGCATCCCCACCGCCCGCTGGGCGCCAAAGAGCGCCACGGAATGGGCCAGCACGGCGCAGGGCGCATGGCGCTGGGCCCGCAGCGATTCCTCCGGCCCCTGGGCCATCCAAGCCCGCAGTGGATAGCCCATGAAAGCTTCAGCCTCGGCCATGGTTGCATTCCACCTTGCATCAGATGGCCACGGCCCCGACATGCCCACCGCTTCGGTGGCCTGGCCTGGAAACACCAACACGGGAGCCATCAGGCTGCGGCGCCGAAGAACCTCGAGCCCACCCCGGCTGCCGGGCCAAGAAACAGGTGCGCCAGGATTTTCATGAATGCCTCCAACTTCAATGAGTGTAGCCAGAGCTCTTGAAGGCCTTCAGCTCTCCCGGGAAAGGCGTCTTCATGGGAAGATGGGGTTGATCACCGAGGGCCCCACCTGGGGCCCTCGGTGCACTGGAAGGAGTTTGCAGGATGCAGCCAGTTGATTACCTGATCCATCTGTTCATCAGCGTTTTCCTGATCTTCGGGGTCTATCAGTTCTATTTCTGGTGCCAACGGCAATCCTTCCGGCCGCCCATCAAGCTCTCCACCAAAACCGACGACCTCTTCCCGTTCTGGCCCGTGTGGGCTTGGGTCTACAGCTTCCTGTACTACCCCGCCATCATCTACCTGAACTGGGTGGTGGGGTCCCCGCGGCACTACAACCACTTGGCCATGAGCTTCTTCATCCTGCTCTTCATGCAGATGGCCTTTTTCCTGCTGTTCCCGGTGGAGACGCCCCAAGAATGGCGCGGCTACAGCCAGGGTCCCGGGCCATCACGGTGGTTCCTGCGCCTGGTGCAGAGCTTTGACAAGCCTTCGAACTGCTTCCCATCCATGCATGTGAGTGTCGCCACTCTCACCGCCTTCCATGCCTATTCCCACCTGGGGCCCTGGTCCTTTGCGTTCCCGGTGCTCATCGCGGTTTCCTGCGTCTTCACCAAGCAGCACTATCTCGTGGACCTGCCCTTCGGCGCGGTGCTGGGATGGGTGGCCTTCAAAGCCTTTTTGTGGATGGGTGGCGCGGCGGCCTAGTAGGCCCATCGGAGGAACCTGACTCGATCGGCCGACCTGCTCAAGACTTGAAATAGGAATACAACCCTTGCGCCGTGATGCGCCGGATAGCTTCGATCTGCGGCGTGATCTGGGGGGCGGTGCCCGTGGTCTTGTTGAGGTCCAGCAGAATCGGTTCGCCGTGGTGGAGCACATAGTCGAATTTTCCGTAATCGAACTTCAGCCGCCTGCGCAGCTCGATGATACGGGGATGGACCGCCACGGATTCACTGAAGACCTTGGTCTCGGATTTGACGATGGGAACATTCGCGCCCACCCGGGTGCAGGTGGCCTGATCCCCCAGGAACTGGTACATGCGGACGTGGAAGCGGCCGTCTTCCATTTCCGGCAAGAAGCGCTGCACCACCAGGTCGGGGCTTGCGAAGGCCCCGTCGGGAACCTCCTGGATGCGGTCGTAAACCCGGTAATCCAGAGGGGATCTGAACAGCGGCTCCAGCCCCTTCGCATCCAACCGGGGCAAGCCTCGCAAGGCCTCGGGATGCCCCGCGAAATTACGCTCGGATTTCACGATGACCGGCCCCTGCCAATCATCTCCGCGGTGCACCAGATGGGTGCTGAAGGTCGACTTGCGGATGTCCCGGACTCGGCCGTTCAGGGCGATGGGGTAGCGCCCAGCAATAGCCAGATAATCATCTGGCACCACCGAAAGATCCACGTGCAGAAGCACCAGGTCCGCGGCCACAAATTCCTGGCAGCCGAAGACCGGAAATACATCATGGCCATCCCGACGCCAATGCGAGGCCAGCTGGGTGATCGAGTAGCCCGACAGATCCATGGTCCGGTCAACTTCATGGAACAGGATCGCGATGCGCCGAGGCTTCAAGCCCTGCCCCTTCGGATTGGGGAGCCTGCTCCGATGGCCATCTCGCTCACTCGTGGTAGTGGGCCAGCACCAGAAAACACGGGCCGCCAGCGATGACTTCCATGCCTGCGTCCTCGGCCATCTTCACGGCCGCCTCGCTCTCGGCCCCGGGCTGCATCCAGACCATGCGCACCCCAGCCGCGGCGGCGGCCTCAACCACCTGTTCAGTGATGGCGGGCGGCGTGATGATGGAGATCGCCCGCAGCTTCACCGGCACGTCCGCAAGGGAGGCATAGGCCTTCAGGCCTTCGATCTCCGTGGCCCTCGGGTTGATGGGGTAGACTTCCAGCCCGTGCTGCTGGTAGGCCCGCAGCACCTTGTTGCCGTACTTGTCCCGGTTCGAGCTGGCGCCCACCACCGCGTAGGGGCCTGCGGCCATGAAGGATTTGATGCGTTCGTCGAGGCTGCTGGGCATTGTGCTGCTGGGCATGGGGCTCCTGACTGCCTTCCAGAATCGGAAGAGCTGAATCTATCATCCAGCGGATTTGGACGGAGATAAAAGGCTCGGTCTGCGAGGAATTCAAACGCCGTTTCAGCCTTTCAATCCCTGCAGGGTGCGCACTTTCGTCTCACCCCGGAGCGTCTCCACCGCCTCGCAGGCCGCCAGGGCCGCGTTGAGGTTGGTGAGGCAGGGGATCTTCAGGCGCAGCGCCTCCTTGCGGATGGAGCTCTCATCGAAGTAGGCCTCCCGGCCCAGGGGCGTGTTGATGACCCAGGCGATCTCGCCATTCTTCAGCAAGTCCACGGCGTGAGGCCGGCCCTCGTTCACTTTGAAGATGCGCCGCACCTTCAATCCGGCGGAGGCCTCCAGATGCCGCGCGGTGCCCTCGGTGGCGCAGAGCCCGAAGCCCAGGGCGCTCAATTTCCTGGCCAGTTCCGAAAGACGCGGCTTGTCCTGGTCGTTGACGCTCAGGAACACCGTGCCGTGCAGCGGCAGCGGCACGCCCGCCGCAAGGAGCGCCTTGGCGTAGGCTTCGCCGAAGGTGTCGCCGAGACCCATCACCTCCCCGGTGGATTTCATTTCGGGGCCCAGCACCGGATCCACTCCGGGGAACTTGGCGAAGGGGAAGACCACGCCCTTCACCGCCACCGCCAGAGCCCGGCCGTCGCTGACTTGCTGCTCCGCCAGGGATTGACCCAGGCCGATGCGCGCCGCGATGCCCGCCCAGTCCATGCCCGTGGCCTTGCTGATGAAGGGCACCGTGCGGCTGGCGCGGGGGTTGGCCTCGAGGCAGTAGGCCACGCCATCCTTGATGGCCCACTGGAGGTTCATGAGGCCGCGCACACCCAGTTCCAGGGCCAGTTTCCGGCTCTGGTCCCGAACGGTCTGGAGCATGGATTCCTCCACGCCCAGGGCCGGGAACACCGCGAAACTGTCGCCACTGTGGATGCCCGCCTCCTCGATGTGCGCCATGATGCCGGCGATGAAGACATCCGTCCCATCGCACACCAGGTCCACGTCCAGCTCCTGGGCGCCGTCCAGGTAGCGGTCCAGCAGCACCGGATGGTCCTCGTTCACGGAAGTGGCCTCGCGCATGTAGCGGGACAGCCCTTCGTCGTCGAAGACCACCGCCATGGCGCGGCCGCCGAGAACGAAGCTGGGTCGAACCATCACCGGATAGCCGATCTGGTGGGCCACGGTGCGGGCCTGGTCCAGGCTCCCGGCCATGCCCCACTTGGCCACGGGAATGTTGAGCCGCGAGAGTACCTGGCCGAAGCGCTCGCGATCCTCCGCATCCAGGATGGTCTGGTGGGAGGTGCCCAGCAGGGGCACGCCCTCGGCATGGAGGCGTCCCGCGAGCTTGAGTGGCGTCTGGCCGCCGAACTGCGTGAAGACGCCCAGAAGGGTGCCGTTGGCGGCTTCCCGTCGCACGATGGCCTTCACGTGCTCGTGGTTGAGGGGTTCGAAATACAGGCGGTCGGACGTATCGAAATCCGTGCTGACGGTTTCGGGATTGCAGTTGATGAGGATGGCCTCCACCCCGGAGGCGCGGATGGCCTCCACCGCCTGCACGCAGCAGCAGTCGAACTCGACCCCCTGGCCGATGCGGTTGGGGCCCGAGCCCAGCACGATGGCCTTTCGGCGGTCCGAGGGCGGCGCTTCGCTGGCGCCGGCATCATGCTCCCAGGTGCCGTAGAGGTAGGGGGTCTCGGCCTCGAATTCCCCGGCGCAGGTGTCCACCCGCTTGAAGACCGGATGGATGCCGAGCGCGTGGCGCCGGGCCTTCACTTCCGAATCCACGCTGCCGCAGCAGTCGGCGATCTGCCCGTCGCTGAAGCCGGCACGCTTGGCCTTCTCCAGCAGTTCCGCCGGCAGCCGGTCCAGGCCGAAGCCCCGGAGCCGGCCTTCCAGCACAACGATCTCTTCCATCTCCCGCAGGAACCAGGTGTTGATGCGCGTGAGGCGGTGCAACTCCTCGACGGTATGGCCCGCCTTGAGGGCGTGGTAGAGCCAGAAGATGCGCTGGGGGCCGGGGATGATCAGGTGCTCGCGCAGCCGCGCCAGGTCCAACTTCCCTTCCAACGCGCCGCTGAGTCCCGGATGGCCTTCTTCCAGGGAGCGCAGGCCTTTCTGGAGGGCTTCTTGGAAGCTGCGGCCGATGGCCATGACTTCCCCCACGCTCTTCATCTGCGTGCCCAGCACCTTTTCGGCTTGGGGGAATTTCTCGAAGGTGAAGCGTGGAATCTTGACGACGATGTAGTCCAGCACGGGCTCAAAGGCCGCCTTGGTGCGGCCGGTGATGACATTGGGCAGCTCCCACAAGCGGTAGCCCAGGGCCAGCTTGGTGGCCACCCAGGCGATGGGAAAGCCCGTGGCCTTGGAGGCCAGCGCCGAACTGCGCGATACCCGCGGATTCATCTCGATGACAATGATGCGGCCGTCCTCGGGGTTCAAGGCGAACTGGATGTTGGAGCCGCCGGTCTCCACGCCCACGCCGCGGATGACCGCGATGGCCGCGTTGCGCATGCGCTGGTACTCAGGGTCGGTGAGGGTGAGCGCCGGGGCCACGGTGATGCTGTCGCCGGTGTGGATGCCCATGGGGTCCAGGTTCTCGATGGAACAGATGACCTCCACGTTGTCGTCCAGGTCCCGCACCACTTCCAGTTCGAATTCCTTCCAGCCGAGGATGCTCTCTTCGATGAGCAGCTGCTTGGTGGGGGAGAGATCCAGGCCCCGCTGGCAGATGGTCTCGAATTCCTCGATGTTGTAGGCGATGCCGCCGCCGCTGCCCCCCAGTGTGAAGGAGGGCCGGATGATGGCCGGGAAGCCCGTGGCCTGCAGCAGCTCCCCGGCTTCGGCCATGGTGGTGGCAAAGCCGCCGCGGCAGGTCTCCAGGCCCAGTTCGTCCATGAGCGCCTTGAAGACTTTGCGGTCCTCGCCCCGCTCGATGGCCTCGGGCTGCGCACCGATGAGGCGCACTCCGTGGCGCTGAAGCAGGCCGCTCTGATGGGCCTCCATGGCCAGGTTCAGGGCGGTCTGGCCTCCCACCGTGGGCAGGATCGCGTCGGGCTTTTCGAGCTGGATAATCTTCTCGAGCACCGCCAGCGTCAGGGGCTCGATGTAAGTGGCGTCCGCCCGGGAGGGGTCCGTCATGATGCTGG
>JANXPB010000234.1 GCA_025357545.1 Holophagaceae bacterium
CCCAGCTCCAGGTGCTCACCCGCCACGTGCCGGCGGTGGAATCACTCGGCACCATCACGGTGTTGGCGGTGGACAAGACCGGCACGCTCACCCAGAACCGCATGGAAGTCGCAGAGCTGTTTTCCTCCGGTGCCTCGCTCGTGGCGGCCGCTGCGGTCGACCTCCCCGAGGCCTTCCATGAGCTGGTGGAATTCAGCATCCTGGCCACGCCATGGGATCCCTTCGACCCCATGGAAAAGGCCCTCCAGGCTTTCGGCCGGGCCCGCCTGGACGGCACGGAGCATCTGCACGGCGATTGGAAGCCGGAAAAGGCTTACGAATTGTCGCCGGAGATCCTGGCCATGACCCATGTGTACCGGGTCCTGGAGCCGGGCGTGCATTTGCTCGCGACCAAGGGCGCTCCCGAAGCGGTGGTGGATCTCTGCCATCTGGACGAGGTTGCGTCGGCGGGGGTGTCCCAGGCCATGGAGGCCATGGCCGCCCGGGGGCTCCGGGTGCTGGGCGTGGCCAAGGGCAGCTGGCGGGGAGCGGAATGGCCCGCGATCCAGCACGATTTCGAGTTCGAGTTCCTGGGCCTGGTGGGCCTGATGGATCCGCCCCGACCAGAAGTGCCGGCGGCCATCGGCGAATGCCGCCAAGCGGGCATCCGGGTGATGATGCTCACCGGGGACCACGGGGCCACCGCGCTGTCCATCGCGCGGAGCGTGGGGCTGGACAGCGCTTGGCAGGTGCTCACTGGACCCGAAATCGATGCGCTGGATGAACCGGCCCTGGCGGCCCGCCTGCGCACCACCGACATTTGCGCGCGGCTGAGGCCGGAACAGAAGTTGCGGCTGGTGAGGGCGCTCCAAATGGATGGCGAAGTCGTGGCCATGACCGGCGACGGCGTCAACGACGCCCCCGCGCTGATGGCATCCAACGTGGGCATCGCCATGGGTGCGCGGGGCACCGACGTGGCCCGGGAAGCGGCGGACCTGGTGCTGCTGGACGACAGCTTCGCCAGCATCGTCGCCGCCATCCGCCTGGGGCGGCGCATCTTCGACAACCTCACCCAGTCCATGCGCTTCGTCTTCGCCGTGCATGTGCCGCTGGTGGGCCTCACGCTGCTGCCCCTGGTCTTCAGGTGGCCCCCCTTCCTGACCCCGGTCCACATCGCCCTGTTCCACCTGTTCATCGACCCGGCTTGCTCCTTGGTGCTGGAGGCGGAACCCGAACGTCCCGATGTCATGACCCGCCCTCCAAGGCCCGTGGGGACGACGCCCTTCCAGGGACGTTCCGTCCTGTACGCTGTTGGGCAAGGGGCTGGTGTGCTCGGCGTGCTGCTGGGGGCCTACGCCGCTTGCAAGGAGGGGTGGATCTGGGCTCCGGGGTGGTCCGAAAGCGCGTTGCGAGGAACCTTCTTTCTGCCACTGGTGCTCTCGGTGTTCGGGCTGGTGGTCAGCAGCCGCCCGCGGGGGATTGGGCTGGCGAACCACTATCCTGCGGTGCTGCGCATGCTGGCGGCCATCCTGGGCGCCATGGTCCTGGTGTATGGCATTCCTGTGATCCGGCGCCTGCTGATGATCGAAGGGCCCGGCTTGCCTCAGGTTCTAGCCATGTTTGGAGCGCTGGCGGGAGTGGCCTTGTGGCTCGGGGTCTGGCGGAGGTTGGGCTGGGATCAGCTCATGGTCACGGAGAAGCCGAGCCCTTGAGTTAATTGCCTTATTTTGGATGAACATTTTCTATTCCAATGACCGTTCCATGACCCTAGGCCGAGGCTGATTCCTTAAACTGATTTCTTGATGATGGCCACCTCTGAACCCGCCCACTCTCTGCCCGAAGGCCTTGTCATGGAGGACCTGCGCGTCACCCATGTCCGGGGCCCGGTGACCCAGCAGATCCGCGATACTGTCCTGAAGGCAAAGGGGCGGGCGGCCTGGGAGGCGCTGCTGGCGCAGGTTTCTGGGCTTTGCCGCGAGGTTTTTTCCAAGCCCATCGGGGTTTACGAATGGGTGGATGCGGATCTGGCCGCCGAAATGAGCGTCACATTCCTGGCCCAGGAGGGCGTGGAGTGGGCCCGCATCAGGGGCCAGGATGCAGCCCGGGAACAAATTCTGACGGTGCACCGCTGGCTGTTGAAGCTGGCCAGCCCGGCCTTTCTTCTGAACAACACCCCACGCATCCTGAGCCTCTACTACCGCGGCTGTGCGGGACAGGTGGACCGCGCCGGCCCCGGGGAAGCCGACCTCAGCCTCTGGGCCCATGGCTACTACCCAGAATGGTATTCCCATGGCCTGGTGGGCTGGCTACAGGGGGCCTTGGAGCTGACTGGTGCCCGGAATCCTCGCATCACCTACCAGCCCCCGTTCGGAGAGGGCCTGGAAGCCGTCCGCCATCGCTACCGCGTGACTTGGGAAGCCTGAGGCTTTCGCCACCTAGCCCTGCTTCGCCGCTGCCATCAACGACACGACTTCCTCATCTGAGGTCTGGCCGAAGTCCGAATAGAATTGCCCCACGGCGCTGAACCCAGCGGGTTCTTCGAGGCACACGATCTCGTCCGCTTCCTTCCCGAGCCCAGCCAGGGTTCCGGCCGGCCCCACGGGCACCGCCAGCACCAGCCGGCTGGGGTGGACTCGGCGCAGGGCCTGCAGGGCCGCCCGGGCGGAGATTCCGGTGGCCAGGCCGTCATCCACGAGGATCACGGTGCGTCCCGCCACCTCCAGGGCAGTTCGTCCGCCCCGGTAGGCCCACAGGCGCCGTCGGGCCTCGATCAGCTGGATGGCGACCTCCCCGGCCAACCGGTCTTCGGTGAGTTCCAGCCTGGCCATGAGCGCGTAGTTCCACACCACTTGGGGCTCCCCCAGCAGCACCAGGGCGCCCACGCCCAACTCAAGGTTGAAGGGGGCCCCGATTTTGCGGACCACCAGCACATCCAGGGGCGCCTGCAAGGCCGTGGCGACCTCGGCGGCCACGGGCACGCCGCCCCTGGGAAGGGCGAGGATGCTGGGATGTTCCTCGCTGAGGTGGGCCAGCGCTGAGGCGAGCAGGTGGCCGGCCTGGCGTCGATCCGAGAACATGGCGGCCTCCGACCATCTGGGAGCCGGGATCCAGTGGAGTCGTGGCATCCCCTGGGTCCCAGTTTCGGCGATCCGCCCTCAATTGCGGCCGTTGTTTTCAAGGCGCACCGGCGCCCGGAAGCCTCGGCTCATTTCCGGGCCGTCCGGCGGGGCACCTGGGCCGAAGTTGCCCGGATGTTTAAACATTCATGGGCATGGAGCCCCTGCTCGGACCTATGTTGGGGGATCCCTCAGCGGAGGGGGTCATGATCATCCCAGCGCCCCACCTAGAACCCGCCCTCGAAACGGTGCATAGCCCGGTGCGGGTGGCTGAGGTCCGGGGGCCCAATGTGGTCCAGATCCAAAGGGCGGTGCTGCGCCGAGGGGGCCAAGTGGCCTGGGACGAGCTGCTGTCCTCGGTTTCCCCGCCGTGCCGGAGCGCCTTCGCGGGGGCCATTGGGCTCTATGACTGGGTGCCGGAGCCCCATTTCACTGAATTGAGCCGAGCCTACTTCAAGTGGTCTGGCCGGGAGGATGTGGCCAAAGCTGGAGGCTCCGCGGCCGAAGAGGAATTCACGACCCTGCATCGTTGGATGCTCAAGATGATGACGCCGGGGTTCCTGATTTCCAGCCTGCCGCGGTTCTTCAGCCTCTATGTCCGTGGAGGGCGGGTGGTGGTGGATGAAGCGGGGCTGGGCCACGCCCGCATCAGCCTGTGGGCGGAGGGCTTCTTCCCGGAGTGGTACTCGCAGGGGCTCAAGGCATGGACCCAACGGGCCCTGGAACTGACCGGCGCCGTGGGGGTGCTGGTGGACTACGAGGCCCCGGCCAAATCGGGCCCGGAGGGCTGCCGCCACATCTACCGGATGAACTGGAAAGCTTGAACATAAAATATTAATAATAAATAGTTTAGTTAATATTCTGGAAGGATTGATCCCCAGAACCCATCAGAACCGCCCAGAAATGCGTTGGGAATTTGGCCCCGGCCCCTAACCTGGAGGGATGTCCAAACCCTGCCCCTGCACCTCCAAATCCACCTACGACCGCTGCTGCCAACCCTTCATCGACGGGAAAAAGTCCCCGGAGACCGCGGCCCTCTTGATGCGCAGCCGATTCACGGCCTATGCCCTGGGGAAGGTCGACTACCTGCTGCGGACCACCGAAGCGACAGAAAGGGCCAAGCTGGACCGGGAAGAGCTGACCGGCTACTGCAAGTCGGTGCGCTGCGTTTCGCTGAAGATCATTTCCACCGAAAAGGGCGGGCCCGCGGATGACCTCGGGACGGTTAAATTCCACGCCAGCTTGCAGGTGAACGGAAAGCGGCAGCTCCACGTCGAACTGAGCCGCTTCGTGCGGGAGAACGGCGCCTGGGTCTACGTGGACGGCGACTCCAACTGACCGAAGTGGATCAATTTGTTGCCATTTGCCGTTGGGTGTCTATTATGTGACTCACGGTCATTTATTTAGATGACCGTGAGTCATGCATAAATTAACCTGAAGGGGCACCCGTGATTCGGCTAAGGGCGAGGCAGGTCCACCAGAAGGAATTGCGGCGCCAGGAGATTCTGGTGGCGGCCTCGGCGCTCTTGCTGGAGTTGCCTTTCCAAGCTTTGACCATGGCAGAGGTTGCCCGCATCGCCGGCCTCGCCAAGGGAACCATCTTCATTTATTTCAAAACAAAGGAAGAACTGTTCCTGGTTCTCCTGGAGGAGGGGTTGTTGAGGTTCTTCGAGGGTCTGGACGAGTCCTTGAATGCTTCGAAGATGCCTCTGACCCCACTGGATTTGGCTCGTCTTTTCCGAGAGGCCTACCTGGCCCAGATTCACCTTGTCCCCCTCCTGGGCATCCTCCACCCGATCCTGGAACACAACCTGGATCGCCTGACGGTCCTGAAATTCAGGGAGTTCATGGCCAACCGCATGGCGCGTTCAGCGCGCTACCTGGAGCAGAGGCTGCCTTTTCTTCTATCCGGTCAAGGCTTGGAGCTCATGGTCCAGGTGCACATCCTTGCGCTCGGGGCCGGGCAGATCTCGCAGTCGTCCCCGGTGGTCCTGGAACTTCGCCAGGCGCCGGGGTTGCAGATGTTCGACCGGCCTTTTGGGCCCCTTTTCGAGGTATCCCTCGAGGCGCTCCTGCTGGGGTTCGCGACGGCCTTTGCCCACCAAGCCGCACCCGCCAAGGGATCGGAGCCCAAACGGCCGGCCCCCCGAAAACCCGTCAAGGAACCCTCGGATGGTTCCATTAAAATATCTTTATTTGAAATATAAAACAATTAATTACTTTATTTGAATGTAATTTATCAACTTATCTGTCGAAGCATTGACTGCCTCGAATCCTGTGCTCCCAAGGATCGACTCCTTCGGGCTCCGGGTGCCAAGCTCCTCGACTTTCGTTAGATTGGGCCCATGACTGGAGCTTCCATGCGCAAGCCATTCCTCGTTCTGGCCCTCATCTCCGCAGGGGTCTTCGCCGGTTGGTGCGGCCATGCGCTGACTCCTTCAGCTCTGGGCCAGCCGCGGGCCGTGGAACCCCGGGGGCCCCTGCCCGAGTGGGAGCAGGTGTCCATCCGCCGCTTCAAGGAAGCGGCCCCGAGCGTGGTCTACATCACCACCACCGAAGAGCGCAGTCGGGACTTCTTCGGCTGGGATGTGGTGGAGGTGCCCTCGGGATCGGGCACCGGGTTCATCTGGGACGGCAAAGGCCATGTGGTGACGAATTACCACGTCATCCAGGGAGCCACCCGGGCTTTCATCACTCTTTCGGACGGCACACGGCATGAAGCCACCTATGCGGGCGGCAGCGCAGACCGGGATCTGGCGGTGCTCCAGCTGAGCGATCCTCCGCCCCGGCTGCGACCCATCCCCATCGGGAGCAGCGGTGACCTGCAGGTGGGGCAGGCGGTGCTGGCCATCGGCAATCCCTTCGGCCTGGACCAGACCCTGACCACCGGTGTGGTCTCGGCGCTCGGCCGGGAGATCCAGAGCGTCAGTCACCGGCGCATCAGCGGGGTCATCCAGACCGACGCGGCCATCAATCCCGGCAACAGCGGCGGCCCGCTGCTGGACAGCGCCGGACGGCTGATCGGCGTGAACGCGGCCATCCAGAGCCCCAGCGGGGCCAGCGCAGGGATCGGCTTCGCGGTGCCCGTGGACACCGTGAACCGCGTGGTGCCCCAGCTCATCTCGCGCGGCAAGCTGGACCGCCCGAACCTGGGTTTCGATCCGGTGGAACCGCGCCTGCTGGAACGCGCCTTCGGCCCCCAGAAGGGCATCATGGTCGGGCGCGTGCAGCCAGGCGGGCCCGCGGCCCGGGGCGGATTGAAGGGGGTCGCCAGCGAGGGCCGCCGGCTCCTGCCGGGGGATCTGATCCAAGCCGTCAACGGCCGCAGCGTGCAGGATTGGGATTCCCTGCTCGACGCGGTGGAGGCTCTGCCCCTGGGCAGCAGTGCGGAGCTCGAGGTGATGCGGGGCGGGCGATCCATGAAGCTGCGAGTGAAATTGGAAGCGGGAGGCGTCTGACCCGAAGCGCGACCGGTCTGTGATAGGCGGCACAAAAGACCCCGCTGCACCGGCTTGGTGACCTTGGCCACCGCCGCCCGACCCCATCCTGAACCGGATGAGGAGGACCTGAATGTCCACGGCCATGTCTTCGCAGACCCGCGCGACCCTGCCTGCCCCGGATTGGCACACCACCCATGAGGAAGCCGAACAACGCCTGACCCTGCTTTCCCAGGCCCTGGTCAAGGGCGACTGGACCGCCGTGGATGAAGGCGCCCGCTGGATCTACGAAGTGCTCAGGCCCCACAACGAGGCCGAAGAGCGGGAATTGTTCCCGCTGCTGGAAGAGATCGGCGCTGAATCGCTGCACCAGCGGCTCCAGGACGACCATCGCCGGATGTGGGAGATGACCCTCAACCTGCTGACGGAGGTCGTAGACGGCAAGGTGAAGCACGGCGAACAGGTGACGCACCTGGGGCAGAAACTCGTGGACCTCATCCGCGATCACATCGATGCGGAGGAGCACCTGATGCTGCCTCTGCTGAAGGGCAAGTCGCTGTATTGGTCGGACGACGAGACCTCTGAGGGCTACTTGATCCTGGAAAAGAAGCTCATCGCGCCGGAGACCTGGTCCTTCATCGTGCAGGCGCCCATGGTGGCCCGGGGCCGCAAGCCAGGGCAGTTCTTCATGGTGGCGCCCTTCGAGGAAAGCGAGCGCATCCCCCTCACCCTGGCGGGCGGCGACGCCCGCCGTGGCTACATCCGCTTCATCATGGTGGAGGTCGGCGCCACCACCAAGGCCATGGGCCGCCTCAGCGCGGGAGACCGCCTCTACGCTGTGGCGGGCCCCATGGGCCAGCCCACGGAGCTGGTGGAGGAGGGCACCATCGTCCTCATCGCGGGGGGCTACGGGTCCGCGGCCATTCTGCCCGCGGCGGAAAAGCTGCATGCGGAAGGCCGGCGCGTCCTGACGATCCTGGGCGGCCGCAACCGCGAGCGGGTGCTGCTGGCCGAGGAGCTGGGCGCCGCGAGCACCGAGCTGATGATCACCACTGATGACGGCTCCCTGGGCACCAAGGGCCTGGTCACGGATGTGCTGAAGGACGTGCTGGCGCGGGAACCCATCGCCGAGGTGGTGGCCGTCGGCCCCATGCCCATGATGCGGGCCGTGGCGGACATGACGAAGCCCGGCGGCATCTTCACCCTGGTGAGCCTCAACGCGCTGATGGTGGATGGCACCGGCATGTGCGGCGGCTGCCGCGTCTCTGTGGGCGGCGAGACCCGCTTCGCGTGCTTCGACGGCCCCGATTTCGACGGCCACAAGGTGGATTTCAACATGCTGCGCATGCGGTCGGACTGGTACAAGCAGGCCGAGCAGGGCGCCTGCAACCCCGAGGACTGCAAGATCGGCCGCCGGCCCGCCACGGGGGTCGTGGACTACGATTCGATGCTCAACGAGGCGGTGACGGAGCTCGATTGGCGCAACCTCGACCTGAAGACCATCAAGCCCAGCCAGAAGATGAAGATCCCCCGGCAGGAGATGGCCTGCCAGCCCCCCGAAATGCGGGTGTGCAACTTCGACGAAGTAAGCCTGGGCCTCAGCGCTGAGCAGGCCCAGCTTGAGGCCGCGCGGTGCATCATGTGCAAGCATCCCACCTGCATCGAGGGCTGCCCGGTCAGCATCAACATCCCCGCTTTCCTGCAGGAGCTGGTGAATGGTTCGCCCCAGGGCGCGGCCCGCATCATCAAGGAATCCTCCAGCCTGGGCTCCGTCTGCGGCCGCGTGTGCCCCCAGGAAAAACAGTGCGAGATCAAGTGCGTGGTGGGCATCAAAGGCAAGCCCGTGTCCATCGGCCGCCTGGAGCGCTTCGCCTCGGATTCCATGCTGGGCTCCGACGAACTGCCGCCGGTGGCAGCTCCCACGGGCAAGAAGGTCGCCGTGGTGGGCGCCGGCCCGGCGGGCCTCACGGTGGCGGGCGAGCTCATCAAGAAGGGCCACCAGGTCACAGTCTACGACGCCCTCCACAAGCCTGGCGGCGTGCTGCTCTACGGCATTCCGGAATTCCGCCTGCCCAACAGCATCGTGGCCCAGGAAGTGGAGACACTCCGGAAGCTCGGCGTGAAATTCGTGATGAACACCCTCATCGGCCGCAGCATGACCCTGGCGGAATTGCGGGACGAGAACGATGCCGTGTTCATGGGCACCGGCGCAGGCCTGCCGAAGATGATGGGGATCGCCGGCGAAGAGTACAAAGGCGTCTACACCGCCAACGAATTCCTCACCCGCATCAACCTCATGCGCGCGGACCTCTTTCCCGCCTACACGACGCCGGTAACCATCGGCAAGAACGTCATCGTGGTGGGCTGCGGCAACACGGCCATGGACGCCGGCCGCGCCGCCCGCCGCATGGGCGCGGAGAACGTCCACATCGTCTACCGCCGCACCATCAAGGAATCCACCGCCCGGAAGGAAGAGCTGGAGCACGCCGAAGAAGAGGGCGTGCAGTTCCACTGGCTCACCACCCCTGTGCAGCTGGTGGGCACCGACAAGGGTTGGCTGGACCATGCGGAATGCGCGGTGATGGAGCTCACCGAGCCTGGCCCCGATGGGCGCCTGGGCGTGCGCATGACCAATGAGCGCATCAGGATCCCCTGCGACACGCTGGTGGTGGCCCTGGGCTTCGATGTGAACCCCCTGCTGGCCCGCACCGAAAGCGGGCTGCGGACGCTCAAGGGCGGCGTGGTGGTGGTGGAGGCAAGCACGGGCGAGACCACGGTGCCCGGCGTCTACGCCGGCGGCGACGTCATCACCGGTGGTGCCACGGTCATCTTGGCCATGGGGCAGGGCCGAAGGGCGGCCGCGGCCATGCATGAACGGCTCACGGCGGTGTGAGGGGCAGTGTTTTCACGCACTTGGGGTGCTGTGAGTTGTGACGATTGCCCGCCCCGGGGCGGGAGTAGCATGAGGCGCCGAGGAGGTTCCCATGGCTCTCATCTCGCTGCACGGCAATCCTATCCACACCGTCGGGGAGCTGCCCATCGTGGGGCGGCCCTGTCCGCCGTTCACCCTCACCCGTCCGGACCTCACGGAACTGACGCTCGTGGATCTTGCAGGGCAGCGGGTGATTCTGAACATCTTCCCGAGCCTCGACACCGCCACCTGCGCCAAGAGCGTGTACACCTTCAACGCCCGGGCCCAGGAATCGCCGAACACGGTGGTGGTCTGCATCTCCGCGGACCTCCCCTTCGCCCAATCGCGCTTCGCCGAGGCCGAAGGCATCGAGGACGTGATGCTCGCCTCCACGTTCCGGAGCCCGGCTTTCGGCCAGGATTTCGGCGTCGCCCTGGTAGATGGAAACTTGCGCGGCCTGATGGCGCGCGCCGTGGTGGCCCTCGACGAGCATGGGCGGGTGGTGCACACGGAGCTGGTGCCCGAGCTGGCCTGCGAGGCGAACTACGACTGGGCCCTGGACATCCTGCACCAGCACCACCAGCCTTGCCCGGAGGACGCCGTCCTGACCAGCGAATGAGCGGTGCGGCGGGGGCTCAGCCCAATCACTGGGCTGCCGGGGGATCCACGAAATCCTCATCCATGAACGCGAGGTCCGGGGGCAGCTTCGCCATCTCGGCCCTCACCAGGTCCTCATGTTCGACTTCCTCGTCCCGCAATTCCTGGAAGAGGGCCTTCACGTCGGAGTCCTGGATTCCGGGCAGGGCGTCCGCGAAGAAGATGCGGGCCTTCTGCTCGGATTTCAGGGCCGCCTGCATGGCCTGGCGGGGGCTCATGAAAGCCCGGGCTTCGTCGTATTCAGGGGCTTCCACGTCGATGATCACCGAGCGTGAGAAGGACTGTGGGGCCGAGCCGAAGAGGCGGGTGCGGCGGTTGATGAGCGCCCGGCCGTGCTTGCCTTCGTTCTCCGCCATGAACCGGAAGAAGCGCGCGGCCTCAGGCGTCCGGTGCAAATCCATCTGGTCGGCGAATTCCTCGTAGCGGTCCTGGGCCTCCTCTTCCACGAGGATGGCCAGATCCAGCGCCTCCACTAGGCTCAGGTGGGCGAGGTCGAGTCCGAAGGTGCTCATGGCTGCCTCCCGGCCACCAACAGCGTCCGTGTGTAGGGAATGAGTCCGCCGGCGTCCATGATGCCCTGCCGCGCCGCGGGAAGGCGTACCTGCTCGAAGGATTGGCCAGTGCTGCGGTTGGTGACCTGGTCCGCGCCCAGATCCAGGTCGTCCCCCTCATTGGCCTCCAGGCCGGGGCACAGCACCACCTTCAAGCCGAGATTGATGCTGTTCTGGAGGAAGATGCGGGAGATGGATTTCGCCACCACCGCGACGTTGTAGCCCTTCAGGGCGGAGCAGGCCTGCTCCCGGCTGGAGCCGCACCCGAAGTTCTCGCCGCCCACGATGATGCTGCCGGGCGCGAACTCCTTGGACCTGAGGAAGGCGTTGAAGTCCGTGCGGTCCGAGAAGGCGAACTGCGGCGTCTCGGAGGGCAGCACCGTGGCCATATGGCGGCCCGGGTAGATGTCGTCGGTGCTGATGTCGTTGCCGAGCTTGATGATGACCTTGGCCATGGGGCGCTCCGGGTGCTGGGTTTGAATCATTAGCCGCTGGGGCTAGGCATGCCTTGGATCGGTGATGACGCCGGTGATGGCCGAAGCGGCCGCCACCACAGGGCTGCAGAGGTAGACCTCGGATTTTGGGTTGCCCATGCGGCCCTTGAAGTTGCGGTTGGTGGTGCTGAGGGCGGTCTCGTTGTCACCCAGCGCTCCTTCGTGGACGCCCAGGCAGGGGCCGCAGCCGGAATTCATGACCACCGCCCCGGCCTTCATGAAGTCGTGGAGGTAGCCCTTGTCGAGGGCCTGGGCGAAGATGCGGCCCGAGGCCGGGAACACCAGCATCCGGGTGCCTGCGGCCACCTTGCGGCCCCGCAGGATGTCCGCGGCGGCGGCCAGGTCGTCCAGGCGCCCGTTGGTGCAGCTGCCGATGACGATCTGCTGGACGGGGGTGCCCAGGACTTCGGTGATGGATTTGACGTTGTCCACCAGGTGGGGGCAGGCGATCTGGGGGGCCAGGGCCGAAACGTCGATCTCGACCGTGCGCACATAGGCGGCGTCCGGATCGGGCAGCGTGCAGGGGATGTCTTCCGCTATGCCCGCCTCCTCGCACAGGTAGCGGCGGGTCTCCTCGTCGCCCGGGACGATGCCCGAGGTGGCGCCCGCCTCCACACTCATGTTGCAGATCGCGATGCGGCCGCTGGTGCTCATGGTCCGGATGGTCTCGCCGTGGAACTCCAGCACTTTGAAATTCGCGCCCTGGGCGGTGAGCAGCCCGATGAGGTGGAGGATGAGGTCCTTGGGCCCCACCATGGGCGGGAAGCGGCCCGAAACCACCACCTTGATGGTGGCGGGCACCTCGATGTTCACCGCCCGGCCTAGACTCCAGGCCGAGGCCATCTCGGTGGCCCCGACGCCGAAGCTGAAGGCCCCCAGCGCGCCATGGCTGGTGGTGTGGGAGTCGGTGCCCACCACCACGAAGCCCGGCCTCACGTAGCCGTATTCCGGGAGGATCTGGTGGCAGATGCCGCCCACGTCGCCGCGGATGTCATGGAATTTATTGATGCCGTTGGCGGCGACGAACTCGCGGATCTTCTTCTGGTTGGTGGCGGTCTTGGGGGATTCCGCGGGAACGCGGTGGTCGAAGATGATGGCGATGCGCGAAGGGTCCCAGACTTTTGCCGCCAGGCCCGTGCCCTCGAAGATCTCCTGGAACTGGTTGATCACCAGCGCCGCGTTCTCATGGGACATGGCGAGGTCCACCAGGGGTTCCACCACCTCCCCCGCAGCCACCGAGGGCAGGCCCGCGGCCCGCGCGAGGATCTTTTCGACGACGGTCATGCCCTGGCTCATGGAGGCTCCTGTCAGATGACGCCCTTGGTCTTCAAGCGGGCCTGCTCGGCCTCGGAAAGGCCGAGGGCCGCGTAGGTGTCGGCATTGTGCTGGCCCAGGGAGGGCGGCGCTTCGCCGACCGCTCCAGGAGTGCGCTCGAATTGCGCCGTCAGTCCAAAGACTTCGATTTCGCCGAAGCCTTCCAGGGGGATTTTCTTCAGCACGCCGCGGTGCTTCACCTGGGGCTGGCGGAGGGCCTTTTCGAGGTCCAGGATCTCGCCGCTGGGAACGTCCCTCGCATTGAGTTCCTCCACCCAGGCGCGGGTGGGTTTGACCGCCAGTTTTTCTTCCAGGAGGGGTGTGAGCTCGCTGCGGTGTTGCTTCCGGGTGTCCCGTTCCTGGAAGCGGGGATCTGTCTTCAATTCGGGAACGCCCACCACGTCGCAGACCGCCTCCCATTGCTCCTGCTTGTTGGCGGCGATGTTGATGTGGCCATTTTGGGTTCTGAAGGTGCCGCTGGGGGCGGCAGTGAAGTTGTCGTTGCCCATGGGCAGGGGCTGCTGCCCGCCGATGAGCAGGTTCGCCGCCACCCAGCCCATGAGGGGCATGACGCTGTCTAGCAGGGCCACGTCGATGGCCTGGCCCTCGCCGGTGCGCTCCCGGTGGAAAAGGGCCGCCAGGATGGCGAAAGCCGCGTTGAGGCCACCCACGGTATCGCAGAGGGGGAAGCCCGTCCGCAGCGGGTTCAGGCGCGCGTCGCCGTTGAGCGCCATCTCTCCGGAAAGGCCCTGGATGATCTGGTCGTAGGCGGGCTTCAGGGCGTCGGGCCCCGTCTGGCCGAAGCCCGAGATGGCGCAGTAGATGAGCTTCGGGTTGAGGGCCGACAGCGTGGCATAGCCGATGCCCAGACGATCCATGACACCAGGGCGGAAGTTTTCCACTACCACATCCGTAGTCTCCGCCAACTTCAGGAAGAGCGCTTTGCCTTCGGCGGATTTGGTGTTCAGCGTGATGGATTTCTTATTGGCGTTCTGGGCGAGGAAGCTGGTGCCCATGAGCCGTTTATTGAGGTCCGGCAGGATGCCGAGGCAGCGGGCCAGATCGCCGCCCTTGGGATTCTCGACCTTCAGCACCTCGGCGCCGAGCTGGGCCAGATGCAAGGTCGCGAAGGGCCCCGACAGGACATTGGTCAGGTCCAGCACCTTGATGCCCGCGAGGATCTGCTTGGCCATGGGGGCTCCTTCAGGCCTGAGCCACATTCATGCCGAGGGGTGAGGTGCGGTAGACGCAGCCCGGCAATTCCCGTCCGAAGAACATCGCCACGTCCTGGGCCACGCCGATGAGTTCATCGAGCTTGATGTCGGTGCGCGCTCCGCTCCGCTGCAGGCCATGCACCAGGTCTTCGGTGGCGACGTTGCCCGCGGCCAGCTTGGTGAAGGGGCAGCCGCCCAAGCCCCCGAAGCTGGTCTCGATGGCCCGGGCGCCCGCATCCAGCGCGGCGTAGACATTGGCCATCCCCAGGCCATAGGTGTTGTGGATGTGGGCGGTGATTTCCGCTTCGGGTTCCATGGCGAGGACCCGCTGCACATAGGCCCGCACCTGGGCCGGATGCGCGTGGCCCGCGGTGTCCGCCAGGCTGATGCTGCGCAGGCCCGCATCCAGGTAGGCCTGCACCATGCGCAGCACCCTGGCTTCCGGCACCGGCCCTTCGAAGCCGCACCCGAACGCGCTCTGGACGCTGACCTGGACCTTCCGGCCGGCCTTTTGCGCTTCCAGGGCCGTGGCGACGATCCGCCGGGTGGCCTCGGCAGAGCCCATGCCCGTGTTCTGCGCGCTATGGGTCTCCGAAGCCGAGGCGCCGAGGCAGACCAGCTCGACGCCGCAGGCCAGCGCGCGGTCGAGGCCCCGCTCATTGAGCACCAGGGCGGAGAGCACGGTGGCCGTCCTGCGTTTCCGCGCGGTGAGGCGGCGGAACAATTCGTCGGTGTCGGCCATTTGCGGCACCTTCACCGGATGCACGAAGGAGCCCACCTGGAGGATGTCCAGGCCGGCATCCAGCAGCCGTTCCAGCCAGCCCAGCTTGATGTCCGTGGGGACGATCTGCTTCTCAGCCTGGAGGCCGTCGCGGGGCCCCACTTCATGGATCAGCGGGGGCTGCATCACAGCCTCTTGGCGATGGCTTCGCCCATGTCGAGGGTCGAGGCGGCGCCGCCCATGTCGTAGGTGCGCACGAGGCCTTCGGCGATGACGCCCGCCACGGCCTGTTCCAGCCGTTCGCCTTTTCCAGTTTCCCCCAGCCAGTCGAGCATCATCCTGGCCGCCAGGATCGTGGCGATGGGGTTCACCTTGCATTGGCCGGCGTATTTCGGCGCGCTGCCGTGGCTCGGCTCGAAGACGGCGAGCTGCTCACCGATGTTGCCGCTGCATCCGAAACCAAGGCCGCCCACCATCTGTGCCGCCAGATCGCTGACGATGTCGCCGAAGAGGTTCGTCGCCACCATCACGCCGTAGTTTTTAGGGTTCTTGAGCATCCACATGGTGATGGCGTCCACGTTGGCATCGTCCACCGCGATGCCCGGGTAGTCCTTGGCGATGCGCTGGCCCGTCTCCAGGAACATGCCTTCGGTGGCCCGCACCACGTTGGCTTTGTGGATGATCGTCACTTTGGGATATCCGAATTTCTTCGCGTACTCGAAGGCCGCCCGGATGATGCGGTCGCAGCCCTTCTGGGTGTTGATCTTGCAGGTGATGGCGAACTGGTCGCCGGGGATCTCCGCGAAGTGGGCGAAGGGTTTGCTCAGCTTCTTCAACGTAGCCTTCAGTTCGTCTGGCACTGGGCTGAACTCAACTCCGGAGTACAGATCCTCGGTGTTCTCGCGGAAGATCACCAGGTCGATGCCTTCCTTGTAGTTCAGCGAATTCCCCGGATAGGCCTTGCAGGGCCGCAGGCAGGTGTAGAGGTCGAACAGCTGCCGCATGCGCACGATGGGGCTGCGGTAGACCAGGCCCTTGCCCCTTAGCGCGGGCACCAGTTCGGCTTCGGCCTCCTGCACGGGCTTCGAGGTGATGGCTCCGAACATGGCGGCGTCGCTGGCGCCCAGGAGATCGATGGTGCGCTGGGGAAAGGACTCCCCTTCGCTGCGCCAGAATTCCCACCCGATGTCGCCGGGGGTGTAGTCCGCCTCGAAGCCCACCGCATCGAGGCAGATCCTCGCGGCCTCCAAGACCTCCACGCCCACGCCGTCGCCTGGCAACCACGCGATCTTGAATCGGCTCAAGGGGGCTCCTTCTGGGGTACGGATCCTGGCGCTGCCGGCGGCCCATGATGGGGCTTGGACACCTTGCTCTCTGGCTGGATTCTCCCACCGCAGCCTGTGGCCTGGCGCGGACCTGCGTCACATCTCAGCGCGCGCTGAGCCTGAGCTTCACGCTTCCTCGGCGAGGAACTGGTTGATCCGCGCGACGAGCGCCGGGCCTTGGAAAATCAGGGACGTGTAGATCTGGGCCAGGGCGGCTCCATCCGCCAAGCTCTGAGCCACGTCCTGGGGCGAGCTGAGGCCGCCGCACGCCACCAGCGGCAGCCGGCGGTCCAGCCGGTCCAGGATGCGCTGCCGCACGGCCCGGGCCTTGGTGGCGAGGCCTCGTCCGGAGAGCCCCCCCGTGCCCCAGGCTGCGACCTTTTCACGGTTGGCCGCGCCCACGATGCTGCGGTCCAGGGTCGTGTTTGTGGCGATGAGCCCCGAAATGCCCGACGCGGCGGCTACGTCCACGATGGCGTCGAGGTCCTCGAAAGCCAGATCCGGCGCTAGTTTCAGCAGCAATGGCTGGGCCTCGAGGCCCAGCTCCTTCCGCACCTCCAGCATTCCGGAGAGCAAGGGCTTCAGGGCTTCGGGGGCTTGGAGATTCCTTAAGCCTGGGGTATTCGGGCTGCTGACGTTCAGCGTCACGTAATCCACTTGCGGCGCGAGGGTCCGGTAGGCCGATGCGTAGTCCTCCAGGGCCTGGGCTTCAGGCGTCTCCTTGTGCTTGCCCAGGTTGCCGCCCACGATGAGCCCGGAGGG
>JANXPB010000082.1 GCA_025357545.1 Holophagaceae bacterium
GTCCTTGGCCGTCATCCTTCGATCTGCTTCAGAGCAGCATCCAGCGCGTCGGCCTGTGGCCGGGGTCCTTGGCCGCCATCCTTCGATCTGCTTCAGAGCAGCCTCCAGCGCGTCGGCCTGTGGCCGAGGTCCTTGGCCGTCATCCTTCGATCTGCTTCAGAGCAGCATCCAGCGCGTCGGCCTGTGGCCGGGGTCCTTGGCCGTCATCCTTCGATCTGCTTCAGAGCAGCATCCATCGCGTCGGCCTGTGGCCGGGGTCCTTGGCCGTCATCCTTCGATCTGCTTCAGAGCAGCATCCATCGCGTCGGCCTGTGGCCGACATAAGGGGCCGTAACGGAATAGCCAGAAGAGCGCTGGCTATTCCATAACGGTCCCTAAACCTCCCCTCGAACCCCGGGTCCATCTGGTATCCCTTCAAGGAGTCCTCCATGCATGCCTGGCGCACCACTTTCGCAGCATCCCTTCTCACTGGTCTCCTGGCCTGCGGCGGCGCGGGCAACCGGTCCACGGACACGCCCGTGAGCCAGAAGATGGACGCCGAGGCGGCCGTGGCCCTGTCCGTGCCCTTCCTGACCACCGAGACCAATCAGGCCGGTGAGTTGGACGGTTCGGGCCCCTTTGCCGCCGGTGAAGCGGTGAGCATGGCGCAACCCAGCCACCCCGGGTGCGTGACCGTGGGCGAGACCACCGCAAATTCGGTCACCTGGACCTACACCAACTGCACCGGCCCCCACGGCTGGACCTGGAACGGCGTGGTGGTGATCTCCTGGTCGAAAGAAAAGGACGGCAGCACCTTGGTCAAGCACGATCACCGCAACCTGGTGGGTGCCAAGGATGGCCGCACCTGGACCATCAATGGCATCAAGGACCACTTGATCAACCTGGCGAGCAAGACCGTCGCCCTCACCACAGAGACAGGCTTCACGAAAACCTTCAATAACGGGACGACGACCACGACCTATACCTATGGCTGCTCGCTGGTGGCTGACTGGTCCACGGCAGGTCAGCGCAAACTTTATGGCACCTGGAGCCTGATCCCCACCACCGGCGAGGCCATCAGCGGGACCATCGCCCAGGCTACGCCCCTTACCTGGGACAAGGCCGCCGGCTGCTGCTACCCGGTCGCCGGCACCCTGATCCTGACCAAAGGCAGCCAAAGCGCCGCCATCGTCCACAGCCTGCCCTGCGGCACCGTGACCATCAACGGAACCGCCAAGGCCCTTCAAGCCTGCGGAATGTGAACCGCAGCGAAGCAACAAAACGCCCCGGCCTGGCCGGGGCGTTTTGTTGCGGGCCCCAATCTGTTTGGAAGCCGCTGGAGGCTGATGACACGTAGGTTCGGATCCACGTCCTCGGGGTATCGCGCGGCGATACTCCAGGCCCCGAATGTCAAGGGCCGAGCCGATCTGGACTCAGTCAGTAGCTGATGACCCGTAGGTTCGGATCCACTTCCTCCTGCAGCATCCCCTCGATGTAGCGGAGGGTGCCGCTGGTGGAGCTGGGGCAGGCACCGCAGGCGCCGTGGTAGCTGATCTGCAGGGTTTCGCCATCGAAGGAGAGCACTTCCAGGCCTCCGCCATCGCCTGCCAGGCCGGGTCGGATGCGATTGTCCAGCAGCTCATTGATCTTCCTGAGTTTTTCGTCGGAGCTCGCGTCTGGGCCCGCCGCGATATGGCCGCCCACAGCGCTCTCCTCGGCCTTCAGATCCTCGACGACTTCGCAGATGGGATCGATGAGGTCGGTCCATTCGGCTCCGCTCTCCTTGTTCACCGTCACAAAGCGGTCCATGTAGAACACGGAAGTCACCTTGCCCAACGCGAAGATCCCGGAAGCCAGGGGATCCCCCACAGCCGAGGCGAAATCCTTGAAGCTGCGGGTGCCATTGCGCAGCAACGCGGGCTGCACGATGAATTTCAAAGCGTCGGGGTTCGGGGTGGGCTCGATGTTGATGACCTTCGGCATGGCTAGCTCCGGAGTGATAGTTTACCGCTCCGGTCGAGATTAAGCGATGGCTATGCTGGTCCATGTCCCGCCCTCAAGTCCTTCTTTCCTGGTCCACCGGTAAGGATTCCGCCTGGGCCCTGAAAATTTTGCGCGAACGCGGCGATTGCGACGTCGTCGGCTTGTTGACCACCTTGAACACCACCCACGGGCGCGTGGCCATGCACGCGGTCCGCGAAACCTTATTGGATCTCCAGGCCGAAGCCATCGGCCTGCCGATCTGGAAAGTCCCCTTGCCTTGGCCCTGCCCCAACGGCATTTACGAACAGCTCATGGCCGCAGTGATGGCGCGGTGCCTGACCGAAGGGATCACGGCCATCGCCTATGGGGACCTCTTCCTGGAAGATATCCGCGCCTACCGGGAATCCAAGCACACCGGGACCGGCATCGACCCGGTTTTTCCGCTCTGGCAGCTGCCCACCCGGGACCTGGCCAAGGACATGATCCGGGGCGGCCTGAAGGCGACGCTCACCTGCGTGGACCCCCAACAACTTGATGGCGCGTTCGTGGGCCGGGACTTCAATGAAGGCCTGCTGGCGGAACTACCCGGCAGCGCCGACCCCTGTGGGGAAAACGGTGAATTCCACACCTTCACCTGGGCCGGCCCCATCTTCCGCAAGCCCATCCCAGTGAGCAAGGGTGAGGTTGTGACGCGGGATGGTTTCGTCTTCGCCGACCTCACGCCCGCAACCTTTCATGCGGAAACAACGCCTTGAACTATTTCGTCTTCATTTGAGGCTCAACAGGAAATCGTGTGGGTAAATCATAGGGTATATCCCGCCAAGAAGCCTCGTGGCTGTTGGCTTTCAGCCATTTCGCGGATGCTGATGATTGGGCATGATGTTCCGATGCCTACTCTTTCGAAGCGGAAGCGCCTTCTGGACACGTACCGGTTTGCCGGGTTCCGGCCCGTCGAGCCGCTGCGCGGGGTCTTCGGCGATCCGAAGGCGCGCGTTATCGCCCTTGTCCGGCGCTCAAAAAAACGGTCTGCGGATGCTGTGGGCGAACGCACATGGGCTGGTATGACCGGCGAGTGCGGCGGGTCCGCGATCTGTCCTGCGGCGACACGCGCATCTACCTGGAGATCGAGGTGCGGCGCGTGTTGTGCCGAAGCTGCGGCAAAGTGAAAACCGAGCGGCTGGAGTTCCTGGCGGACAATCCGTTCTATACGAAACGC
>JANXPB010000103.1 GCA_025357545.1 Holophagaceae bacterium
CGACGATCGCCAGCACCGCCGTGGCCCGGTGCCCCAGGACAAGCAGGCCTGGGTTCCGCCAACGCAGCAGGAGCCCCGCGGCGGTCGAGAGGAGGAGACCGGCGAAGAGCGCTCGGCGGAGGAGTGTCATGGGCAATCCGGAAGGTGGGGAACCACCCCAAGGTTCCCCGACCGTGGGCCCATTGGGGGGCTGGAATCGGCCGACGGCGGACAGGGACCGGCAAAGGTCAAACTCCGCGGCGCCGGCTCCACCGCTTCAGCCCCACTGCGAAGGGCACCAGCAGGATGGGCACGAGCCCCACCAGGTCCCGGCCGGCGTCCGCATGTTCGGCCCAAACCGCCGCACCGATGTAGAGCGTGGAGACCCCGCACACACCCGCTGCGATGGCGAGGTTCTTCACGTGGAGCAAGGTGGCGGTTTCCGGCGGAAGGTCCGGGTCCAGGAGGCTCTTGTGGCGGGCATAACCCCACTGCGCCGCCAGGCACAAGGTCAGGAACCCGATGCTTGGCATGTAGATGAAGAAGACGCCAGTATTTCCGGGGAACCGACCCATGAGGCCCGCGGCGAAGGGGAAGAAAGCTACCCCGGCGAGGAAAGCCAGGTTGATGGCGAGCAGGCCGCGGTCGACGCGGTGGACCAGGTGGTATTGGCGGTGGTGCTTGTACCAGAAGACGCCCAGCACCAGCACGCTCAGGAGGAAGCCGAACAGGGCCGCCCGGGTATGGCCCACCTGGACCAGGAGTTCCGGCATGGACCGCCGGTCCCGCAGGTCGGGCACCTTCAGATCCAGCACCATGAGCGTCATGGCGATGGCGAAGACGCCATCGAGCAGGGTCTCCAGGCGGGATTTGGAAACCCAGAATTCCGGCAGTGGTCCAGTCATGCGAACTTGGGAGCCCGCTTCTCCATGAAGGCCATCAGGCCCTCCCGCGCATCGGCGCTCTGGATGGTGGCGGCCATCTGACGGCCCTCTTCCTCCAGCAGGGCCAGCAGGCTTTCGGAGGTGTGGCCCGCGTTGCGCAGGGCACTCTGCTTGATGCGGGCGAAGGCTTCACCGGGGCCATGAGCCAATCGGATGCAGAGGAACTTGACCACGTCCTCGAGGACCTCGGCGTCCACGATCTGGTTCACCAGACCCAGGTCATGGGCGCGCTGGACGTCGATGCCTTCGCCCGTGAGCATCAGTTCCAGGGCGATGGCCGGGTTCACCAGCATGTTGAGCATGACGCTGCCGCCCCAGTCGGGATGCAGGCCGATTTTCACAAAGGCCATGGACAGCTTCGCATCGGGTGTGGCGATGCGGAAGTCGGCGCTGAGGGCCAGACTCATGCCGGCCCCGGCCGCGGGACCCTGGACCACGGCAATGACCGGTTTGGGCAGCGTTTTGAAGCCATGGGAAACCCGCACGCCCAAATTGAGCAGGGCCTTCATCTCCTCCAGGCGGCCCTCTTTAAGGCCCTGGAGCATCCAGCCGATGTCCCCCCCGGCGCAGAAGGCCCGGCCCTCGCCGCGCACCAGCAGGGCCTTCACACCCGGTTCGGCCGCTTTCGCCAGGGCCTCCTCGAAGCCTGCGGCCATCTCCGGCACCAGCGCATTCAACTTGTCAGGGCGATTGAGGGTAAGAACGCCGATCCGATCCCGGATCTCGAAACGAAGGCTCTCGCTCACGCCTGGACTCCCGCCGCCTGGCTGGCCGCCGCGTAGGAGTAATCCTGCACCGCCGCCACGAAACCGTGGAAGAGGCCCCGGGCCGAGGAACCGGCGGCGTTACCCAGCTCCACGAGATTTTCGGGATGCCACTGTACGCCCACCACCCAACGGTCCATGTCCTTGGCTTCGATGCCCTCCACCAGCGGGGTGCCGCCCTTCAACGTCTGGGGATGGAAGGCCACGGCCCGCAGGTCCGGCGCGATGTCCTTTACGGCCTGGTGGTGCCGGCTGTTGACTGGGACGCTGGCGGCGCCCAGCAGGTTGAAGAGCCGGGAATTGTGCGTCACCGAGACATTGTGGCGCACCTCGGGATGGTCCGAAGAGCCGTGGGAGTGCAGCTGTGGGTCGCATCCAAAATGGTCTGGGATGTCCTGCACCATGGAGCCGCCCAGGGCGACGTTCAGGATCTGCTCGCCCCGGCAGATGCCGAGGATGGGGATGCCCTTCTCCCAGGCGGCCCGTATGAGCGGCATCTCGAAGCCGTCCCGCTCCTCGTCCACCTCGGCTTTAGGGTGGAGTTCTTCCCCCCAGTGCCGAGGATGCACGTCGCCCCCGCCGGAGAGCAGGAGCCCCGCCACCCCTTCGAGGGAGGGTGCCGGGTCCTCGGGGCAGACCAGTTTGATGGGCTTGTGCCACCCCGCCACATGGATGGCGGGCACATAGTGGCGCGTGGCCAGCTTTTTGTCGCGGCAGGTGATGAGGATGCTTGACACGGTTGCCCCCGAGTGGATGATTAGCACCCTACACCCCCTCAGATTTCCTGAGAATCGGGTTTGCACGGCGGAGAGCTCCGTCGAGGAGGCAACATGTCTGGATCTTTGAACAAAGTAATGCTCATCTGGAACCTCGGGAAAGACCCCGAATTGAAAAAAACGCCCGCTGGCCAAGAAGTGGCGCGGTTCTCGGTAGCCACCACCGAAACCTGGAAAAATCCCCAAGGGGAAAAACAGAGCAAGACCGAGTGGCACAACATCGTGGTCTGGGGCAAACAGGCCGAGATCGCCGAAAAATTTCTACGCAAGGGGAAGCAGATCCTTGTCGAAGGCCGCATCCAGTACCGCGAATACACCGACCAGGCTGGCGTTAAGAAGTACATGACCGAAATCCGCTGCGATCATTTCGTCATGTTGGGTCGCATGGATGAAGGGGGCGGCGGCCAGCGCGAAGGCGGCTACAGCCGGGGCACGGCTTCCGGTGCCTCCTCTGGCGGCGGCACCCACACCGGCGGGGGTCAGGATTTCGACGACATGCCCCCGCCACCGGCTTCGGGCGGCTACGACGACGATATTCCGTTCTAGGGCTGGTCCATCACCCAGAAACGGCCCTTTGGGGCCGTTTCGCATTTGGGGCTTCGCCCCGCGCACGGCACAATGGAGGATTCCGTCCTGGAGTGCCCGTGTCCGCCCCATTCACTGAAGTTCGCCATCTGCAATCCCACCTCGGGCAGCAAGTGTCCTTGCGCGGTTGGGTGCGCAATGCCCGCACTTCCAAGACCCGCTTCATCGAGCTGCGGGATGGCTCCGGCTTCGTGCAGTGCGTGGTGGGCGCCGCTGAAGCGGATCCCGAGAGCTACGAGACCGCGGGCAAGCTCACGCAGGAATCCGCCATCGCGCTAACCGGCATGGTGCAGCAGCATCCCAAGACCGGCGAGCCGGAAATCCTGGTGAAGGCGCTCCAGCTCCTGGCCCCCTCGGTGGACTTTCCCATCACGCCCAAGGATCACGGCATCGAGTTCCTGATGGACAATCGCACGCTGTGGCTGCGGTCCAAGCGCCAGTGGGCCATCATCCGCGTGCGCCACACCATCGTGAAAGCCATCCGGGATTTCTTCGATGAGGACGGCTTCACCCTGCTGGACGCGCCTATCCTCACCCCCAGCTCCTGCGAGGGCACCAGTTCGCTCTTTGAGACGGACTACTTCCATGAGGGCATGGCGTTTCTGAGCCAGAGCGGCCAGCTCTACCAGGAGCCCGGCGTGCCGGCCTTCGGCAAGGTCTACTGCTTTGGCCCCACCTTCAGGGCAGAGAAAAGCAAGACCCGCCGCCACCTCACGGAGTTCTGGATGGTGGAGCCCGAAATGGCCTTCGCGGGGCTTGAGGACGTCCTGCAGCTCGGCGAGCGCATGGTGAAATTCATCCTGCAGCGCGTGCTCGAGGGCCGGCAGGAGGAACTGAAGATCCTGGAGCGCGATACGGCGCCGCTGGAAATCGCGCTCAAGGAAACTTTCGGTCGCATGAGCTACACCGAGAGCGTGGAGAAGCTGAAGACCCTGGGCTCGGATATCAACTGGGGCGAGGATTTCGGCAACGACGATGAGACGATCCTCATGAACGCCACCGATCGGCCGTTATGGGTGCACCGCTTCCCCAAGAGTTTCAAGGCCTTCTATATGGCCTACGATCCCGCGCAGCCGGACCTGGCCCTGGGCGCGGACCTGCTGGCCCCCGAAGGCTATGGCGAAGTCATCGGCGGCGGCGAGCGTTCCTCGGACATCGAATACCTGTTGGCCCAGATCGAGCACCATGGCCTGAACCGCGCCGACTACGAGTGGTACCTGGACGTGCGCCGTTACGGCGGCGTGCAGCACGCGGGCTTCGGCATGGGCCTGGAGCGCGCCGTGGCGTGGATCTGCAAGCTGCCACATGTCCGCGAAACCATTCCCTATCCCCGCATGATGGGAACGCTGCGGCCCTGATGCTCGGAAACCGGATCAGATAAAAAAGAACCGCGAATGACGCGAAATATCGCGAAACAATGAAACACGCCACGGTTTTTTTAATCCGTGTGAATCCGTGTAATCCGTGGCAATTTTTTTTGATCCAGGCACCCTACGTGTATTTATTTGAGCCACGGTTTTTACGGATTCAACACCTGCTCTCCGAGGCTTGTCTGCATCCGCAGCATGTGGGCGAGACCATCTCCCATCCGCTATGATGGGATCGCCGAGGCCCTGAATCATGCGTCGTATTCAGTACCTTTTGCTTCCTTCCCTCCTCCTCACCTGCAACGGAGGCGGCAGTTCGTCCTCCTCCGTGGCGCCGCCCCAGCCCACGCTTTGTGGGCTCCTGGGTGACGCGGTGGCCAGCGACGTGAAGGCTTTGAATCTGTTGAAGAACCGCGAAGCCGCGCCAGGCGCCGTAAACGTGGCCATCACGTTTCCCGCCCTGCTCCAGCCCGGTAGCGACACCAATCGCTTCTCGACTGCGGATGGCGCGGAGATCGAGGCCGTGGTCTACGACGTGCTGGTGGGCGGGGTGGAAACCGCGAACTGCCACGCTACCGACGCCCTGAACCGCGACACTCATATCGAACTGGTGCTGGATGGCGGGCACCTTGCGCCGTCCCAGCGCATCATTGTCGAAGTCACGCCCAGATGGCGCGCGACCTTGGCGGCCAGTGGCACGGACTGGTCCACCACCGCCCTTGCTTCCCTCAAGGGAAAGCGGGTGCGGATCCGAGGCTGGCTGCTCTATGATTTCGAGCACGCCGATCAGTCCGAGAACACCGCGCCGGGTAAAGCGGGGAACTGGCGCGCCAGCGCCTGGGAAGTGCATCCCATCACGGCCATCACGGTGCTTGCGAATCCGGCCCTCGACGCCTCCAACTGGAACGATGGCCACGCGGGCGAGATCGAGCGGGACTGAGCTCCGTCAGCAGTCCGATCACAGCTGCATGACATGCCCGGGCAGCTTGGCAATGGCTTCCCGCAGCGGGGCCTCGGCCTGGTCGTGGGGCAGGGTGACCCAAAAGGTGTAGCTGATGAAGGCGCCCTTGCAGTTGGCCTGATGCCGTTCGTCACCTTCGGGCTGGGGACCGAGATGGATCTGGATCAGTTCCGCCACCATCTCCGCGCGCAGCTCGTCGGCACGGCCGATGATCTTGAGGGGGACGCGCTGGGGAAAGTCAGGGGGCACCATGTTTCAAGGATGCCTGAAGGGGGCCGCTCAGGTCATCCCTTCCAGCGCTGAATCACCAACGCGGATGCGGAGCCTCATTCAGCTCGCTGAAGGGAAATTCCGCTGGTGCAATAAGGCCAGGAAGGCCTGTTCATCCTCGGCTTCGAAATGCGCTTTGAACATATCGAGCATCAAAGCGAGCTGCCCGCGCTTGTTCGGGCCAGGGGAGTCCTGGCCGGCGATGAGCTCCAACCCTTCCAGGAACCGGCTATGGGCCTCCTCGTGGTGCTCGCTGGAGGAGTAGCCATGCCAGACCATGAGCTCGTCCTCGGTGCGGATGTGGGCCCGCGTCATTTCCAGGAAAGCCCCAAAAACTGAGGAAATTTCCAAATCCGAGCCAGGACTCTCATTGGCGAGGCACTCATGGATGCGGTTGGCGAGGCGGAAGAGAGTCTGATGCTGGGCATCGTAGCCCGCAAGTCCCGTCTGATAGCTATCCTTCCATTCGATGAAGGTCATCGCCCCGCTCCTGGATCCAGCGAAAGTTGTAGCACGGTTGCCCGGAATCAATCTTCTGGGCCGAAACCAGGAGACTTTGAAACCGGTTGGAGAGGGCGGCTCGGACGAACTTCACCTGGCCTTGGCCTCCCAGCCCTTGTCTAACCGAGGGCATCGCGGGCCCGGGCATTCAAGGATCTGAATAAATCAGAGTCGAAAATCCCATTGGGTTGCAGGACCCATGTATTCCTATCAGGTACGTCGTAATTTCAGGAAGTCTGGTGGTGGCGGGATTCTGCGATGCGGTCGGGGCCTTGCGGGCAGGGTGCCCGCGGATGCCTCCTTTCGGATGGACCTGGGCGCCTTGGAGGCGCTGCTGGACAAGTTGGCCCTGGACCATCACGCGGTCCTCGCGGTGGTAGGCATCGTCGGAACTCCGGGAAGCGGCAGCGTCGACCCCGTGGACGGCATCCTGCAGCTGCGCGATCGCCATGTCCAGACCCATGGTCGCTGGTTCTTCGTGCATGTGGGCGCCGCCTACGGAGGCTATGCCCGGGCCCTGTTCAGGCGCTTCGATGGCTCCTTCCGGAACTTCATGGAGCCGAAGCCTGTCTGCGCCGTGGCACCGGCTGTGTACCGGGCCTTCCAATCCATGACGTGTGCCGATTCCGTCGCCCTTGATTCCCATGCGCTGGGCTTTGCGCCGGATCCGGCCGGGGCTTTGATCATCCGGGATGCCAACATGCGGTCTGCCCTCGCCGACTCTGCGGATCATCCGAATGCCGATGATGAAGACCACCGGAGCGGCTACGTCCTGGAAGGTGACAGATCTGGTTCGGTGGCCTGCGCCGTGTGGTTGGCCCACCAGACCGTCCCGCTCGACGAGGGCGGCTACGGGGCGCTGCTGGGCGAGGTTTTCAGCTCGGCCCAAGGCTTGGCGGAATGGCTGGATGGGCGGTGCTTAGGGGAATTCGTCGGCTGCGTGCTCGCTCCACCGGATTTGGATGTGGTGCTCTGCGCGTTCGCGCCGCGCAAGCCCGCCATGCTGCACCGGGTGAATGCCATCAATGAAGAGGTGCTATCGCGCTTCTCCGCCAACCGGGCCGAGGATTTCTCTCTGGCCGGCACCCGGCTCACCCACCACCGGCATGGGCGTGCGCCGGTTCCCTTCCTGAAGCGCCTGGGAATCCCCGGCAACGAATGGCGCAGCGCCTCCCACCTGCTGTTGCTGCGGTGTGCGACAAAGACCGCCCTCGTGGCAGACTCGAAGGGCAAGGCCTTCTACCGCCAAGAACTGGCAAGGGCCTTGGAAAGCCTCCTCGGCCCGAGTGAACTCCATGACCCAGCCTCCAGCTCCGCGCCCCCGACTCCTTCCCGCTGAACACGGCAGCTGGGCCTTCCTGCTGCTGCCTACGCTTGCATCCCTGGCCCTGCGGTTCTCGCTGCCGGCCATAGGGCTCCTGCTCTGCGGCTTTGCGGGATTCCTGGGCAGGGTGCCCCTGCGGCGCATCGTGCGCTCGTCGAAACCCTCCACTTTCGACCGCAACCTGATCGTGGCCTATGGGCTGGCCGCAGTCTTGGGTCTGGGTCTGGCGCTGCGGGCCCCGCGATGGGACTTCCTTTGGATGCTGGCTCCTGCCGTGCCGCTGGGGACCTGGTTGCTGCGCGTGGACCTGCGGGGCGGGGTGCGCAGCTTGGCCGCCGAGTGGACCGCCGTGGCGCTGCCGGCCCTCCTGGGGGCAGCGATGGTGCGAACGGGGCAGGGCTCATGGGTTCTGGCCGCGGTCTTGGCCGCGGGCAGTTTCCTGAGTTTGGCAGCGCCCCTGGCCTACCTCCGGTTCAGGTTGGCGTTGCGCCGGGGCGGGCGGGCTTCGGTATCGGCGGTGGTCCTGGTCCACATGGCGGCGGCGGCAGTGGCGCTTTATATGCAAGTGACCCTTGGGCTGCGATGGTTGTGGCCGCTCTGGATGGCGATGTTGTTGCTGCGGGTCCTCCTTGAACCGGTCATCGAGCCCGCGATCCCCGACGCGAAAGCGCTCGGACTTCGAGAGACCCTGGTGTGCATGGTGAGTGCCCTGGCCTTGGTTATTTCGACCCAAGGCCTGTGAGGCCGGTCACAACTCCGAGCGCAGCGGATGGTCCCGAAAGGCCGACTGGGTATATTAATTACGGATACAGAGGACCGAAATGCTTTTCACCGTTGCCAGCGGGTACGCTCTGCAAGCCCTCGCCCACATGCCTGAGGACGGCACCTTCATGATGGCGAAGGACTTGTCGGAGCAGCTCAAACTCCCGGCGCCCTACCTGGCGAAAATCCTCCAGAAGCTGGCCCGGGCGGAAATCCTGGAATCCGTGCGGGGACCCAAAGGCGGCTTCCGCCTCTCCCGGGCCTCCCACCGGATCACTGTGGGACAGGTGCTGGAGGCCATGGAAGGCCAGGGTTCCTTGAACGGCTGCGTCATGGGTTTCCCGGCCTGCGACTGCGACAATCCCTGCCCCATGCACGATGCCTGGGTGGCCGTGAAGGCCCAGGTGGATTCCTCCATGACCTCCACAACCCTGAGAGACCTGCAACTGGCGAAGATGCGCCGGACCCACCTGCAATCACCCCAGGCGCTGCGGCGGCGAAAGACTTGATGGAGTTAGAAAAATTTCAGATTCGATAATCTCTTTAATGCTGATCTGATGGTGATTCAGGAGCTTGACGATGCGCTTCCTTGCCGCCCTCGACCTCGAAGCCAGGCCCCTGATGCGTGCAACCCTGACGACTCTCATGCTCTGCGGGTTGGTGGTTCTCGGCAGCCGCGGGGGCCGCTGGCTGGACCCCGCCCTGCTGGGCTACCTCCTGGCCTCGATCTTCGCCTGCTTCGCCGTGGCCTATCGTTACTGGACCTGGGTGGAGCGACCCGCCACCTGGATGTATTTCAGGGACCTGCTGAGGATGCTGGCGAGCCCAAAGGGCATTCTGGTGCTTCCAAAAATGGCGTGGCTGGCGGTGGACCAGATCTTCCTCCAGCGCTTCATCGGCCAGCGCTCCATCAAGCGCTGGGGAGCCCATGCGCTCATCGCCTGGGGCACCCTGCTGGCCTACTCCGTCACGTTTCCATTGGTGTTCGGCTGGGTGCGCTTCACCTCTGACGGGCTCAACCAGGACCGCTACCAGGCCTGGCTCTTCGGCTTCGGGACCGGCAGTTTCCCGGTGCACAGCCTGGTGGGCTTCCTGGCCTTCCATGTGCTGGATTTCGCCGCAGTCATGGTCATCACCGGCTGCGTGCTGGCCTTCGTCCGCCGGCGCCAGGATGAAGGCGACACCGCCACCCAGCGCTTCGACCTGGACATCCTGCCCCTGCTGATTCTCATTTCGGTGTCGGTGACCGGCCTGCTTCTGACGGTGTCGGAGAAAGCTCTCCAGGGCCGGAATTTCGGCACCATGGCCTACCTGCATGAGCTAACTGTGATCCTGATGCTGCTGAGCCTGCCTTTTGGAAAGCTCTTCCACATCGTGCAGCGGCCCGCCCAGATCGGCGTGACCTTCTACAAGGCAGCGGGCGAGGCCGAGGGTCGCGCTCCTTGCAAAGGCTGCGGCACACCCTTCATCCGCCTCAACCAGCGCCGGGATCTGGAGGTGCTCTTCACGAAGCTGGGCCTGGCTGGGGCCCGCCATAATCTTCAGGTGCACCACCTGGATCTCTGCCCCAAGTGCAAGCGACTGCTGCTGGCCAAGGCCCAGAGCAAGCGGCTCGGCTGGGCCTTCGACCCCTTCGCGGATATGCCCGTGGGGGTGGACCCCATCGTTGAGCCCCAGACCTTCAGGAGCCTGCCATGACCGCGCCGCCCAAATCCCTGGAGGAACTCCGGAGCATCTACGGCCCGCACCTGAACCTGGCCCCGCCCGGCGGCTGGGATGCGGATCCGGAATCCGACAAGGTGGTGAATACCCATTGTTGTTTCTGCGGCCAGCAGTGCGGCATCAAGTTGAAGGTGAAGGGCAACCAGGTCATCGGCTTCGACCCTTGGGAGGAATTCCCGTTCAACAAGGGCAAGCTCTGCCCCAAAGGCGTGAAGCGTTACCTGCAGGGCAACCACCCGGACCGGCTGACCTCGGCGCTCATGCGCACGGACCACGGCTTCACCGAGGTGGACTGGGAAGCGGCCATGGCGCATACGGTCAACGAAATCGAGCGCATCCAGACCCACCACGGCAAGGACGCCTTCGCCATGCTTTCGGGCGTTTCCTTGAGCAACGAGAAGAGCTACCTGGCGGGTAAGTTCGCGCGCCTGGGTCTCCAGACGAAGAACCTCGACTACAACGGGCGGCTCTGCATGGTGAGCGCCGGGGCGGGGAACAAGAAGGCCTTAGGCATCGACCGCGCGGCCAACTCCTGGGCGGACATCGAAGGCGCGGAAGTCATCTGGGTGGCCGGCGCCAACGTGGCCGAATGCGCGCCCATCACCACCGACTACATCTGGCGGGCCCGGGACAAGGGCGCCAAGCTCATCGTGGTGGACCCGCGGAT
>JANXPB010000109.1 GCA_025357545.1 Holophagaceae bacterium
AGGTGGGTCGTTCGATCCGGAGCGTCAATTTTCAGCAGCAACTCTCTCCCACGAGGCCCATCGCCTACTTGCCCCGGAGACAAGTCGAAGTTCACGACCATTCGAGCATTTGCGGCAACCAGATGAATCTTGGTCGTCCACCCTCCGCGGGATCTTCCATAGGCATAAGGTCCGTTTTTTTGAGCGCACCGGTGCCGTCGGAATGCACTTTGACGTGGGTGCTATCGAGTGAAACCACATCGAGCTTGATGCGGAGAATTTGGGCCCGCTGCAATTCTGTGAACACTCGGTCTAGAACGCCGCGCTTAGCCCACCGATTCATCCTTGTGTAGATGGTGTGCCAGTTCCCAAATCGCTCTGGCAACCCCCTCCATTTGCACCCGTGCTCAGCGACCTACAGGATCGCGTTGAGCAGATTCAGGTTTTCCATGCTGACATTGCCCCGCTGCACAGGAAGGCAATGCTCGATCAGTCGGAATTGGGCCACTGTGATTTCCATGCACTGAAGCTTCGGTCATGAGCAAGGAGGTTTTAAGTAGTGTTAACACACCCTAAAGGAAAATCCAGGGCCTGCTCCCTTACTCCCTTCGCCCCCGCCGAGTCCTTGACCGCGAGGAGCGGAGTCCAGCCCGCCGAGTGCTCATCCTCGCCCTTCGGCAGGGCGTAAGGGCCCGCTATCCTCTAGGACTGGAGTCGACAATGGATGCACGGAAGGCCCGGCTGGCCATATTCACGACGGTGTTCATCGACTTGCTGGGTTTCGGGATCGTGATTCCGATCCTGCCCCTCTACGCCGAGCAGATCGCCGCCCAGGGCCAGTCTCCATGGATGCGAGCCACCACGGGGTGGATGCACCTGCAAGACGTGGGCGCCTTCTGGGCGGGGGCGGTGTTCATCAGCTTTTCGGTGATGCAGTTCCTCGCGACCCCTGTGCTGGGCCGCATCTCCGACCGGGTGGGCCGCCGGCCGGTGCTGTGGATCTCCCTGATCGGCTCGGCCATCGGCTACCTCATGATGGCGCTCACCATGCGCTTCGAATGGGTGCTCGCGGCGCGCATCCTCGATGGCATCACTGGCGGCAACATCGCCGTGGCCCAGGCGGCCATGGCCGATGGCTCGAAACCCGAAGAGCGCTCGAAGCTGCTGGGCATGATCGGGGCGGCCTTTGGATTGGGCTTCGTCCTCGGGCCCGCATTGGCGGGGGTGCTGGCGGGTTCCACCATGGGCAAGAACTTGCTGGCGAAGCATGGCTGGCATCTGCCCTTCTTCGTTGCCGCGGGGCTTTCTTTCCTGGCAGCCACCCTGGTGATCGCGTGGCTTCCCGAGACCCTCACACCGGAGTTGCGGGCGAAAGCCAAAGTGACGGAGAGCCGGGGCCATGCGCTGCTGGTGGCGATGAAGCGACCGGGCATGGCGCAGCTGCTGTTCATCTCCCTGCTGGCCATGTCAGGCTTCGCCATGATGGAGGGCACCTTCAGCCTGCTGGCCCATGCGCGCTTCGGCTTCGGCCAGCGGGAAGTGGGCTTCCTCTTCGCCTTCATCGGCATCCTCATCGTGATCTATCAGGGCGGTCTGGTGCGGGTGGTCAGCAAGCGCATTCCTGAGCGGGTGGCGGTGCTGGGGGGCCTGGCCTTGATGGCCTGCACCCTGCCGTTCCTGCCCTCCTCGCCCTGGAAATGGCCTTTCCTGCTGCTCATGATTCCGCTTTCCTGGGGCTCCGGCATGAACAGCACCGCCACCAGCGCGCTAGCTTCCCAGCTGACTCCGCCAGAGGAGCAAGGCGGGCTTTTCGGCGCCATGGGCGCCATGCAGGGCCTTGGCCGCATCATCGGCCCCGCTGCCGGGACCTTCGCCTTCGCAAAATGGGGCTTTGCCTCTCCGTACTACATCGCCACAGCCACCGTGGGTCTAGGCCTCGTGCTGGCTCTCACACTCCGCAACGTCCATCGCGTTCCGGCCTGAGGAATAGTTCGGCAAGAACTGCCCTGCCCGAGGTTCCCGGCTCCGCACGGACCCGGGAAAGCCGCTAGAATGGCGGTTTTACGGGTTTCAGAATGATTCGACTGGACGGTAGGACGCTGGATGCCGAAGCACTGGCTCGCATCGCGGAGGGGGCAGCCATCTCCCTGGATCCCGCGGCCCTGGCGTCTGTCTTGGAAAACCGTGGCGTCATCGATCGCATCCTGGAGGAAGGTCGCACCGTCTACGGCATCAACACAGGGTTTGGACAATTTGCAACGGTGGTGATTCCGCCCGAACAGCTGCAACTGCTCCAGCTCAATCTAATCCGCAGCCACGCGGCGGGCGTGGGTAATCCCCTCCCCGAAGATCAGACCCGCGCCTTGATGGCCGCCCGCATCAATTGCCTGCTGAAGGCGCACAGCGGCATCCGCCCTGAACCCATCCAGTTGCTGACGGAATGCCTCAACCGGAACGTCCTGCCGGTCATCCCGAGCATGGGCAGCGTCGGCGCCAGCGGCGACCTTGCCCCCCTGGCGCACATGGCCCTCCTGCTGGTGGGAGAAGGTCTCGCCTGGCAGCAGGGCATGCCGATCCCCGGCGGGAAGGCCTTGAAGGCCGCAGGTCTCGAGCCTATCCAGCTCGAGGCCAAGGAAGGCCTGGCCCTCATCAACGGTACCCAGCTCATCACGGCGCTGGGCTGCCTCGCCCTGCAGCGGCTGCGGGACCTCACGTTCATGGCCGATGAAATCGCCGCCCTGTCCCTAGAAGCGCTGCGGGGCTCCCGGGCGCCTTTCGACGCCCGTATCCACGCGGCCCGCCCCCACCCCGGCCAGGTGGAAGTGGCCGCCAATCTACGGCGCATTCTGGGCGACAGTTCCGCGATCGCCGACAGCCACCGGGACTGCCACCGGGTGCAAGACGCCTACTCGCTACGCTGCCTGCCCCAGGTCCACGGCGTGGCCCGGGATGCGCTGCGCTTCGCCGGCGACATCCTGGAGCGCGAATTGAACAGCGCCACGGACAATCCCATGATCTTCACCGACACCCAGGAATCCCGGTCCGGCGGCAACTTCCACGGCCAGTACCCGGCCTTCGCCTGCGATGTGCTGGCCATCGCCTGCGCGGATCTGGCGAGCATCTCCGAGCGGCGTCAGGAGCGCCTGGTGAATCCCGCCTACAGCGATCTGCCCGCCTTTCTCACCGAGCATGGCGGCCTCGAATCCGGCTTCATGATGGCCCATGTGACCTCCGCGGCCCTGGTATCGGAGTTGAAGGGCCTCGCCCATCCAGCCTGCGTGGACAGCATCCCCACCAGCGCCGGCAAAGAGGATCACGTGAGCATGGGCCCCATCGCGGCCCGCAAGCTGTTGCGCTCCGTGGAAGGCTTCGAGCAGGTCCTGGCCATCGAGGCCCGGATGGCCCTCGAAGGCATCCGGCTGGTGGGCCTCGCTCCGGCCCCGGGCCTGGACCGGCTGATGGCCCGCCTATCGGAAGTCTGCCCCCCCTGGCGGGACAGAGCTATGTTTGAGGAAATCAGTCTTTCCCGGCAAGCCCTGCGCCGCCATGTGCGAGAATCCAAGGCATGAAATCCCCAAGGATGGAGGGCTCCGGCATCGGCTGGCGTGAGCGCTGTGAGGCCGAACTGAAGGCTTTTTCAGAGGCCGATTCCATCCGCTTCTGGGGCATCGCCCACGAGGTTGAAGGCGAGGCGAAGCCCATCTTCAATTACCGCTTCGAGCACACCACCGCGGCCGTGAAGCTCGGCCGCTGGCTCTGTCCCCAGGTGGGCGCGGATCTGGAAGTGGTGGAATGCGCCCTCTGGCTCCATGACGTGCGCAAGAAGCTGAAGGATCCCCTCAGCAAAGACACCCATGCCAGCGACGCCTCGGACTGCGTTGCCGAAATCCTGGAGGGGACGGATTTCCCGCCGGAAAAGATCGGCGCCGTGCGGCATGCCATCGAACACCACGTGGGGCTGCGGCTGGCCAAGAAACTTGAGCCCCTTGAAACCGCCTGCGTCTGGGATTGCGACAAGCTCAGCAAGCTCGGAGCCGCGAGCCTCATCCACTTCGGCTGCATCAGCGGCGCCTTCCAGCCCATCACCACCGAGGACATCCTCCAGCGCGGCGAGGCTTGGCTGGAACTCTGCAAGGGCATCGTTGCCAGCATGAACACGGCCCCAGCCCAAGCGGAAGCGGAACGTCGGCTGCGCTTCCTGACCCATCACTACCGCCAATTGGCCCACGAATGGCGCGAGCCCATGGAGATTTCGGCCCCGTGAGCGCGAGCCTGTCACTGCTTGAGATCTTTCAGCGCACGCTGAAATTCCTCCAGCTCTATGCGCCCGACGACCCCAAGGCCACCCAGGCCCTGCAAGCGGTACACGAGGCACTTACGGTCCAGCTGGATTTCTCCGGGTCACTGGAAATCGACGTGTTCCAGTCCCGTGGGCGCTTCCAGTTGCTCGCCAACGGCCAACTGATGGACGGCCCGCCCCAGGCGGTGATGGCCCTGGCCCAGGTACTCATGGACCGCCACATCCACCGCATCAGTTTCGAGCGGGGCGTCGACGAGGACGAATTGCGCATCCTGTTCTTCCTGCTCCAGCTCAAGCCCCAGCGGTTGGTGGAGCTGGGCGGGCCCACCACCTTCGCCGACGAGATGCCGAACATCCTGCTGAACGAGGGGGTCACCTTTTCGGGAGTCGGGGGACTGAGCCTGCCGATTCCCGCAGGGCCCAGGATCGGGGCGCCCCCCCTTGCGCCGCCCAACCCCGGGCCGCCCACCCCACTCATCCTGAACACCATTCCACTGGCCAACATCCCGGATGAAATTCCGACCCCTCCACCCCTGCTTACGCGACCCCTTCCACCGGAACTGGACCCTTCGGTCTTCGATTCCGCCCCCCCGGAATGGTTCTCGGCGAGCCCACTCCGCGCTTCATCTCAGCTGACCTCGGCCCGGGATACCCTGAATGCTTTGCTGGGCGAACCGCTCCCGGAGGTGGAGTCAGCCACGGAAGAGGCTTTGCCCCTGGCCGTCCCCACCGTTGCGCCCGAAGTGGCGCCACCGCCTGCCCCACCCCCTTTGAAAGAGCGGCTCGTGGAGCTCTTCGAGCCCATCGCCGATACGGCCCAGGCCAAACCTCCCCGGACTTCAGCACCGTGGACCGTCGAGCAACTGGAAGTCCTCCGCCGCTGCGAGCTCCGCTTTGCAGACCTTACAGCACTCCAGGGGGCTGGAGATCGCCTCGAACTGAACCGCGAGGATTCTCTCCTCCTTCGAGACTCGCTCCGCCAGGCCCTGTGGTCCCTGCCGCCCTCCAGCCAGGGTGCCATCCTGCTAGGTATCCCGGTCTTCCCGCCAGGGGAGCAAGCCCTCCAGCGGGCCTTGGATTATCTGGCGCCGGAGCTGTTGGCCCAGACCGTGGCCGAAGTCGAATTGCGGCAGCGGCCGCCCCGTCCGCAATTGGCGCTCTTGGTGGCCACGCTCCTGTTTTGCGTGAAGGACCGCGAAATGAGTCTCGAGGCGCTGCGGGGCCGGCTCCAATTCGAGGGCTGGGACATCCTGGATCTCGAGGCACTCTACGACGACATCCGCTGGGAATGCCAGGGGACTGACACCAAGCTCAACCTGGCGTCGCAGAATGAAGGGTTGCTGGACCTGGAACCCTCCCAGATCGGGAGCATCTTCCGGCAGTCCATTCGCAGTGGCCGCATGGACGCCGTTGAAATTTTCTGGAAGGCCCTGGAAGAGGCCATCTGGAGCAAGAATGAGCCGCGCAAGCGCAAGGCCGCGGAGGTCTTCGCGGACCTCACGGAATGCATCCTCGAGCCCAGTCTGCCACCCGGTTACGACCTGAAGCTGAGGGACCTCCTGGCCAAGCATCTTTCGACGGAGATGAACCTGGAAGCCCTGGGCTGGACTTGCCAGGGGGTGGAATCCCTGGTCTCCCAGGCCATCCAGAAGCCCGATCTCCGATACGCGTGCCGGCAGGTGGAGTCCATCCTGGATCTGGTGGTATCCAGTGCTGCCAAGGCCGGTGGTGCGAAGGTCTCCCAGGCCATCCACGACCTTTTCCTGAGAGTTTCCGGAGCCCGGAACGTCAATGCCCTCCTGCCCTTCATTTACCAGAAGCAAGGTGAGGCCGCCGAGCCCAACCTGCCGAAGTTGCTGAAATTGATGGGGCAGCCCGCGGCCCGGCATTTAGTCTTCTGCCTGGGCCACGAGGAGGAACGGCCCCGGCGCTACAAGCTGTTGGAAGCCATCGGGACCATCGGCCCCAGTGCCGTGCTGCCGCTGCGGGAGGCCCTCGCCGCTCCCGAGTGGTACCTGGTGCGCAACGTGGTCTCCCTCCTCGGCGACATCGGCGATGCCACGGCCTTCGAAGATGTGGCCCATACCCTGGCCCACAAGGATGCCCGTGTGCGGCGGATGGCGGCTAAGGCCATGGGCCACCTGGATGCAGCCCGGGCTGTCCCGCAGCTCATCGAGGCGCTGCCTGCGGCCGACCCGAATTCCCTCCTGGAACTCGTCACGCAACTGGGTGAGCTGAAGGATGCCCGCGCCGTCACCCAACTGGTGGATCTCCTGCAGGAAGGCAAGGCTTCCGGCCCCGATGCGGAAAAGCTGCGCCAGACCGTGCTGGAGGCCCTCGGAGCCATCGGATCCCCCGAAGTGGTGCCGGTCCTGTCCAAGCTTTTCAAGAAAAAGGGCTTTCTCGGCCGCATGGAGCCTCTGCCCTTGCGTGTGGCCGCTGCCCGGGCCCTCGCAGCCATCGGCACCCGCGAGGCCCGCGAAGCCATGGCCCAGGCCATGGAGACGGAGTCCAAGGACGAGGTGAAGGCGGTCTTGCGCCAGCATCTGGTCGGTGACTGAATCGAGACGCAGGCTGAACCCATTCCGAGCTCCCTCGGGCCCCACGCACCGGAATCCCCCCATGGCCACCGTCACTGAAACCATCCAGGCCCTTGAAGTCGCCGCCAAGGCGCTGCAGATGTACACCGCGCAGCATCCTCGCACCCAGGGTTCGCTGCAGGCCGCCAAGGAGGCCCTGCAGGGTTGCATTGGGGACCGGCCTTCGCTGCACCTCGCGGTGGCCCAGGACAAGGTCTTCGCCGATGGCGTCAAGCTTGAAACCACCAGCGCCCAGTTACGCGCCTTCGCCAAACGGCTTTCGGATCGAATGATCGCGGGTTTTGTCATCAGCAAGGCGATGGGCGACCCCGATATTTTGGCCATGCTCAATCTGCTCCTCTTGAAACCGGCGAAAATCGAGGAGTTGGGCGGGCCCGCCAGGGTGTTGGAAGACTCCGGGGCAAGCCAGATCCGCGTCAGCCAGACGCGCTACAAGGAAGTGGGCGAGGGTGGCGAGGGAGACAACAGTGAAGAGCGGGGCCCCGGGGCTTTGGATGAAGCCCCTCCAGAGAACCCGGCGGAAGCCGTCCCCGCAAGCGCACCAGATCCGATCCAGAACCTGCCTGAGGAGGCGGATATTTCGGCCATGCTGGGCCCTCCGGAACATCTGATCGGCATCGTCCGGGAAGCTCTCGATGGAATCCTGGGCTTGACCTCAGGGCTGGAACTGCCGACCTTGGCCAATCTACAGCCGGCCTTCCTGGGCGACTTGGGTGCCATGGGCTATCAGCTGGGCCTGGGAGAAGGTATGCCCTCCATGGCCCAGATGAGCGTGCTGCGCCAGGTGCTTCTAGGCCTCTCCCCCGAGGCCCAACTGAGCCTGCTCGCGGGCCTAGCCACGTTGCCAGGCAAGCCTGAAGGCCTAGCCCTGGGGATCCGGGAACTAGCGCCCGAACTGCTTGGCGTGGCAGGCACCGCGTTGCTGGGCCAAGGAATCCCCTGGAACCACCTGCAGGGCTCCCTCCAGGATGTGCTGCGGCCGCTTCCCGAGCGGGAAATCCTGGTGCGGGCCCTGGCCATCCATATGCGCCAAGCCGGTTATGACGGAGGGCTGGCCGAGGCCCTCCTGCGCCGGATGGACTGGGATGCCATGACCCTTGAAGCCAAGGTGGTGCGGGCCCTCGAAGACCGCCAGCTCTGGGATCTCAGCCTGGAACAGCGCCTGGCCTTTCTCCGGGAACTGTTGGACGACGAACGGATGGATCCCTTCCAGCGCATCCTGGGCCGGGTCATGGAGACCCTCCAGGTGGAAGACCATGCACTGCGGTTGGCGGCCACCCAGACCCTGGCGGGGGTATCCCATTGGATACGCCAGCCAGGCCTGCCCCAGGCCGTGGAAGCTGTGCTTGCCCAGAAGCTGCAGGCGCATTTCGCGGTGGAATCCTCCGCCCAGATCCACGAGTCGGCCACCGAAGCCCTGGGCGCCATAGTGAGCGCCCTGGTGCTGCGGGGCGAGGCGACCCAGGCCCAGGCCTTCCTGATGGAACTCGCGGATCTGTGTGGCATCCACGAGCAGATGCAATCCTGGCGGCAGGACAGCCTCGACCAGTTGAAGGCGCGCCTGCTCCGCAGCGACTGCATGGACCGCACCGTGGACCTGCTGTGCGAAGTCGACAAGGATACGCTTTCCAACGAAGTGATTCCCTACCTGGAATGGCTCGGTCCGGACGCTCCGACCTTCCTCATGGTGAAACTCAGTTCCGAGGTGGATCGGCCCAGGCGAGGGCGCTTGATCGAGGCGCTCCGTACCTTGGGCCCTTTAGCACTGGGGGCGGTCTTGGAAGCCCTCCAGGAAAAGGCTTGGTTTGTGGTGCGCAACGCCCTCAACCTGTTGGGCGATATCGGCGATGCAGGGGAGATGCAGGAGGCCGTTCCCCTGTTGCGGCACCCGGAAGGCCGGGTGAGGCGGGCGGCGGTGCGGGCCCTCTGGAAGCTGGGTGGACCGGCCTCCGAACCCCACCTGCTGAGCATCCTCAAGGAAACCGACCCTGAAACTCAGATGGAGGTCCTCTTCGCCCTCGGTCAGGTGAAAACCGCTTCCAGTGCCCCCGCTGTGGTGGAACTGGCTGAGGATCGGAGGGTATCTGATCGGCTCAGGATCAAAGCCCTGGAGACTCTGGGGCTCATCGGTGCCCCCACTGCGATTCCAGCGCTGTGCGAGTTGCTTAAACGCAAGGGCTTCTTTGGAGGAGGCAGCGAAGCCCCCGATATCAAGTTGGGGGCGGCCAAGGCGTTGCAAGGCATCGGCACCCCAGAAGCCCGGTGGGGCCTTCAGAAAGTCATCGAGAGCTGCCCCAGGGGGCATGAACGGGAAGCCCTGCAACGGGTGCTGGAAACCTTCATCAAGAAATGAAACTGCGAGGCACCCCACAATGGGGTGCCTCGCAGAACCTGAACGCAGCGCAGGCCTACCGACTACTGATCCCGGGCGACCTCCTGAACGATCCGGTAGATGCGCTCCTTGGCCCGGAGCTTGATCTTCTTGAGCTCCACTTCCTCCAAGGATTCCTGGGCGGTGAGCCTGGATTTCGTGCGAAGGCGCCCCAACCGCTCATCCGCGGAACGGTGCTCCTC
>JANXPB010000117.1 GCA_025357545.1 Holophagaceae bacterium
TGGCGCTGGTGGGCTACACCAACGCCGGCAAGACCAGCAGCCTGAAATGTCTGACGGGGGAAGGCGAACCCAGGGACATGCTTTTCGCCACCCTGGACACCACCACGCGAAAAGCCTGGCTGGGCGCCGACGACGAGACCGGCGCGCCGAAGCAGGCCCTGGTGTCCGACACCGTGGGCTTCATCCGCAAGCTGCCCCATCAGCTGGTGGCGGCCTTCCGGTCGACCTTGGGCGAAGTGCGCACCGCCGACGCGTTAGTGGTGGTGGCGGACGCCGCGAACCCGGATCTGGAAGAGCACTTGAAGATCGTGGGCGCCACACTGCATGAAATCGGCTGCGGCGACCATCCCCGTCTGCTGGTGCTGAACCAGGTGGACCGCCTGACCCGACCCCGGCGCCTGGACATGAAGAAGCGGCATCCCGGGGCGGTGTTCAGCTGCGCCCTCACCAAGGCGGGCATCGAAGACGTGCGGGTATGGCTCTGCGAGCTGATCCCTGGCCCGCCCCGGCCCAGGGAATTGGAGGCCTGGGAGCGGCCGGAGGTACTGGAGCCATCCTCCTGAACGATCAGGAAATCTGCCTCGTGATTAGATTGACTCGGGTATGAGGCCTGTTAGGTTTGTTGCTTATGCAAGAACTACCCCTTTGGGACGAATCCAGCCTGCTGCTCCTGATCTCCGCCACCCGGCGACGCATGCGGCAGGTGGCCTGGCGCTGGCTCGCGCCCCATGACGTGACGCCGCAGCAGTACACGGTGCTCATGGTGCTCTCGGAACGGCCGGGCATCTCCTTGCGGGAGGTCGCGGAACTGGTGTGGGTGGACAATCCCACCGCCAGCCGGATCATAAAAATCATGCTAGAGCGCGATCTTGTGGTGGCTGAGACCGCCCCGGGGCATGGGCGCAGGTTGAGGCTGACCCTCAGCGCCAAGGGCGCGGCGCTAGCCCAATCCCTGCGCCAGCTGCGGCGGCATCTCATCGAAGGCATCGAGACCGGCCTTTCCGAAGACGATGGCGCCCAGATCCGCAAGACCCTGCGAATTCTGATGTCCAACCTGGCGCGAATGGAGGCGGAAGGCTTCACACCCGACCAGCTTCCTGCCACGCCCCCCCATCGGGGGCACTGAAACCATGTGGATCGTCCGCCTCGCGCTGCGCCGCCCGTACACAACTGCCGTGTTCTGCCTGCTCATCCTGTTGATGGGCCTGCTCTCGGCTTCCCGCATGCTGGTGGACATCTTCCCCAGCATCGACATCCCGGTGGTGTCGGTGGTGTGGAGCTACCAAGGCCTGACGCCTGAGGAAATGGAACGCCGCGTGGTGTTCCTGAGCGAGCGTGCCTACTCCACCACCGTTGGCGGCGTGGAGCGCATCGAATCCCAGAGCATCCAGGGCACCGGCCTGCTGAAGATCTATTTCCAGCCGGGCACCGACATCGGCGCGGCCATCGCCCAGATCTCTTCGGTGAACGCCAGCATCCTGCGCATCATGCCGCCGGGCATGACGGCGCCTTCGGTGATCCAGTTCAATGCCTCGAATGTCCCCGTGGTGCAGCTCACGGCCCAAAGCGATACGCTGCCCGAACAGCAGCTGGCGGATTACGCCATCAACTTCATCAGGGTGCGCCTCTTCACGATCCCCGGCCTCTCCACCCCCGCGCCCTTCGGCGGCAAGTTCCGCCAGGTCACCGTGGACATCGACCCCGCCAAGCTCGCGGCGCGGGGCTTGAGCCCTGCGGACGTGGTGACGGCCCTGACCTCGGAAAACGTCATCACCCCTGCGGGCATCGCCAAAATGGGCGGCCGCGAGGTGGCGGTGCTCACCAATTCCAATATCGGGTCCATCGAGCAGTTCGACCGGATTCCCATCAAGGTGGTGGGAGGAGCGCCGGTGTTGCTGGGGGACGTGGCGCGGACCTCTGACGGGTTCGCCGACCAGACCAACATCGTGAGGGTCAATGGCCATCGCGCGACCTACCTGGCCATCCTGAAAAAATCCGATGCCTCCACGCTCGCCGTTGTCGATGCCGCCAAGGAGGCGCTGCCGGCCATCCAGGCGGCGGCCCCCGAAGGCATGGAATTGAAATTCGATTTCGACCAGAGCCACTTTGTGCGGGCCGCCATCAGAGGTGTGGTGGGAGAAGCCCTGATCTCTTCCCTGCTGGTGTCGCTGATGATCCTCTTCTTCCTGGGCTCCTGGCGCAGCATGGCGGTGGTGTGCACTTCCATCCCCCTGGCCATCCTGTGCGGCCTCATCGGCCTGAAGATCATGGGCCAGACCTTGAACATCATGACGCTGGGAGGTCTCAGCCTGGCCATCGGCATGCTGGTAGATGATGCCACCGTGGAGGTTGAGAATATCCACCGCAACGCTGCCATGGGCAAGCCGTTGACCGTGGCCATCCTGGACGGCGCGAGGCAGATCGCCACCCCCGCCATCGTGGCGACGCTGGCCATCTGCATCGTGTTCTTCCCCGTTGTGCTGCTGTTCGGCCCGTCGAAGTATTTGTTCACACCACTGGCCATGGCGGTGGTGTTCTCCATGCTCGCTTCCTACGTCCTGTCCAGAACGCTCGTGCCTACCCTTTCGCGGATGCTCATGGGCAAGCAATTGCACGAGGAGGAGGAGCAGCAGCTGGACCCGAAAGCCAGTTTCGGCGGGCGCTTCAATGAGTGGCGCGAGGACTGGCTGGGCCGATTCCAGCAGGCCTACGGACGTGTGCTCGACCGGGTGCTGCACCACCGCAAAGCGGTAATGTGGGGCGCCAATATCTTTTTCGTCATCTCCACCGGATTGCTATTCAGTGTCGGGCATGATTTCTTCCCCGCCGTGGACGTTGGGTTGATGAAACTCCATGTGCGTGCTCCGGCGGGCACACGCCTGGAGGAGACTGAACGGATCTTCGCATCGGTGGAAGACGAGATCCGGCGCGTGATCCCCAAAAAGGAATTGGCCTCGGTCAACGCCAATATAGGTGTGCCTGTTTCCTACAACATGGCCTTCATGCCATCGGACAATGTCAGCAGCCAGGATGGGGATCTTTTTGTTTCCTTGAAGCCTGAGCATGGCCCCACCAGCCGCTATATGCGCGAACTGCGCCAGGTGCTGCCGCTCAAGTTCCCGGGCGTCAGCTTCTATTTCCAGCCGGCGGACATCGTGAGCCAGGTGCTGAATTTCGGCGTTCCCGCGCCCATCGATGTGCAGATCGAGGGTGCGAACCTGCAGAACGGCTATATCACAGCGCGGGCACTGAGGGATGGGCTCAAGGGCATTCCCGGTGTGGTGGATGTGCGCATCAAGCAGGTCACCGACGCCCCGGCGGTCAGGGTGGACGTGGATAGGGAACGGGCCGCCAAGGTCGGCCTGTCTCAGCGCGACGTGGCCAATGGCCTGTTGGTGGGCCTTTCCGGCAATGGTCAGCTGGCTCCCTCTTTCTTTCTCAATCCTGCCAACGGTGTGCAGTACTCGGTGAACGTAAAGGCGCCGGACCGGTTGATGAACTCCCCGGCCACCCTGATGGCGACTCCCTTCGGCATCCCCGGTGGCGCGGCCTTGTTGCAACCGGACCCAGCCCGCAGCGCGGCTCCGACCACCCAGGCCTCCTTCCAGCCACTCTCCAATTTCGCAACGCTCACGCGCACCACGAGCCCCATCGAGATCAGCCACTACACCGTGCAGCGGGTGGTGGATGTCATGGCCAACGTGGACGGACGGGATCTGGGCAGTGTGGTCCGGGATATCCAGAGGGGCATCAAGAACCTGAAACTCCAGCCGGGCCAGAAGGTTAGGATCCGGGGCCAGTACGAGGTCATGCAGACCAGTTTCACAAGCCTGGGCGGCGGCCTGATCATCGCCATCGCGCTGGTCTACCTGTTGATGGTGGTGCTTTTCCAGAGCTGGCTGGACCCTTTCATCATCATGGCCGCGGTGCCG
>JANXPB010000102.1 GCA_025357545.1 Holophagaceae bacterium
GGGCACCATCGCCATCAACCCCGTCACTGGCGTGGTGAGCTTCACGGGCACCGTGCCTTCGGCCAAGACCTCCGTCACCGCCACCTTCACGGTGCGCGCCACGGACCAGCTCCCCGGCTCCGGCACCGTTCTGGGCGCCACCGCGGACCAGACCATCGTCCTGACCTACTTCAACGGCAACCTGCCTCCGGTGATCACCACCAGCAGCCTGCCCAACCTGCCTTTGAACCACTACATCCCAATCAACCAGGGCGGCACGGGCTTCCCGCTGCAGGCCACTGATCCCAATGGCGATGCGCTGACCTGGTCCATGACCTCGTCGGTTCCCGGCGTCGTGCTCGACGGCACCACCGGCAACACCGTCAACATCATCACCAACAGCTCCTTCGTGCCCCTCACGTCGACCGCCCAGTCCATCACGCTGACCATCACGGTCACGGACGCCCGCGGCCTGTCCACCACCAAGGTGCTGACCATCAATCCCGTGTCGGACGCCGTGCCGACCTTGAACTCCAACGTCTACACGGAAACCGTGTCCGGCGTCGTGGCCTTCGATCCTTCCCGCGTGAAGGGCCAGATCGCCAACCGCGCGCAGTTCTACCCCGGTCCGATCACCTGGATCACCGGCACCCGTGGTGCCTTCTACGCTGCCGGTGAGAGCAACAACTACACCGACGCGCTGGCCACTGACAACGCCTTCTCCAACTACGCCGCGGCCTACCCCGCCGGCTTCCTGGGCGCCCTGATCGACCCGACCGCTCCCGCCACCGGCTGGAACGCCCGCACGCTGTTCAAGGACAACGAAGGCGACGGCGTCAAGTACCGCATCCTGCCCGGCTCCGTGTTCGTGGCCGGCATCTTCTACAACACCGTGGGCCAGACCTTCACCCTGATCTCTCAGGGCAGCACGGCCAACACCTTCCCCGTGATCCCCCTCCCCGGCGGCATCACCCTGACCGCGGATGAGTATCCGTTGGTCGATGCCAACCTGGGCACTATCGGCTGGCGTCCAGTCGTGGTCGAAGAAATGGGCTGGGTGAGCCCCATCTATGGCGGCACCGACAACCTCGGCAATTCCATGTGGACCCTCCCCACTGCCTGGTCCTTCACCGTTGAAGCCACCGAGCAGGTTTGGAATCCCAACACCTCCACCTTCAGCGGCGTCAACACCGCCAAGGGCCAGCAGAACTACACCGTCAAGGTGCAGCCCAACAACCGTCCCAAGATCGGCAAGCTGACCACCATCCCCGGCGCGCTCCTCAGCGTTCCTGGCGCGGCCATCAATCAGGTCGTGAACCCCCTGACCACCGTCTCCATCGGTGGCGGCCCCTCGCTGGATCCCACGGCTTTCGGCCGCCCCAGCATCCAGGAGCCCGAGTCCCGTCGTTATGACATCGCCGGCAGCACCGATCTCGCTTTCGCCGGTGCCTTCGACTACACCGCCGCGAACACCGCCAAGCCCGCTGTCTGGCGTTGGCTGGTGGCCCGCCCCGGTGGCGACCGCACCGTCAATGGCAACTTCGTCTCGAACGTCCCCATCGCCAACGATGTGGAAATCTACGACCAGGACATGACCACCATCTCGGGCCACCAGGACGCGATCTTCGCCTCCATGGGCACCCCGGTGGTTCCTGCCGCCGACACCACCGGTAACGTGCCGACCTTGGCTGCCGGCGCGGTTTCCTTCTTCAATCCCTGGCTGACGGCCGGCAACGCCGGTTCCTTCCAGGTCAATTGGGGCCCGAACCGCATCCAGTACTTGATCGCCCGCGTGACCGCCAGCGCCGCCTACTCCTTCCCGGTGCAGGTGCGTGACCAGTACGAGCGCATCAACAACCAGGCCCTGGGCATCAACCCGATCTTCGGCACCGTCCGCTTCACCAACGCCCGCACCCGCGCCATGCGCGATGCTTCCGCTGAAGTCGGCGCCCTCCGTCGTGGTGGCATTCTGGCCGCCAGCGCCAACCCCGGCGATCCGCTCGTCGGACCTTCGCCCTTCACCTTCACCTACCTGCCTTTCCTCGGCGCTGGTTCCGTCGATGAAACCAGCATGAGCACCTTCCTGTTCAGCGGCAGCGGCCCCGCCTCCGGTACCACTGGCACCGGCCCCTCGGGCCTCTACACCGCCGCCAGCTGGATCACCCTGGACGCCGTCGAAGCGCCGGTCTCGGGCTACCACACCGGTAACCCCCTGAACGACGAAGCCGGCACCTTCAACCTGCCCTCCTACGCTCAGGCCCAGGATGGCACCGGTTCTTCCGTCAAGACCGACTGGAAGGGCTACAACTACACCTTCGTGAACGGTTCCAACCCCACCAACCCCGTGGCCGACAATCGCACCGCCACCGGCTCGTGGGCCAACCACGAAGTGCGCGCCCAGGTCATCCCGTCCAACAGCCCCTACCAGTTCACCTTCTCCACGAACAACGTGGGCGGCGGCTTCTTCAACAACTGGCCGACGGAACTCCAGGGCTCGACCTTCGAGATCCCCCTCAAGAACTTCTTCAACGGCATCCTGCCGGCGAACGTCGGCCCCACGGGCTACTGGTACAACTTGCCGACCGCCAATGGCGGCAACGCCCTGCCGGGCGTCACGGCCCACGGCTGGGTCTACAACCTGTACCAGGGTGAAATCGACATGCAGAACGCCGAAGCTGGCCGCGGCGTGGCGACTTCCAGCGCCTTCGGTCCCACCTCCCTGCGTTGGACCTACAGCTGGCCCACCCAGGTCACCAATGTCAACCTGGGCGCCACCACCGGTGGTGTGAACAACTGGCTCAAGGGCGACGTCATGCAGATCGCCGTCCCGAACCAGGGCGCCAATGCCCGTTACTTCTTCACGGGTGACGGTTCCTTGAACGATCCCAATGCGGCCCTCATCGGCGGCTGGGGTCTCTTCGGCATGACCACCACCACGACCCCCACGGACACCGATACCGTCTTCGGTACCGGCACCGGCAGCGGCAACGGCATGCTCGCGGCCACCAACACGCCCTTCGCCGTGCCCAGCAACTCGCTGTGGATCTACAACAACTTCGGCGGCTCCGGCACCACGGGCTTCCTGAACACCCCCAACCGCAGCAGCTTCAGCCCTGGCGCCAGCGCCACCCAGATTCCTTGGGGCTTCGGCGCCCGCGGCTACATCTCCAACAGCCTCGTCGGCGCCTTCAACAACGTCGATCCCGGCTACATCGTGACCTACCCCGGTGGCGGCGCCATGCCGGCCCTCATCAACACCGGTGCCGGTGACCAGACCTACTTCCTCTGGCTCCGTCATGACACCGCCTACCCCACGGCCTGGGGCACCTGGGATGCCAGCCTGATGGTTCAGGGCGGCACCTACACCGCCACCGGCGGCCTGACCACCGTTCCTGGCTTCAGCATGGTGAATGGCGCGACCAACTCCACCCTGCCGATCAGCTTCGCGTCTGAGGCCCAGATCTCCTTGGCCGGCGGCAACCTGCCTGGCCAGAACCACGCCTCCAACGTTTCCGTCTCCTCCGATCCCGCCCTGTACAACAGCAACATCGTCAGCGCGACCGGCTGGGCCCGCAGCCAGTGGGGCCTGATGGCGCCGACCGTGGGCTTCCAGCCCGCCGGCACCAACAATGTCCGCCTGGTGAACCCGGCCTTTGACAGCGCCATTCCCGCTCGTTGGAACAACCAGGTTGGTCCCTTCCTCAACCTGGCTCCCGGTACTGTCAGTGTTGACGGCGGTGTCCGTGACAGCGCCATCGTCTACGGTGTCCGTCGCCACAACGACGAAAACGGTGGCAGCAACAATGAACTGGGTCTGGCGGGTATCGAACCCGGCAGCCCGATGCTGGCCCAGTGGTACAACTTGCAGCTCGGCACCGATGCCGGCCTGGGCGACGGCGGTGCGGGTGTGGGCAACGGCTCCACCATCATCACCTCCAACCTGACCGACGTCATCGGCTCCACCTGGCCTGCGGTCTTCAGCTTCTACAGCCCCTTCACGAACGACGCCAACTGGGCGAACGTGATGGAATACAAGATGAACTACCTGGTGGGCATGGCCTACCCCGGCGCGCAGTTGCCCCGCCTCACCACGAACACCAATACCCTCTGGAAGGTTCCGGCCCAGGCTGGCAACGTCTTCCCGTTGGGCGCGCCGATCACCGACCCCACCTGCACCAACCCCGGCAACACCGTCAACCCCGCGAACCCGATCCTGCGCCCGGTGCAGTTCCTGCGCATCTCGGACTTCACGGCCAACACGGCCCCTGGCACCATCCAGACCACGCTGGACCTCGTCAACTCCGACGTGACCAACGCGGCTTCCGGTTTGGGCGCGGTTTCCCTGGGCGGCGGCAACAACTACATCAAGGCGCGCAGCAACACCCGCGTGACCTTCCAGGCTTCGGTCAACGACCAGGTCATTCCCTCTGGCTACGTCCTTGAGCTGTTCCAGCTGCCCGGCACCCCGACCACCACGGCCCAGCCTGTGCTCGTGGCCACGGTTCGCGCCGGCCACATTGGCGGCCGCGATGCCATCCAGAAGGTCTACCTGCCCAGCATGCACAGCTACACTGGCCTCGACGGCAATGGCGTCCCCACCAACGCGGTCTACTTCTTCAAGGTCCGCGCGGTCTGGAACCAGGGCATCAACTTCGAGAAGCAGCCCACCAAGCAGTCCATCCCGAGCGCCTACGCCGACTACGTGTCCGCGCCGTTCGTGACCAACTAACGTCCCAAGATCCTCGGATCGCCGAAAGGCCCCCGCGCAAGCGGGGGCCTTTTTCGTTCAGGACCGTACCAGGTTGTTCATCGGGGTCGCCGCGCCCTAGCCGAGCTCAATGAACAAGGGCCCGCCCCCGCGCAGCCACGGAGTCCACCACCCACTTTCCCAATCCGTGTGAATCCGTGTGAATCCGTGGCCCAAATTTTTTTAATCTCAAAACCATCCGTGCCAAATTCGAGCCACGGATTACACGGATTTCCACGGATTGAACATGGGATCCAACGCCTGCTTTTCCAATCCGGGTGACTCCGTGCGAATCCGTGGCTCATTTTTTTTTAATCTCCAAACCATCCGTGCCAAATTTGAGCCACAGCTTTCCACGGATTGAACATAGGATCCAACGCCTGCTTTTCCAATCCGTGTGAATCCGTGTGAATCCGTGTGAATCCGTGGCCCAATTTTTTTTAACTCCCAAACCATCCGTGCCAAATTCGAGTCACGGATTACACGGCTTTCCACGGCTTCAAGATGACGCTCATCGGTCCTGACTCCCATCTCACCGAACAAATCCTTGGCTGCGCGTTCAAGGTTCACCGTGTCCTTGGCCCCGGGTTTATGGAAAAAGTCTACGAGAACGCCACCCTCCATGAGCTTCAAAGATCAGGTTTGCATACGGCGTCGCAGCACCGTATTCAAGTGTTTTACGACCAAATCGTTGTGGGCGACTATGTGGCGGACATCCTGGTAGAGGGCCGTGTCATCGTGGAACTCAAGGCAGCCAAAGCCATCGAAAACATCCACATCGCTCAAGCCCTTAACTACCTAAAGGCCACGGGACTGAAAACGGCGCTCATCCTGAATTTCGGGGCGCGAAGCCTCGAAGTCAAACGACTGCTCTTCTAATCCGTGTGAATCCGTGTAATCCGTGGTCATAAAATTTTTGGTTTCTAAACCAACATTGCCAATATTTAGCCACGGATTACCCGGACTTCCACGGCTTCAAGATCGACTCCAACGCCTGCTTTTCCAAGCCGTGTGAATCCGTGTGAAGCCGTGGCCAAGTTATTTTTTGACCTAGAACCCAGCCGTGGCTTGGTAGTTTCGAGGTGGCAACTAAGAATAGGCCTTGGCCCTTAGTGGCCACGGCTTGCTCGCTTCAGTCCTACGTCGCCTGTCTTTGGGAACCTAGCGGCGGTCCAACATATCCATAAGCTGTACCCTGATCTTTCGAATCGGAGCTTCCCCATGCTGTCTCGTCTGGCCCTGGTGGCCACTGTCCTCGCCCTTCTGCCCCTGGCCGCCCAGACCCCGCAAGCGCCCAAGCCCAAGCGCAAGGCCCGCGCCGTCAAGCCCGCGGCCGCGGCCACCACCGCGCCCCCGGCCAACCTGGAGCCCGCGCCGGGCGTGACCGTGCTGCGGACCGCCGACTGCGTGCTGGGCGTCAAGGGCGAACTGGTGCGGGACTTAACGGTCCATGGCCTCCTGGGCAGCCACGGTGGGGATGAAGAGGCCGCCGTCGCGGACCCCCAAGCGGTGGCGGCGGCCAGCAAGAAGCACCTGGTGGGCCAGCACAGCGTGGACCGGTTCGACTTCGAGATTCCGGGCACCCTCATCGAAGAAACCGATGCCAAGGGCACGGGCGTGCGCTTCCGGTTTGTGCCAGCGGTGGACATGGCGGCGGCCAAGGCCCAGGGCCAGTTGCGCCATGAAGAGCGCCTGTTGAGCGGCGGTGCGGCGGCCAGGGTCGTCGAAGCCCATGAGCTGACCGGCGGCACGGTGTTCGTGTTTGAGGCGGCGGCCCGGGGCGGCCAGATCATCCCGGTTTCCGGGGCGGTCTACCTGCGGGGCACCGTCCAGGGCGAAGCCGCCCCCGTTGGGACCCTGAGCATGAAACTGCCCCAGCGACCGATAGTCTCGGCGCCGCTCCCATCCCAGCGGATGAGCCCCGACAAGGACCTGACGCCGCCTTTGCGCTTCACGGGTATTTCCCTGTGGGCCTGGCCGAATTCCAAGGGGGCTTTCACCGTCGCCGCCACGGCCGACTACAGCGGGCCCGGCCCCCACGGCACGGTCACCGGCAGCGTACAGGTGAGCTTCCGTGTGGGTGAAACAAAATAACCCCCTGCCGTTATAAGGCCGGCGCCTGGCGGCCCGGCGCAACCTGGCGCTTGGGCTCCGCGTGGCGCTGCGTTACAGTGGAGGATTGGGCTTCAGGCCCAGGAGCATGGCCATGCCCGTGAAGAAAACCGCTTTCCGAAAGCCCGCCCCGCCTGTCTTCAAGAAGGACCCGGCGACCGTGCAGACGCTCGATGCGGCCTATCATCTGCAGAAATCCGGCAGCCTGATGCAGGCGGAGCTGCTGTACCAAAAAGTGCTGATGGCCGAACCCGGCAACCCCTTCGCGCTGTATGCGATGGGCACCATCGCCCTGGACCGCGGCAACGCCGCCGCGGCCGTGCCGCTGCTGCGGCAGGCCTACGCCACGGGCTACGACCATGAAACCGTGGTCACGCACCTGGGCATCGCCTTGCAGATGCTTGGTCGCGTGGACGAAGCCATGGCGATCTACGAGGATGCGGTCCAACGGGTGCCCACCAATCCACGCTTCCACTCCAACGTGGCGGTGGTGCTGGCCCAGAAGGGCGATTACGAAGGCGGCCTGGCGCGCGCCCAGAAGGCCCTCAAGCTTGATCCGAACTTCGCGCCCGCCTGCATGAACGCGGGCTTCATCCTGCAGTCCCTGGGCCGCCACGTGGAGGCCGCCGAGATGTTCGAGCGCACCCTTCGCCTGGAGCCGGGCAATGCCCAGGTCACCGAGGCCCTGCGCCTGCTGAAGCAGAAGCTGGCCACCCAGGGCGCCTAGAGCCACGAGAACCGAGAGAGCCTGGGTGCCTGCCTGGGTGCCTGCCTGGGTGCCTGCCTGGGTGCCTGCCTGGGTGCCTGGGTGCTTCGTAGGGCGCCTGTTACGACAGCCTGCCCGGGACGATTGAGCATTGGGCTTCCGCCGCGGCGGCGATAGAATATCTGGTTGGGCGCAAGCGCCGCCCGGAGGTCTGCCGCATGTACTCGAATGTCCGCGCCATCCTGGCGACCGTGTTCCTGACCGTGCTGATGGTGGGCTGCGGCGGCACCAGCAGTCCCTACGTCGCCACCACGCCACCCGCCCTGGCGCCCCCGAAAATCACCACCCAGCCCCAGTCCGTGACGGTCTGGTCGCCCGCGACGGCCACCTTCTCGGTGCAGGCCACCGGCGACGCCCTGCAGTACCAGTGGAAGAAGAACGGCATCGACCTGGCCGGACAGATCCAGAACGCCTACATCACGCCCCTGACCAGCGTCGATGACCACGGCACCGTGTTCACGGTGGTGGTGAGCAACTCCGGCGGCCCGGTGACCAGCAACGCCGCGGTGCTCAGCGTGAACGAAAAACCCACCATCCTGCAGAATCCCGGCGATCTGTCGGTGCTGGAAGGCCAGCCCGCCACGTTCACGGTGCAGGGTCATGGCACCCCGGTCCTGCAATACCAGTGGAAGCGCAATGGCACGGCCATTCCCGGGGCCACCAGCACCACCTACACCATTCCGGCCACCGTGCGCACGGACAACGGCGCCACCTTCACGGTGGTGGTGACCAACGCCCTGGATTCGACCACCAGCGCGCCGGCCAAGCTCACGGTCGGCAGCGCCACGGCGCCCCCGGTCATCACCCAGCAGCCCACGACCCTCACCGTGCTGGTGGGCCAGACCGGATCGTTCACCGTCGGTGCCAACGGCACGGCGCCTTTGCGTTACCAGTGGCGCAAAAACGGCACGCCCATGGCAGGGCAGACCGCCAACGTGCTCACCTTCACCAATGCCCAGGACACCGACGCCGGCACCTACGATGTGCTGGTGCAGAACGACGCCGGCACCGCCACCAGCCAGGCCGCCACCCTCACGGTGGTAGTGACGCCCCCCAGCATCCTGACCCAGCCCGCGGACACCGTGGTGGGCACGGGGCAGAAAGCCACCTTCACGGTGGTGGCGGCTGGGAGCCCGGTGCTGCAGTACCAATGGCGCAAGAACGGCACCGATCTTCCAGGGGCTACCGCCAATTCCTACACCACGCCGGTGACGACCCTGGCGGACGACTTCAGCCTGTTCTCGGTGCGCATCAAGAATTCCGCCGGCACCACCCTGAGCGACAATGCCCGGCTCCGCGTGTTCCTGGCCCGCACCCTCCGGGGCCAGCTGGGCACGCTGTTCGAGACGCCGGCCGGCGAGGTGTCCGTGCCCCAGGACCTGAGTTCGGTGGGCCTGGAAGCCATCCAGCCCAACGGCCAGGGCGGCTTTGTGCACTATCCAGGCGTGGGCCTGGCCGATGGCACCTTCAGCATCGCCGGAGTGCCGCCTGGGCCCTTTTATGCGTTCGTCCTTGGTTCCGGGGGAGCACCCACCGCCGGACTTTGGACCACCAATGAATTCCTGGATCTCCGCAGCCTGAAGGCTGGCCGCGCCGATGGCGTGCTGGCCACCAAGGACCAGGCCCTGCTGGCCCTGTCGATCCTCGGCCCCCTGGCGGGCCAGACCACCCGCATGCAGGCCATCATTCCGACCCTGGGGCTCGCGCAGGAACAACTCGGCACCGGCTCCACGTACCGTTTTCCGTGGAAAGGCCTGCCCTTGGCCGATGACGCCAAGGATGAGCTGTGGGCCGTGGGCCTGGCCACGCAAACGGCTGCGGGCACCGCGGTGACCACCATCGCCGGGGCCCTGGAGGTGCCGGCCTTTGCCATCGCGCCCACCAGCGAAACCCGCAAGGATGTCACCCTGGCGGCGACCCTCGCCAATCAGACCGCCACCTGGCAGGTGAATGCGGATGCCTATGCGAACCTGCTGCCGAGCATCAACCCGGCGGTCAATGCGGCCTCCCGGGGCCTGCTGCGCGTGGACCTGCTGGCCCAGCCCCTCGGCTTTGACCTGGGCCCCCTGCCGCAATGGCCCCTGGTGTTGGGTTTCAGCACCAGCCAGACCGGCAGCCTCGTCGATTCCGGTGCGCTCCGCTATGGCGATCCCTTTCCTTCCACATGGGGCCGCTTCGTCCGCCTGCGGCAGGAATTCACTTTCGATCTCGTGGTGCCGGGGCTGCCGCAGCCCACGCGGATCACCGACGCGATCCAGGAACTGTGGCCCCAAAACATTTGGCCCGCGGCGGTGCGGACCCCGATCCTGGGGCCCGTGGTCCAAGGCCGGCTGAACGGCCAGGATTTCTTCAACCCCCAGGCCCATGTGGGCCTGACGCCGACGCTCAACTGGACCGTGCGGCTCCAGGACCACCCGACCTACTACGTGGTGACGCTCTTCAAGGTGAATCCGAGCGATGGCAGCCTTTCGAGCCGCCTCGAAGTCACCACCGAAACCGCCAGCCTGGCCGTGGCCGATGGCCTGCTGGAAACCGGGTCCCAATACGTGGCCCGCATCGAGGTGGTGTTCAGCAACGGGTACAACCCAGGCCTGCCCCTGCGTCCCTCCTGGTCCGTGATTTCGGCGCCGGTCTATACGGCGGTGTTCCAGCCCTAGGCTGCTGGCCCCGGCTCGGACAATGCGATACAAGCGAGCCAGGCAGCCAGGTGAACCAGGCAGGCCAAGCAGATCAGTGCTTGCGCGGCCCTCGCACCAACTGGCCGCAGGCTCCGGCCACGTCCTGCCCTCGGGACCGGCGCACGCTGACCGTGAGCCCAGCCTGGGCCAGCAATTGGCAGAGTTCCCCGATGCGCGCCTCGGTGGGGGGCTCGAAGCCCGAACCTTCGTGCGGATTGAAGGGGATGAGATTGATTTTGGATGGAAACCGCTGGGCAAAGCGCGCGAGCCGGCGCCCGTCCTCCAGGCTGTCGGTGACGCCCTGCAGCAGCACGTACTCCAGCGTGATGCGCTCGGACTTATCCAGCGGGAAATGGAGCAGCGCATCTGCAAGCGCCTCCAGGTTCCAGACCTTGTTCACGGGCATGATGCGGGACCGGTAGTCATCCGTGGTGGCATTGAGGCTCAGGGCCAACCGCGGGCGCTTCGCATAGCCGCCCAGGCGTTCGATGCCGCTGACCAACCCCGAGGTGGACAGCGTGATGCGCCGGGGGCTCAGGCCCAGTCCGGCGGGATCCGTGAGGATGTGGAAAGCCTTCATGACGTGGTCGAGGTTGTGCAGGGGCTCGCCCATGCCCATGAAGACCAGGTTCACGCCCGCACCGCCCTCCGCCGGGTGCGCGTTGAGCATGGCCACCACCTGCCCCACGATCTCGCCCGCGGACAGGTTGCGCACGATGCCCATCAGGCCCGTGGCGCAGAAGGTGCAGCCCATGGCGCAGCCCACTTGGCTGGACAGGCAGAGTGTCGTGCGGCGCGCGTAGGGCATGTAGACGCCTTCCACCTGCTGCCCGTCCGCCAGCCGGAAGGCGTGCTTGGTGGAGCCGTCGCTGCTGGAGATGCTTTCGGTGATCACGGGCACCGAAATGTCGCTGGCCGGCGAAAGGCGCGCCCGTAGGTCTTTCGACACTTGGGAGAACTGGTCCCAGGAGGTCCAGCCATGGCGCTGGAGCCCTTCAAAAACCTGGTCGCCGCGGAAGGCCGGTTCCCCCAAGGCCGTGAACCAGGCGCGCAGTTCCTTCCGGTCCAGCTCCCGCAGCCGAAGGACCGGCGTGGCGAGTTCCGGGGCGGGGCGATCCCAGGGACGGCTGGCTGCCAAGGGGTGGGGGCCGGGCACCTTCAATCCACCGCGATCCTGAAGGTGCGGAGCAGGGCTTCGTCCTCCTTGGAGAAATCGAGGGGAATCCCGCCGTCTTCGGTCATGGGAGGAGTCTGCGAGGCCTCCAGGGAGATGGAGAGATCCCATCCGGAGGCCTGGATGCGCAGGGCCAAATCCCGGCAATGGGGGTTGTCGACCAGCGTGCGGACCAGCGCCTCGCCCAGCTGGTCCACGAGATGGGGCAGGTGCTCAGGAATGTCCATGTCGCCCTCCCGGTTCCATTGTAGGGCCTGGAGGGCGCCAGGCCGGCACGCGATGGTCCCGGCCTATTCCATGCTGAACCAGGTCTTGATCTGCTTAAGCCAGACCTCCCGCAGCAGGGCCTTCCGGGTGGCGTTGTGCGGCCCGTCGGCTTCCCGTGCCCGGGACTCCATGAGATCCACGAGCCGGTGCACCAGGTCGGGCTCGCGCTTGAGCGAGGCTTCAAAGGCGGCCTTGGGGACTTCCAGGATTTCGCAAGGGGTCGCGGTGACCACCGTGGCGTTGCGCGGGGCCCCGGTGAGGAGACTGGCTTCGCCAAACCAGGTCCCTGGACCCAAAGTGGCGATGGTGTCCCAGAAGAGGCCGGTGTAGGGCTCGTTTCGTTCGGCGACCTTCACGACCGTCAGCGCGCCGCTCACTACGGCGAAGATCGAATGGCCCGGATCGCCTTCCCGGATTACGCCCTCGCCGGGGCCCAGGCGCCGCAGCAGCACCGCCCCGCGGAGGTCCTCGGACCAGTGCGCGGGCAGCTGCAGCAGGGCCAGCAGGTCGCGCATGTGGCTGTCACTGGGGTGGGACACCGGGGTGTGGGCGGTGGTGGGGCCCATGGGGCCCAGCAGGGAAAAGCCTTCCCGTGGCAGCACGGAGTTGGCCAGGCGGGTGGCGAGGTACAGGGACCGGCGGCTGTCGCGCCAGCCCAGGGTCCAGTAGCGGCATTCCAGCACCGCTCCGCCCAGATCCGAGCCGCAGACCACCACTTCCGGCGGCTGGTGGGCCAGGTGGGGGATGCCCGCCAGGGCGACGGTGAGCTTTTCGAGGGCCACGTGCAGGTTGGGATTCGGCTCCACCACCAACTTGAACACGCGCTTGTGGAGGCCGGTGGGGGCGTAGAGGTTGGTGACTACCGCCTGGGCGATGAGGCGGTTGGGGATGATGTCCGTGTCGCCGTAGTCGTTGCGCAGCTGCACCGTCCGCCAGGTCATGGCCTCCACGCGGCCGATGAGGGTTTCGCGGCCCGGGCCGCCCCGCAGGTTGCCGGTGATCTCGATCCACTCCCCTTCCTGGAAAGCGGGGTCCAGGTGCATGGAGATGCCCGCGAAGAGATTGCCCAGGGTTTCCTGGAGCGAAAGGCCCACGATGGCCGCGGCGATGGCGCCGGTGCCCAGCAACTGCGACAGGCTGACCCCCGCCACTTCCTTGAAGACCCCACCCAGCACGAAGCCGTAGAGCGCCACCACCAGCAGATCCCGGGCAAAACCCGGCGTGGCGGTCTTGCGTTCCCGGAGCAGCGGGTCGATGAGGAAGAAGGTCAGCAGGCGCACCGAGAGGATGGCCACAGCGGTCCAGAGCACGATGCGCGCGCCGTGCATCACCCCCGGCGGGAGGCCGCTGCCGGAGTGCCGCACCAGGATGGCGATGGCGCTGATCAGGATCGCCAGCAGCACCCAGGCCAAGGTGCGGCGGGTGCCGCTGACGCGCTCTCTGAGATCCCGGAACATGGGTTGAGTGTGCCCCAAAGACGCGCTCCGGGGCGGGTGAAAATCAGGCCCAGGCCGCCCTCAACGCCGCCATCACGCGGGCAGGAGCAGGCGCGTCCCACAGGGCGCGCATCAGGGCCAGCCCATCCAGTCGCGGATGGCGGAGGCTCAGTGCGGTGCGGTCGTCGACACCGCCCAGCGCCAGGAGCCGCGGGCCCGGCTCCACGCCGTCAAGGAAGCGATGCAAGCGCGGTGCGCCCCAGGCCGCGCCCTTGCCGGGCACCGGAAAGATCGGACCCACCAGCAGCTGCTGGGCCGCGGCGCGCAGTGGCCACTGGCCTTCGGCATGGAGGGGCCGGGACAGGGTCACCAGCCCACCTGGAATGTCCGGGTAGGCCTCGGGCGCGTGCAGCCCACAACCCGCCGCCAGCGCCACGTCCAGGCGCCCATTCACCCATAGCTCCACGGACGGCGCCAAGTCCTGCACCCGCAGCGCCAGCTCCAATAGGGGCTTCGCCTCGAGTTGCTTTTCGCGGAGCATCAGCCCGTCGACACCGGAAGCCAGCACCGCCTGCCAGCGAGTTGCGTCGAATCCCGTGCCCGGGCTGATGGCGAGGATGAACACAGGGACAGTCTAACGGTGCGGACCCTGCTGTTCGAGCGGACAGCACCCTGCCCCCGTGATGGAACCTCGGCTGCCGGGGTACCAGCGGCGCTGGAGCCACAGCGCCACGCCCACCAGGCCGATAAGGGCGGGCACTTCCACCAGGGGCCCGATGACCGCGGCGAAGGCCGCGCCGTGGTGTATGCCGAAGGTGGCCACGGCCACGGCGATGGCCAGTTCGAAATTGTTGGAGGCCGCCGTGAAGCTGAGGGTCGCGCTCTGGGCGTAGGTGGCCTTGGCCTTGTGGCTGAGCCAGAAGCTCACCAGGAACATCACGCCGAAGTAAATGAGCAGCGGCAGCGCGATGCGCAACACGTCGAAGGGCAGCTTCACGATGGCCTCGCCCTTGAGGCTGAACATCACCACGATGGTGAAGAGCAGCGCGATGAGGGTGATGGGGCTGATCTTCGGCACGAAGACCCGGTGGTACCAGTCCAGGCCCTTCAACTTTCCAAGGATGGCCCGCGTGAGAAAGCCCGCCGCGAAGGGCACCCCCAGATAGAGCCCCACGCTCTTGGCGATATCCAGAATGGTGATGGCCACCACCGCGCCGGGCAGCCCCAGTTTCGGGGGCAGCACCGTGATGAAGAACCAGGCGTACACGCTGAAGAAGAGCACCTGGAAGATGGAATTGAAGGCCACCAGCCCGGCGCAGTATTCCGGGTCGCCCTGGGCCAGATCGTTCCACACGATGACCATGGCGATGCAACGGGCCAGCCCGATGAGGATGAGCCCGATCATGTATTCAGGACGGTCCCGCAGGAACAGCACCGCCAGCCCGAACATCAGCAGCGGGCCGATGACCCAGTTCTGTAGCAGCGAGAGGCCCAGCACTTTGGGATCCCGGAACACCAGGTGCAGTTCCTCGTAGCGCACCTTTGCCAGGGGCGGGTACATCATCAGGATGAGGCCCACGGCTAGGGGGACGCTGGTAGTGCCCACGTTCCAGGCGTTGATGGCCCGGTTGAAGCCTGGCGCGGCGTAGCCCAGCAGCACCCCCAGGCCCATGGCCATGAAAATCCAAAGGGTGAGGTACCGGTCGAGAAAGGAGAGGCGCTTGGCGGCGGACATCTGTGTTCACGCAGGCCGGGTGGCGCGGATCAGGGCGCTGGTGACGAAATCCGAGGGGCTCATCCCGGCGGGCAGTTTCCTCAGGATCTCCGCATGCAACGGATCCGAGGGGTCCAGTATGGCGTCCAGGGCCTCGCCAGGGGTCTCGATGCTCAGTCCTTCGAGGCCCGCGTCCAGGGCCATGCGCTGCACGTCTGCCAGGAGCGAAGCCCCGGCGATGCAGCCCACCTAGGCCGCCACCTGGGCCTTCGCTCCCGCTGGCAAAGGTTTCAGCAGCACCAGGTCCGAGATGGCCACCCGGCCGCCGGGGCGCATCACCCGGGCGATCTCCCGCCACACGGCGGGCTGGTCGGGGCTGAGGTTCAGCACGCAATTGGAGATCACCACGGCCACCGAAACATCCGGCAGGGGTAATTGTTCGATCTGGCCGATGTGAAAGGTCACGTTGTCCAGGCCCGTGCGCTGGCGGAAGGCGGCGGCATTGGCCCGGGCGCGGGCCACCATTTCCCGGGTCATGTCCACGCCAATGGCCTGGCCGCTGGCACCGACTTTCGCCGCTACGATGAAGCTGTCAAAGCCCGCGGCGCTGCCCAGGTCCAGCAACCGTTCGCCGGGCTTCAATGAGGCCAGGGCCGTGGGGTTGCCACAAGAAAGGCCCAGGCTGGCGCCCTTGGGAATGGCGGCCAGTTCCTCGGTGGAATAGCCCAAGGCCTGGGCCAGCGCGTCGCGCTCGGCACCGCCGCCGCCGCAACTGGAAGTGGGACGGCAGCAATTGCTGCCGCCGGTGGCGATGCGGCCGTAGGCTTTGCGGACGGTGGCGTGGACGGGATTGGGGGAGGTGGTCATGGGAGGCTCCGCAGCGAGGTTGGAAAAACCTTTCGAAACTGGGCAGTGGTCAGGTGGGCCTGAGAATCCAGTCGCGTTCAGATGCGGGTCTCGAGCCAGTGTTTCAGCCGATAGGTGAGGTCGTCCCGCACACCGCGGAACTGGCCCAGGACTTCGCGTTCGCTGCCGAAGGCCCGGGCGGGGTCGGCCAGGGGCCAGTGTTCCTGCCACACCGTGCGGGGCAGCACCGGGCACCGGTCCCGGGCGTCGCCACACAAGGTCAGCAGCACATCGAAGGATTCAAGGGGATGGCCGGCGGCCGCAAGTTCATCCACGGTCTTGGAACGCAGGTCCGTGGGCACGGCACCGGATTCCTTCATGACCACGAGCATGATGGGGTTCAGACCGTGGGCTTCCACCCCGGCGGAGTGGACCTCCCAGTCCGGGCGCAGGCGGCGCAGGAGCACTTCGCCCATTTGGGAACGGCAGCTGTTGCCGGTGCAGAGGAACAGGACCTTCATCGGCCGCACCCGCAGTCGGCGCCCGTAGGCGCGGCGGCGCAAGTTTCCGGTGTGGCGCAGGTCTCGGGCACGCCCGCCGCGCAGCACATGGCGGCCTCGCCTTCATGCATCACCGGCGCGTCGGCCAGCACCGTGAAGAACTCCCAGGCGTTGCCGTCGGGATCGGTGATCCAGACTTTGTCTTGCACGGCGTAGCAGCAGGCGGTCTGGGATTCGGCGAAGGTGGGCAGGTCGGCGGCCTGCAGCCGTTTCTGATGGGCCTGCAGATCCTCGGAGCTGGCCACCTGGATACCGAAGTGGCTCACGTTGTGCCCAGTGCGGGGCGCCTGGGCCATGGAAAGGTTGAGGGGAGGCGAAGCCAGATCGAATTTGGCGTAACCGGGCCGCAGTTTGGTGGCCTGCACGCCGAAGGCGCGTTCGTAGAACGCCACTGAGGCGGCGAGGTCGGACACGTTGAGGGAAACGTGGGCTTTCAGGACGCCTTGCATGAGGTTCCTCCCGGGGGGATGAAGTTCGAAAAAAATGGAAACAGTTCCGAAAAAAATCAGCAGCAGCTCTGGCCGCTGCCGCAGCAGTCCTGCCAGATGAAATCGCAGAGGGCCCTCAGCGACTTGAAATTACACCGGTAGAGCAGGAAGTTGCCGGAGCGTTCGACCTTGACGAGGTCGGCCTCGTTCAGGGTGGCGAGGTGGTGGCTCAGGGTGGAGGCGGGGATGCCCACTTGGGCCTGGAGGTCCCCCGCCGGCGTGCCCGCCTCGGGGCCCTTGACCACTGCCCGCAGGATGGCCAGCCGCACGGGGTGGCCCAGGGCTGCCAGCCTTGCGGCATTCCGTTCCAGCACTTTGGACATCCGGGCCTCCTTGAACAAATTCTAATAAAATCGAAATAGATCGCAAGGAATTATTTCGAAAATTATCGAATCAGTTCTGAACCAGCTGCGCCAGCGCCTCGGGTGCGGCTTTGGGCAGGCCCATCACCGGAGCATTTTCGTCCACGTGCGCCTTCCGGCCCATGCCGCACAGGGCGGTTGTGACGCCGGGGCAGGATCGCGTGAATTGCAGGGCCATCTGGGCGGCGCTCGCGCACCCGGGCAACAGGTCCGCCAGGGCAGCGCGCTGGCTTTCCAGCTGCCGGAGGATGCGGCCCTGCATGATGCTCGCGCTGGTCTGCACCTGGATGCCCGCCAGCAGGCAGGCTTCCAGCAGGGGCATCGCCCGCCCCCCAAACCGCTGGGTGGGGACACTGAAGGCCTCCGGCATGGCCAGATTCAGGGGTGCCTGGACCCAGCGGAAATGATGGTTCGGTCCGCCCACGTCTTCGGCCAGGCGCAACAGGCCTTCCAGGCTCAGATGCTCGGCGGAGTCAGGTGGCACCCGGAAGCCATTCCAGGTGGCGCAACCGTAGGCTCTGGCGCGGCCCTCCTGGACAAAGCCCTCGCAGGCTTCGAAGGCCTTCCGCAGGACCTGGTCGAAGGCTTCAGGCCCCAGCACCGGACGCTGGTGTTCGGGATTGTGGAGATGGAAGAGATCCACCCCAGCCATCCCAAGCGCGCCACGGCTCACGTCGAGCTGATGGGAGAGGTATTTCGGCGTGAGGGCGTGGCAGCCATCCATGACCTCGCCAGGGGCCAGGATGCCGGGTCCCGCCAACACCCGCTGGAACCAGGCGGTTTGGGATTCTTCGGTGAGGCCATCGCCCATGGGCAGATAGCCGGCCTTGGTGCTGATGAAGAAGGCCTCCCGTGGCAGCCCCTCGAAGGCCAAACCCAGGGCCCGCTCGCTGCGGCCACCACGGTAGTTGGCGGCGGTGTCGAAGGCCGTGCCTCCTGCCTGGAAGAAGGTGCGGGCGGCCTCCGCATAGCGCGCATCGGTGGCCGGATCCGGAGAGCCCAAGTAGGTGCCGAGCCCCAGGGAACTGGGTTGCATGAGAGCGCCTCCCTAACTGTCGAGTTCTTCCTTCAAATCCCGCTGGCCCATCTCCACCAGGCGCTCCCGGGCCCGGGCGGACCATTCTCCGGTGGTGTAGCTTTCCACGAGTTTCTGGTAGAAGCCCCTGGATTCCTGGCGGTATTTCACGATCTCCTCTTTGGAGAATTTCTGGAAATCCAGGTTGTAGCGGGCCAGGTCCGAGGCGCTGAGGTCGCTGAATTCCCGCTTCTGGTATTTGGCCAGGAATTCCTTGTTGAACTGGAGCAGGGTTTCCTGAGAGACGAATTTCTTGCGCAGGGCTTCGCCCAGGAAGAAGTAGGCCCGTTCGCGGTCCACGTATTCAGGGTAGGTCTCCAACAGCCCCTTGAGGCGGCTCTCCGCAGCGGGGTAGTCGTAGGAATTCACGTAGTAGATGCCCACCAGCAGCTCGTGCTCGGCGATGCGCCGCCAGCACTGGATGACCTTGGCCTTGGCCTGTTCGGCGTACACCGAGCCGGGGCTCTCCTTCAGCAACTGTTGAAAGGTCTCCATGGCCTTCTTGGTTTCGGATTGGTCCCTTTCCGAGGTCATGATGGCGGCGTAGTGGCACAGGGCGATGTGGTAGAGCACATAGTCCCGGCGCTCGCTGCGGGGGAAGTAGTTCAGGTAGCTCTGATACTCCACCTGGGCTTCGGGGTAGTTGTTCGTGGAGCCGAAGAAATAGCTGTCCGCCAGCAGGAGCTTGGCCTTGGGGAATTCCGGCGAGGAGGGCAGGTACTCCTCGATGAGCCGGAGCTGGGCGCGCCCCTGCTCCCACTTGCCCTTGCGCAGCAGGGCTTCGCCCTTAGCCAGGAGTTCCGGGGCGGTCTGGCCCTGGGTCTTGTCCACCACCTTTTTGGGCTTGCGACAGCCGAGGCCTCCTCCCAGCAGCAGGGAGAGGGTCAGGGAAGTAAGGAGAAGGCGCTTCATGGGTATCCCGGGAATGGATGGTTTAAACGGCGAAGGCAGGTGCGGAATTAGGAAGGGTAGCGTCCTTGGGTGCCCCGAGGGTGCCCCAGGTTCGAAGCAGGGCCTCCAGCCAGGGCTCCACCAGGGCCTGGGCCTGGGCCCGGTGGATGTCGTGGAAGACTTCGTGGAAGAAGCCCTCCAGTCGATGGCGTTCCAGCAGGCCCGGCCGGAGGGCGCTCCAAAGGGCTTCCGCGCCATCGGGGTCCACCACGGTGTCCGTGCCGGCTTGGAGCAGAAGGATGGGGCGGTCCAGCTCCGAAGCATAGGTCAGCAGTTCGGCCCGGCCTTCCTCGATGGCGGCCGGAAACGAGGCCGTCACCCTTCGGTGGCAAAGGGGATCGGCCCAGTAGCGTTGCACCAGCACGGGATCCGAACAGACCAGGTTCTTGTTGCCGGGCAGGTCGATGGCCAGATGGGGCGCCAGGCGCAGCAGCACGTGGCTTAGCGCCCGCATCATCGGGGTCTGGCCACGGAGGCCCACGGCAGGGCTGCTGAGGATCAGGCCGTCCAGGATGTCCGGGTGCCACAGGCACGCCAGCAGCGCTACCAACCCGCCGAAGCTGTGGCCCAGCACCACCTGGGGGCCCACCGGCCGGGACAGGACCGGCACGCCCTCCACCATGTGGGGATGCGCATGGCACCGCCCAGCATCGTAGAGGCGTTCCTGGCGCAGAAAAAGAGCCAGATCATCAGCAAAAGGGCGGATGCCCGTGGCATCCCCGCGGATGCCTTCGGAACGGCCGAAACCCGCGTGGTCCATGCTGGATACCGACCAGCCCAGGGCGTGGAGCCAGTAAGCCGTGTGCTGGTAGCGTTCCCCATGTTCGCCATAGCCGTGGGAGAGCACCACGCGGCCTTTGGGCACCGGGGGCACCCGGGGCACCTGGGACGCCGGGAGTTCCCACCGGGCGAAGGCCAGATTCAGGCCGCCGTGGCCCCGGAAGGTCCCCCGTTCGGAGGGCTCCAGGACGCTCGGCAACACGGTGAAGGTTTCGGCCATCCCACCAGAATACCGCGCCAGACAGGACCCGCCGAGCCTTGTAGAATGAAGGGTTGCCTCTAAGTTGCGGGCATTGAGCCTCAGGATGCCGAATGGACTTTGAAACCCTTGTCAGGGCCAAGAACGAACTGGAGCCGCGGGTGCGTCAATTGGCCGCCCACCTCGACGCCGAACGCAAGGCCCTGGAGTTGGAACAGATCGAAGAAAAGACCGCGGCTCCGGGCTTCTGGGACGACCCCGACGCCGCCAAACCGCTGTTGAAGAAGCGGGGCGCCCTGGGGGATGACATCGCTCTGGTGAAGCGGCTCAACGCGGGTATCGAGGACCTGGAGACGGCCCTGGAGCTCAGCCGCGAGGATGCGGAGATGCTGGGCGAAGCTGACAGTGTCGAAGGCTCCTTGCGGCGCATCGTCGAGGATGCTGAATTACGCATGATGCTCAGTGGCGATCTGGACGGCAACAACGCCATCGTGGCCATCGCCCCTGGCGCCGGGGGCACCGAGAGCCAGGATTGGGCGGCCATGCTGCTGCGCATGTACCTGCGCTTTTGTGAAGCCAAGGGCTGGGCCACGGAGATGCTGGACTACCAGGATGGCGAGGAGGCCGGCATCAAGGGCGCGACCATCCTGGTGACGGCGCCCTACGCCTATGGCTACTTGCGCGCCGAGGCCGGCGTCCACCGCCTGGTGCGCATCAGCCCCTATGATTCCGCCAAGCGCCGCCATACCAGCTTCGCCGCCGTGTATGTGAGCCCCGAACTGGACGACACCATCAACGTGGACATCCCAGACAAGGACTTGAAGATCGATGTCTTCCGGGCCTCGGGCGCCGGCGGCCAGCACGTGAACCGCACCGAATCCGCCGTGCGCTTCACCCATCTGCCCACAGGCATCGTGGTTTCTTGCCAGAACGAGCGCAGCCAGATCAAGAACCGCGCGACGGCGCTGAAGGTGCTCCAGGGCCGGCTCTACGAACTGGAGCAGCGCAAGTTCCTGGACAAGGTGGCCGCCGCTTCGGGCGAGAAGTCCGACGTGGCCTGGGGCTCCCAGATCCGCAGCTACGTGCTGCAGCCTTACCAGATGGTGAAGGACCACCGCACCAACGAGGAAACCAGTCAGACCCAGAAGGTATTGGACGGCGACATCGACGCCTTCATCCGGGCCCAACTGCTGGCGAAATCGCTGAAGAGCGAAAGTTAGGGCGCGCCGCCCGCGCATGAAACCCCACTGCGACCTCTGCCTAAGTCCCATCGCCGAGGGCCGGGCGAAGCGGGTGCTTTCGGGCACGGCCTACGAATTCTGCTGCCCGGGCTGCGCCACGGTGTTCGGCATCCTGGGGGTCGAGGAAGCCATGCGCCAGGGCCCTCGCTTCAAGGGCTCCGCCCAGGATTCAGAGCTGCCCCCAGGGCCCTACCTGGAACTTTGGCTGAAGGTCGAGGGCATCGCCTGCGGCGCCTGCGCGCCGCTCATCGAGGGCATCCTGCAATCCAAGCGCGGCGTCGTGAAGGCCGTGGTGGAGCCCATCTCCGAGGTGGCGCAAGTGCTCTATGCACCCTCTTTCGCCAACAAAGAGGCCATCACCATGCACCTTTCGGGCCTGGGCTTTCCCGCGCGGGAGTTGGCGGGACCCCTGGACGAAGGCGATGAGAGCCAGAGCATCCACCACTCCCTGCGGTTGGTGCTGGCCATCGTGCTCGGCGCCAACGCCATGATGAACGCCATGGTCATGTACGCCACCTTCGCCCACGACCAGGGCATGGAGTGGCTGTCGGGCCTGGTGTTCATGGAGCGCGTGTACGACAAGAACCCCATGCCCCTGGTGGTGCGGGACACGTTCATGTGGACCACGGGTTTGGCGGCGCTGCCGGTCCTGCTCTACTGCGGCTGGCCCATCATCACGAATGGCTGGCGGCGCCTCCGCCTGGGCGCGCCCAACACCGATTCATTGGTGGGCTTTGGCGCGGTGATGGCGTTCCTGGTGAGCCTCTACGCCGCTCTGGTTCTGCACACGCACCATGTGTATTTCGATACGGCTTCGATGTTGGTGAGTTTGCTGGTCGTGGGCCGGGCCATCGAGGGCGGGTCCAAGCGCAAGGCCCGGGCCGCCGTCCATGGCCTGCTGCAACTCACCTCCAGGGGTGCCGAAAAATGGGATGGTTCCTCTTTTCAAGAGGTGCCCATGGAGCAGGTGAAAGTGGGCGACCGGCTAAGGGTAAAGCTGGGGGAGCGCATTCCCGTGGATGGCCGGGTCCTGGCTGGAGATGGTTGGGTGGATGCCTCGAGTCTGACAGGGGAGCCCAAACCCGTGGAGGTGAGCCCCGGCAGCCTGGTCATGGCGGGAACCCTGCTCACGACTGGGACGCTGGAGCTCGAAGCCCGGGAGGTGGGCGCCGACACCCGGCTGGCCCAGGTGGTGCAGCGGGTGCGCCAGACCCTGGCCGCCAAGCCCCCCATCCAGCTGCTGGCGGACCGCATCGCGGCGATCTTCATGCCCATCGTCATCGCCTTGGCGCTGTTCGCCGGCTTCCTGGCCTACGCCCACCAGGCGCCGCTGGTGCAGGCGCTCATGGCCGGGGTCGCAGTACTGGTGGTGGCCTGCCCTTGCGCCCTGGGCATCGCCACGCCCATGGTGCTGGTGGCCGCCGTCACGGAATGCGCCAAGCGTGGCCTGCTGCTGCGGAGCGGCGAGGTGCTGGAACAGGGGCCCAAGCTCAAAGCCTTCGTCTTTGACAAGACCGGCACACTTACGACGGGCCGCCTGGATTTCACGGGCACGCGATTGGAGGGAGTGACCGAGGACGATGCGCTCCTGCTCGCGGCGGCGCTGGAGGAGATCTCCACCCACCCCTTGGCGGAGCGCATCTTCCGCGAGGGCGCCACCCGCGTCCATGCCCTCCAGGGCCGCAGCCTGCCGGACGTCTGGAACCGCGAGGTGCGGCCGGGCCTGGGGGTGAGCGGGCGTTTCAAGGACCAGCAACTGCTGATTGGCCGTCCCTCCTGGTTGCAGGAGCAGGGCGTCCAGGCGCCGGAAGCCTGGTGGTCCGGGGATGGCCTGGCGGGTTCCCTGGTGATGCTGTCCATGGGGGATCGCGCCGTGGCGCTGTGGGGCCTGGGGGACACCGTGCGACCCGAAGCCGCCGCCAGCATCCAGGCCCTGGAGCGCATGGGCGTCCAGTGCTGGCTGCTGAGCGGGGACCGCCTGGAAGCCTGCCTGGTGGTGGCAGCCCAGGTGGGCATCCCCCCGGGGCGCGTCCTGGGCGGGGCCCTGCCGGCTGAAAAAGCGGTGAAGCTCGCGCAGATCCAGGCGAGCGTGGGCCCCGTGGCCATGGTGGGGGACGGCATCAACGACGCGGTGGCGCTGTCCCAGGCGGACCTGGGCATCGCCATGGGCAGCGGCGCTTCCGTGGCTCTGGAAAGCGCAGGCCTAGTGCTGGTGCACCGGGACCTGCGCCGCCTGCCGGATTTCCTGAAACTCTCGCGTCTGAGCGTGCACCGCATCCGCCAGAACCTGGGTTGGGCCCTGGGCTACAACGCTGTGCTGCTGCCCCTCGCGCTGGTGGGCTACGTCCATCCGATCCTAGCCGCCACCGCCATGATGGCCAGTTCCATCAGCGTGGTGCTGAACAGCGGGAGAAGCTTGAAGCTGGATGCGCGGAAGCGGAGTTTGGAAGTCGGATAGCACGGTTGCCACTTCGCCGCCAAAGGCCCCTGGTGGACCGAGTCCTTGAAGTGCGAAGCCCTGATTTTGGCGGCCTTCGAGTTCGTCCGCGTCGAGCCGCTGTTTGGAGGTCTATTCGCTGGGGTTCGCGTTGCCTTCGCTGCCGGCGCTCCCGGCCTTCAATGCGGAGATGGCTTCCTGCTCGTCCTTCGGTAGCCGCCAAAGCCACCGCCCTGTAGCGCGGTCGAAGATGTCGAAGCAGCAGAGCCAGTTCAGGAGCCCAGCGATCATCACGTAGCTGGCGCCGTATTCCTGCGTGAGATTGCGCACGGGCTCGGTGCCCGTGCCGCCAAAGGCCCAGGCGAAAAGGCCGTAAAGCGGCCCGATGCCCAGCGTCGCCCCAGCGCCCAGGGTCGGCATCCATTCGAAGGGCTCGGTGCGGGGGACGAACACCCCGCCGGGAATGCCCGCGCCCGCGCCATGGGAAAGCTGCAGCCAGGCCATTCCGCAAAAAACGGCGGTGACCCCAAAGAGCACCTTGGCCCGCCCCTTTTCGCCGATCATCCAGTAGCCCGAGCCAGGCACCAGCCAATTGCAGAGCAATGGCTTCCAGGACGCGTGGAAAGCCTTCTGCCTGCGCAAGGGGAGCGGCAGATTCGGGAGCTTGGGGGCATCAGGTTTGTCAGCGGCCATGCCCCAAGGGTAGCGGAAGGCCAACAAAAACGCCCCCGAAGGGGCGTCCAGGAAAGAATTCATTGAAGCTAATCCGAAGCGAAGGGCAACAAGGCGATGTTGCGCGCGCGCTTGATGGATTCCACGAGCATGCGCTGGTGGTTGGCGCATACGCCGCTGGTGCGGCGGGGCAGCACCTTGCCGCGCTCGGGCGTGAAGCCCTGCAGGGTCTTGATGTCCTTGTAGTCGATGAGCACGGATTTCTCGACGCAGAACTTGCAGAACTTGCTGCGCCGGCCGCTGAATACCTTCTTCTTCTTGGGTTTGCCTTTTGCGTCAGGTCGCTTTTTCATTATGCCACCTCCTCTGGGGGACGCTCTTTGATGCCAGCGGCGGCCTTGCGCTTGCCTTCGCGGTCGAAGCGGGCCTTGCGGCGGGCCGCGGACTTGGCTTCGACGTCGAGGCGCACGCTCATGAACTTGATGACCGCGTCGTTGTTGCGGAACCGGCGCTCCAGCTCAGCGATGAGCTTGGGGCCAGCGTTCATCTCGAACAGGGTGTAGTACCCTTCCGAGAATTTCTGGACTTCGTAGGCCAGCTTTTTGCGGCCCCACTTGTCGGTTTTGAGCAGTTCGCCACCCTGCTCGGCAATGATCCCCTCGTACTGTTTGACCAGTTCGTCGACCTGTTCTTCGGTCAAGGTAGGGGAGGCGATGAAGATGGTCTCGTATAGACGCATCGTTCCTCCTTGTGGATGTGAAGCCCCCATTCTGTGATGGGAGCAAGGAGCTTCCCTATTGCGGGACGCGAACCCCAAGTCTCTCATTGAGTGGCCTGAGTTTCAAGGAAGGATGCTCATGAGGCTGTGGACTCAGGACTGCTCTTCCAAAACGCATCCGCATTTACCTGATTCGCTAGAGTGCCCGGGTCCTCGGTGGCGGCCAGCAGGTCCAGGAACCGGGCGAAGGGCGTGTCCAAGGCATCGATGGCCGCCCATTCGGGTTCGGTCCAGTTGCCCAGCACGTAGTCATGCAGGGGGCGCTCAAAGGGCCCGATGCCCAGGCGCAGGCGGGCGACTGCCGGGGTGCCCAGGTGCTGGAACACCGATTTCAAGCCATTGTGGCCGCCATCGCTGCCGTCCAGCCGGAACCGCCCGTAACCCAGGGGCAGGTCCTTGTCGTCATAGAGCAGCACCAGTTTGCGGGCGTAGATGCCCGCCGCCTCGGCCTCGGCGCAGACCTGGCCACTGAGGTTCATGTAGGTGGCGGGCACCAGGGCCTGCAAGCGATCAGTCAGCCCGTAGAGGGTGCCGTGGGCGAATTTCCTTTTGACGGGTGGTTTCAGTCCACGGTCCGCCATCCAGCGCTGGAGCATAAGCCGCCCCATGTTGTGCCGCGTCTCAGCGTATTCAGCGCCAGGGTTGCCGAGGGGCATCAAAGTCCACATGAACTGCGCCGCCTCAACAAATCAAACCTTCTCTCACGATGCCATGAGCGGCATGAGGATCCGTAACGGAATTGCCAGGAGAGTACTGGCAATACCCCAACGGCTCCTAAAGCTTACAATCAAGGTTCAGGAGTCCATTGTGGTCACGAAAAGAAACGCGATGAAACCCACCCTGGAGAAGCTGCCTCAGCGCAGCGTGACCCAGCCTTCCACGAGGCTCGACACCTTCCAGAGCCCGCGGCCGGGAAGGCCCTTTGAAGTGGTGTTCAGCACCGAGGAATTCACCTGCCTCTGCCCCATGACCGGCCAGCCGGACTTTGCGCACATCAGCATCCGCTACCAGCCCGACCAGCTCTGCGTGGAATCCAAATCCTTGAAACTCTACCTGTGGTCCTTCCGGGACAAGGGCACCTTCCATGAGGCGGTGACCAACCAGATTCTGGATGATCTCGTGGCCGCCACCCAGCCGCAGTGGATGCGCATCGAGGGGGACTACCTTATCCGTGGCGGCATCCGGACTGTGGTGATCGCGGAACACGGGAAGAAAAAATGAAACCGCGAATGACGCGAATACACGCCAATGGGAAATCCTTATTCGCGAAAATTCGCGTTGATTCGCGGTTCCCATGAACGCTGTCATCGCCCTCGGCTCGAATCTTGGCGATCGCGGCGCGAACCTCGCCGCAGGAGTTGAAGGTCTCGAAAAACTGGGCATGGTTCGGGTTTCAAGCCTCCTCATGGAAACCCCGGATGAATCAGGCCGTGGGCCGGACTATCTGAATACCGTGGCCTTGCTGATCACAGAGGACGAGGATTCGTGCCGCCTACTGGAGGCGCTGCTGCGCATCGAGTTGCGCTGCGGCCGGGACCGCAGCCAGGGCCGGAACGCGCCGCGCACGATGGATCTGGACCTCATCGCGGTGGGCGGGGAGGCGGGCAATTGGACCTGGGAGGCGCCCGGCGACCTGCGGATACTGGGGCCTGAGCTGCACCTCGAACTGCCTCACCCGCGGGCCTTCACGCGGCCCTTCGTGCTGGAGCCCTGGCGGGCCTTGACCGATCCCGGCGGATGCGGCGGCGTGATTCCGGGGGTTCAGCTTCCGGAATAAAAGGAGCCTCGGCGCAGGTTCTCGTGGATTTTGAGGGGCTGGTGCAGGGGCGGAAAGGCGCGCTGGTCGCAGTCGGGCCTTTCGCAGAGGCGGCAGCTCACACCGATGGGCACAGCAGCCGCCTGGTTCGTCACATTCACGCCATCGGCGTAGATCAATTCCTTTGCGTGTTCCGCCAGGCAACCCAGACCCACGGCCTGCACCGCGTGGGCGGAGTGCGGCCCTCCTCGCTCCTGGTGGATGGTGCGGGCGATGCAGAAGTAGATGGCGCCGTCGGGCATCTCGGAAACCTGGGTGCGGATGGTGCCGGGCGTCAGGAAGGCCGCGTGAACATTCCAGCGCGGACAGGCGCCGGAGAACCGCGCGAAGCGGATGCCGGATGCTGAGAAGCGCTTGGAAATATTTCCCGCGATGTCGATGCGCAGGAAATGGAAGGCGATGCCTTCCTGGCCGGGCCGCCGCAGGGTGGTGAGCCGGTGGCAGACCTGCTCGAAGCTGGCCTGGAAGCGCCGCCCCAGCAGTTCCACGTCGTGGCGTTCCTTCCGGGCCGCTTCCCGGAACGACGCATAGGGCATCATCACCGCCCCGGCGAAATAGTTGGCCAGGGCCACCCGCGCCAGGGCGCGGCTTTCATCGCAGCTCAGGGCGGGATCCGCCGCGAGGCCATTCAGCGCATCGGGCAATTCCAGCAGCGCGATCTGGTGCGCCAGCTGGAAGACGCGGGAATGGAGGGGCAGCCGTTCAGAGAGTTCCAACAGCATCCGCTCGGGCTGGAAGCGCCGCAGCACGCCACTGCTTTCGCGCACTGTGAGGATCTGCACCTTGACGCGGTGTTCCCGCTCAAGATGCTGCACAAGGTTCTGGAACAGGCTGTTGGCATCGAGCTTCGCGCGCAACCAGAGGGCTTCGGCGGCGGCTTCCAGGGTCGGGAAATGGTTGCGGTGCGCCTGGATGAAATCGTTGACTTCTTCGGTGGGAAGCCGCGACCGGTCCACGCCCGCGAGATCCTGGCCATCGCTGAGCTTGGCGGCCAGGGCCTCCGCCGAGGCGCGTGAGTTTTGGTACGCGCCGTACAGGGTCTTGAGGGCACGGGCCGCGGAAGGGCATTGCTGCACCAGATCCCGCAGCTCGCCCGTGGTGAGGTCCAGTTCCTCGAAGAGCGGATCCCCGAGGACCTCCGCCAGATCCGAGGACAGGGCCGCATCCTGGTCCGGGGCGAATGTGTTCAGATCCACTCGGTAGAGCTGGGCCAATTTGATGAGCAAGGGCGCAGTGAGCGGGCGCTTGTTGTGTTCGATCAGGTTCAGGTAGCTGGGGGAGATTTCCAGCTGCTGGGCGAGCTGCGCTTGGCTGAGGCCTTCACGACGGCGGAGGCCGCGCAGTTTGGCGCCGAGAAGGGATGGAGACAAGGCCATGGGGTGCTCCGGCAGATTTACAAAATTTTCCAAATGCATTATGTAAATTACATTTATTTACTTAATTAACACCTTATTTATGAAGCTTATCTTGTCTTTTGTATCCATTGAGTAAATATTTTACATCTCACCTAGGATACGCCCATGCGATGTGAGGCAAGCCCCAATCTTCCTGGAATTTCGCTGCTCGACCCGGATCACCGGCTTCGGGATGAGGTGTTGACGCCCGAAGCACTGGCTTTTGTCGCGGACCTGGCGCGTACGTTTCAGCCTCACCTCGAGGCTCTGCTCGAGGCCCGCCGCAGCGTCCAGGTGAATCTTGATGCCGGGATGCGGCTGGATTTTCTCCCAGAGACCCGTGGGATCCGCGAGGGTGACTGGAGCATCGCCCCGCTTCCAGCCGATCTCCAGGACCGCCGCGTCGAGATCACCGGCCCACCTGACCGCAAGATGGTCATCAACGCCCTGAACTCCGGGGCCCGCTGCTTCATGGCGGATTTTGAGGATTCCTGCGCCCCGACCTGGACCCGGCTGCTGGAAGGCCAGAAGAACCTCATGGAAGCGGTGCGGCGCACGCTCCATTTTGAGGATGGAGCCACAGGCCGCAGCTACCAGCTGAATGAAAAGCCCGCGGTGTTGATGGTGCGGCCCCGCGGACTGCACCTGGAAGAGCGCCACATGGTGGTGGATGGCGCCGTAGTGCCCGCGCCACTCTTCGATTTCGGGCTCTATGTTTTCCACAACGCAAGGGAGCTGGTCGCGCGGGGCAGCGGCCCCTATCTCTACCTTCCCAAGCTGGAGCACCACAAGGAAGCAGCGCTCTGGCGCGATGTCTTGGTGCACGCGGAAGAGGCGCTGGGTCTGCGGCTTGGCACCATCCGCGCCACGGTGCTCATCGAAACGCTGCCCGGCGCCTTCATGGCCGACGAGATCCTCTATGAACTGCGCGACCACATCACCGCGCTAAACTGCGGCCGCTGGGATTATATCTTCAGCTTCATCAAGCGCGCCGGGCGCAGTGCCGACCGGCTGACCCCCGATCGTGCGGCGATGACGATGGATAAGGCGTTCCTCGCGGCCTACTCGCTGCGGCTGATCGGCACCTGCCATCGCCGCGGCGCCTTTGCGATGGGGG
>JANXPB010000183.1 GCA_025357545.1 Holophagaceae bacterium
CACGGTGTAATCCAGCAATACGTGTTCAGCGGTCCCATCATCAAGGACCACCTGTTCTTTGTGGTGGGCTACCGCACTACCTCGCCAAAGACATCCACGGCAGGCACCACCGTGTCGGCAGATTTCGGCGGGGTGGGTTTCGTCACAACCCGCACCGAAACCCGCAAGGATCTCAAACTTGACTGGCAGATCAACAATTCCCACAAGGTTTTCTGGCAGTACAACAAGACCGTCACGACTCGGTTGAACATTGATTACCCTGCCGCCTTTGGCTACGGCAGCACAGGCATCGAGACGCTCAGCTCTCAGACTGATGATTTTAGCTACGTCACCTTTGGTTACTTGGGGCAGTTATCCAGCAACCTGTTGCTGGACATCCGCATGAACCAGAAGAAAGAGACTTTGGGTGGTTCCGCAGGCGCTTCTGGTGGCCAGGGCCCTCATACCACCCCGATGTGGATCGACGTGAATACATTTGACGTCTTCGATAACGGCTTCTTCTCCAATGACGGCGATTCCCGCCCCATCCGTACGGCCAACGCCTCCCTTACTTGGTTTGTAGACGCAGCTGGTTCCCACGAGATCAAGACCGGCCTTCAGCTATTTGAATCCAAGCGCGCCTCAGCCAATGCCCAGACTCCCTCGAACTACATGATCTACTTCGACGGGTTCATCACACCCGGCAACAAGGCTGCCAGTAACCGCAGACTGACCATCGGCAACAACGACACGAGTTATCTCGAGTTCTGGGAGCCTATTTACGGCGCCATCACCAAGAACACGGTCACGGGCCTTTACGTCAATGACAAATGGAAGGTCAACAGCCACTGGTCCTTCAACTTGGGCCTTCGGTACGACAAGTTCGTGTCCAAGGACGATTTGGGGCGCGACAATTTCAACATCAATGGCATCAGCCCTCGCTTGGCTGCCATCTGGGACATCAAGGGTGATGCTTCCCAGGTCCTCTCAGCGAACTTAAGCATCTATCAGGGTCAAGTCATCCAGGGTGCTACCGACGCATCCTCACCGGCCGGCAATCCGATCCAGCACGACTATTCTTACCTTGGCGGTAACCCGCTCAAGTCCGATGGCACTTTGAACCGCGCTGCGTTTGCGACCACCGAGTTCTTCTTGGACGACCCCTTCCGTTCGCGCAATGTCACTATTGATCCCAATCTCAAGCCTCCACGCATGACGGAAATGGCTGTGAATTATGCCACCCGTGACGAGAAGGGCGCGACCTGGACCCTGGGCGTCACCAAGCGCAAATGGGACAATGGTGTCGATGATTTCAAGACCGTAGTGGGTGGCGTCCTGAAAACCGTCGTCAAGAACGACGACGGAATCAAACGTGATTATATCGGTCTGGAAATGACCTATCAGAACAAGGTGAACGAACACTTTACCTTTGGTGGCAACATGACCTTGAGCCGCCTGCGCGGCAACTACGAAGGTGGCCAGGTTGGGACCACCGAGCAGAGGAACAACTACGGTCCGAATGGCCCCGCTGAAAACCGGATCTCCCCATTCGGCTACTTGGCTGCGGACCGCCCGATTGCGATCGTCGGCAATGCGACCTATATTCAGTCTGTGGGTCGCGGCAGTTTGAATTTCGGCTTCCTGGGCTTTTTCACCAGTGGCTCTCCCTACTCTCTGATTCAAACTGGTGCCTCCTCGGGGGTCGGTGCAGGCTACGCAACGACCTATAACCGATACCTGAGCATTAATGATCGTCCGGATAACCGCGGCAACCTTCGTTTCCCGGACCAATATCGTATGGACTTCCAAATTGGTTATGACGTCAAGCTATGGAAAAAGCTCGACTTCTTCGTCCGCGCAAATGTCACGAACGTGTTCAACACCCAGATGGTCACGAGCTGGAACACTACCATCTCGACCAACAACGCCACCCAAGCCGCCGTCTTTGGTAGCAGCTTTGGCCGTCCGACCGCTTCATCGAATTACTTAGGTGCCCGCACGATCAACATCGCCGGCGGCTTCAAGTTCTAAGCCAGGTTTAATTCGCATTGCAAATCGCCCGGGGAAACCTGGGCGATTTTATTTTTACTCCTCGTTTGCGCCACGCCCACACAAGGTCCGATCATTCCTCTGCCTGATGCATTGAACGCTTCCATCCCCGAGGTCCCATGAAACTTTTCCAAGCCCTGCTTTTGCCCGTTCTGTTCAGCCTGCCCATCTCCGCCCAATACCTCACAGAGAACGGAGAAGCGAAGATCCTGGTGCCTCACGCGCCGTTCGCGACGGGAAAAATCACCCGATTGCTGCTGCTGCACTATCCAGAATCCGGCTCGGGGCTGTTCACCTCGAAGCTCGTGGCGGAACTTAGGAAAGTCGGACTCTTCGAGGCTGTGGAGGTAGGGCCGGACGATCCGCTTGCCCAAGGGATAAAAGGCCTCGGCGTCCTTGCCAAACCTGAACTACAAGCCCTGGCTGCAAAGTACAAGGCCAGTCATTTGACGTGGCTGTGGTTGGACCGGTTCCACTATGTGGGAATGCCCAGTGTCGAAGTGATCCGGGGGATCCGTTTCTATAAATTCTCGGGCAGCGTCTCAGGGGAACTGCGCAGCTCCGTTGTGGATCTTGGGACGGGTGAAGTGAAGTCGCCCGCAGCTCTTAACCTCGTCAAGAAGATCTATCTCGAAGGCGAGCAAATGGCACCCATGGCACCGGATGAACCTCACGCCCGGGACATGCTCAATGAGGTAGGGGTCAAGCGGGCCGTCCAACTCTTCATTCCAGTTCAGGAAGTCCGGAAACTGGCCTTTTTCACTGATGGGAATCTTGGCGGGCTCAAAGGAAAACTTCAGACCGGCGATCTGGAGGGGGCTCTGGCTTTGATGAAGGTCATCCAGGGCGCGAGCGCTGGCGAATCTCCGAAATTCAAGAGCCGGGCCGCCTATGATCTGGGAATCCTGCTCATGATGAAGAACCAGGGGCCCCAGGCAATGAAGGCCTTGGAAGAGGCCCGCCAGTCAGGCAAGGACAAGACGGAGATCGACGCTGCAATAGAAGCCTGCAAACTGATCATCGAATATTCGGAACAAGTTAAAAAGCAGGGGTGAATCCCGATTTTATCTTTTGCGAGGCGTATTGATAGGGATTTGAAATCGATTGGTGAGTAGACAAATCGTCTTGCACGCCTCGAAAAATTAACAAACCTTAACCACAGACTTTCCATGGATCCCCTGATTCTTAAGGGAATCAGACCAACGGGGTCCCATGCGAATGCAGCGTCTCAATCTGTCCATCTTGGCCACCCTGCTCGTCGGGTCCGCCCTTTCGGCC
>JANXPB010000188.1 GCA_025357545.1 Holophagaceae bacterium
TACTACCGCGCGGATCTGCGTCCATTGACGGGAAAAGACCAGGCCGTGCGCGATTATCTGCTGGAGAGCGAAGCCTTCACGGGGTTCCTTTCCCGCAGTGAAGAATGGATCCGCTGGTGCTGGCCCCAGGTGGAGGCCGAAGGCCGCGCCTACTTCAACGTGGCCATCGGCTGCACCGGTGGCCAGCACCGCAGCGTGGCGCTCACGGAAATGCTCGCCCACCGGCTGGGAACCCTCACACCTCGGCTGGTCGTTCAGCACCGGGAGCTGAAGAGCGAAGCCTAGGCGACGGGGTGACGGCTCGTTCACGCCGGTGGCAGTTGTCTGCCCTGAAAAGGATGAGGGGGACCCGGTGGACCGGTTCCCCCTCGTCACGAAAATTGAAACCTTATTTTGCGGCGGTCGCAGCTTCCACGAAGAGGGTAGGGATGCCGCCGAACTCGCTCAACATGCCGTTGACGGTGATGGTGGTGCCCATCTTTTCGGCGTACTCCTTGGCGAACCCCAGCTGGCCGTCGCGGCGGGGGTGGTGCTGCTCGGCCACCAGCATGTAGACCTTGTTCTCCTTGGTCACGATGCCCACCGGCGCGCCGTTGGTCACGCACTTGGCGCCGCAGGCCTTGTGGCCGTCGCCGCGCTTGCCGAGTTGGATGTAGCAGGAGAGATCGACCACTTCACCAGTCACGCTGAGAGCTTTGCCGCTCTTCAGCACGGCTTTGTTGGCCTCAGTGGCGGCGGCTTCCATGGTGGTGGCGGACCAGGCGGGCTTCGGGGCCTCGGTGCCCTGGGGCAGCAGAATGAACGCGGTCAGGGCGAAGGCTGAAATGATCGGCAGCATGATTTCCTCCAGGAAAGGACCATTGTAGCCCAGCGAGTCAAAGCGCTGGATGGCCGTCTTAGGCCACAGTCTCGGTGAACCGGATGCCGCGCTGCGCCAGTTCCGCCAGCACGAAGTCCTTGGCGCCGGGTTGCCGGCCCACGAATTCCGGCGGCGAGATGCCCTTGCGCGTGTAGCCCCCTGAGGCCACCAACCGTGCCACGGCGGTGCAAGTGTAGCCCGTGGTGCGGGCCATGGACGTCACGCCCGTGGCCCGGTCATAGCGATCCAGCATGTCGAAGGTGTGGGTCACCTTCCGGCCGCCCTTTTCGCCTTCCACGATGACCCGTAGGATCGTGAAGTCCTCGTCCCCTTCCTTCATTTGCCACATGGGGAAGAGCAATTTAGTTGTGAGGTCCAGGGGCACCACTTTCACACCGCCTACATCGAGGGGCTCCTTGCCAAAGAACCCAACTTCGCGCAGCATTCGCATCTTCTCGATGTGGCCCGGGTAGCGGAGGGTCTTCTCAATCTTGAAGGGCGCGTCGATGGTGTGCAGCAGCGTGCGCAGGCCATCCGTGTTGAAGGCCTCCAGGGTGCCGATGCCCGGGAATTCGATGAGCTCGGGCTCGGAGAGCGCCGGCATCACCACTTCCTGGCCATGGGCCACGTAGCGGGAAGGGCGGGTGTATTCCTCGATGACATCGATGGGCGAGAAGCCCGCCTGGTATTCGAAGGGCCAGCTGCGTACGGCGGGAAGCCCGCCCACCAACGTCACGAAGCGATCCACCCGGTCCAGCTGGTTGGCCATGTGGCCCAGCAGGATGTTGCCGCAACCTGGCGCCACGCCGCAGTCCATGACCGCCACGCAGCCATTCGCCTTCGCCAATTCATCCAGCAGGAAGGGATCCTCGGGAAAGAAACTGATGTCCACGATGTCCTTGCCCGCTTCCAGCACGGCCTTCACCGTCTCGAAGCCCATGAAGCCCGGCACGGCCCCCACCACGAGGTCGGCGCCCGCCACCGCCGCCGCCACGCCGGCGCCGGAGGACAAATCTGCCTTCCGGGTGCCCAGGCCTTGGAGCCGCGCCAAGGCCGCTTCCGAAACATCCGCCACGGTGACCTGGAACTCGCCGTCCTGGGCGAGGTCCCGGGCCATGGCGCCGCCCACGCGGCCGGCCCCCAGAACGATGATGTGTTTGGAGGACATGGCGTCACCTCGGAAACGTGCGTTGACCGGTGTTGGGAACCGACGGGGAATAGTGAAACCCTCTGGTGGCGCAAGTTGCCATCGAGAATGGAGCTGGGCGCCGGAGGGGAAAGTGCGGACGAACGAAGCTGGATCCGGTCGCTACGCGGGGGTGCGCTCGACGGCGGCCTTGATCGCTTCATTGCGCGCCACGAGCAGCTTCCGCAGGTACCAGGACATGAACACCCAGTCTACAACGAGCCCGATGGCCCCGAAGGGCGAACGGAAGACGAGGACATCGGTCATGACGGTCCCATTGGGGCTACATTCGAAAAAATGGTCGTGGACGAACGACTTGAAGGCCCCTTTGACCATGGAATCCTGGAAATGGACGGGTCGGTCGAAGGCGGTGATTTTCGACGTGAATCGCTGCCTCAATCCCAGTCGGGTGGCTTCCCAGGTGACGCTTTCCCCCAGGCCGATGAGGCCGGAGGTCGTTCCAGCCACGGCCCGTTCACGGCTGTCCGCCATCGATTCGATATGCAGGTCGAGATCCCGGGCCGCGTCGAAACAGCGCTCGGGGGAGGCGCGCATTTCGGTGGTCAAGGTGAGGGTGGCCATGGGTCGACGATCGGCAGTCCCATCCAGAGTCCAATTGAGCAACGCCCCCGGTCCGCCCCGCGTGGACGGCTAGGTCCGAAGCGGTTCTACCGCTTCGAGAGGTAGTAGATAGGCACGCCCGATGCGACGATCACTAACCCCGGCCACGTGAAGGCGGGTTTGTAGATGAGCAGGGCGGCCATGATGGCCAGCGCCCCCGCCAGGTAGAGGGCGGGGAGCAGCGGGTACGCGAAGACCTTCACGGGACGCTCCAGGTCCGGTTGCCTCACCCGCAGGATGATGACGCCGAGCACCGTGAGCACGTAGAACAGCAGCGCCGCGAAGACCACGTAGTCCAACAATTGGCCGTAGGAGCCAGACATGGTCAGCAGGCAGGTCCACACCGCCTGGATGGCCAAGGAGAATCCAGGAACACCGTGCTGGTTGAGGCCGCCGGCCTTGGCGATGAAGACGCCATCGCCCGCCATGGTGTGGTAGACCCGCGCGCCGGCCAGCACCAGGCCGTTTACGCAGCCGAACATCGACACGAGAATGGCTCCGGCCATGACCTTCCCGCCCACAGTCCCGAAGATGGCCTGCACCGCAGCGCTGCCCACGCGGCCATTGGGAGCGGCCGCGATGGCATTGGGCCCCAACACCCTCAGGTAGCCGAAATTCGCGAGGAAATAGAGGCTGCACACCAGGCCAGTGCCGATGAGCAGGGAAAGTGGAATTGTGCGCCGGGGCTCCTTCACTTCGCCCGCGATGAAGGTGATGGAATTCCAGGCATCGGCCGAAAACAGGCTGTTGGTCTGGGTCACCAGCAACGCAATGAGGAAGGGCAGGGAGGTGAGCGCCTCCGTGGCGGAAGGCACAAAGGGCGCGGGATCCGCCGGCACGCTGGGCTTGAGGAAGATCCCCGCCAGCACGAGCGCCAGCAGGCTCCCGATCTTGGCGATGGTGAACACATTCTGGATGCGCGACCCCAGCTTCACGCCGAAGCGGTTCACGAAGCTCAGGAGCAGCACGATGGCTATGCCCGAGAGGCGCGCGGACGTGAGGCCCAGGTTGTAGGGGCCCAGGACGATGGTTTGGGTGATGGGAATCGCGGGGACATGAAGGGCCGGCAGCAGCCAGTTCGACTCGCTCACCCAGGGGATGAAGGTGCCCAGGTACTTGCCGAAACCCACGGCCACCGCGGCGATGGTGCCGCATTCAATCACCGCAAAGAAGGTCCAGCCATAGAGAAAGCCAGTCAGCGGACCGTAGATCTCCCGCAAATAGGTGTACTGGCCCCCGGCATGGGGGTAGATGCCCGCCAGCTCGCCGTAGCTCAGGGCCGCGAAGATCGTCAGCACGCCCGTCAGCGCCCAGGCCAGCAGGAGGAAGGGCCCCGAATGCCCGTCCTTGATCATGTCCGCCGCGACGATGAAGACGCCGCTGCCGATCATGGAGCCCGCGATGAGCATGGTGGCGTCAAAGAGACCCACAGTTCGGCGGTAGCCGGATTCAAGCGACATGAAGACCTCGGAATTTGATCTAAACTAACACAGGCCCCCATGACGGAATTCCACATCGACCCCGACCTTGCCCGAGCGGCGACGCTGCCCTCGCGCAGTTACATAGACCCGGAAATCCTGCGGGCGGAGCAATCGCGCATCTTCGGGGGCACCTGGCAGTACGCCGGGAGCCTGGATGCCTTGAAGGAGGCCGGTGATTTCATCACCACCTCCATCGCAGGGGAACCCGTGGTGGTGGCCTGCGTGGAGGATGGCAGCCTGCGGGCCTTCTCGAATGTCTGCCGCCATCGCGCGGGCCCGGTGGCGGTGGGGTGCGGCCACCGGAAGGCCCTGCAGTGCGCCTACCACGGCTGGACCTACGGGCTCGATGGGCGACTGCTCGGAACTCCGGAATTCGACGGCGTGCTGGACTTCAAGAAGGAGGACCACGCCCTTCCCGGTTTCCGGGTTGGGACCTTTGGCCCCCTGGTCTTCGTGAACCTGGGAGCAGGGGGACCAAGCCTGCATGAAGTCCTGGGCGCCATCCCGGCGGAAACCCGCCGTTGGCATCCCGATGCCCTGCGCTTCCACCATCGCCAGGATTACGAGCTGGCCTGCAATTGGAAGGTCTACGTGGACAATTATCTGGAGGGCTACCACATACCCGTGGCGCATCCCGAGCTGTTCCGGCTGATCGACTACGGCGACTATCGGGTGGAGCTGTTCCAGCACTATTCAAAGCAGCACGCGCCCGTGACAGCCGCTGGCACTGTCTACCACCGGGACCTGGGCGATGGGGAGGGCCTGCAGGCGCTCTACTACTGGATCTTCCCGAACCTGATGCTGAACCTCTATCCCGACCACCTGCAGGTGAACCACATCCTGCCGCTGGGACCTGAGCGCACCTTGACGCGCTTCGAGTGGTACGCCCAGGATCCGCTGCCGCCGGACTGGCCTGCGCGATTCGCCGCAAACCTGGCCTTCAGCGACTCAGTCCAGCAGGAGGACATCTTCCTCTGCGAAGCCGTGCAGCGGGGCCTGCGCTCCCGGACTTACGACCGGGGCCGCTACAGCGCCGCCCGGGAGAACGGGGTGCATCATTTCCACCGGTTGTGGTGCGAGGGCATGAACGGCTGAGTGCGACCGTCAGCCCAATACCTTTAGGATTTCCCATCGCTGGGAACCCGCCACCACCAACGGGGCCAGGGCCTCGGCGTGCTTCACGAGGCGGGGCTCGCCCATGCCGGCGAGGGCTTCCTCCCAATCCCCCAAGGATTCGAAGTCGTATTCCGCCACCAGGTGGGAGGCGGAAACCCCCACATGGCCCGCCAGCAGCCGGGCCGATTTGGCCTTGCGGAAGACGGTGGGCAGGGCCTCTTCCTTCCAGGCGCTCATGGTCTTGACGGCTTCGGCCTGGCGGCCGAAGGGAATGTCGAAATGCCAGCGGCAGACGTACATGGGAACCTCCGGTGAGGAGGCTAGGCCTTTCTTGCAGAAACGCAAGGCCGTTCCAACCTGCTTTCAGGGGGCTGTTCGCAGCCTGCGGGATTTGACGAGGTAGACCGGAATCCCGAGCAGCACCAGCACCAATCCCGGCCACGTGAACGCAGGCTTGTAGCGCAGCAGGAACAGCATGATGGAGCCGGCGCCCAGCACGTAGACCAGGGGCACCACCGGGTAGCCCCAGGTGCGGTAGGGGCGCTCCAGGCCGGGCTGTCTGATGCGAAGCACGATGACGCCCGCGATGATGGCGACCACGAACAGAAGCTGAGCGAAGGTGCTGTAGTCCACCAGCTGCTCGAAGGTGCCGGTGAGAGTCAGGATGCACGCCCAGCCGGCCTGGAGCCACAGGGCCCAGGCCGGGACGCCGTGGCGGTTCAAGCGCCCCACGCTGCCGAAAAAGAGGCCGTCCTCGCCCATGGCCTGGTACACCCGCGCCGTGGTGAAGGAGGCTCCGTTCACGTAGCCGAACATCGACACCATGATGGCCCCGGCCATGAGCGTGGTGCCTATCGGGCCGAAGATCGCGCCCAGGGCCGCAGCGCCCACCCGGTCATCGGCCGCGTTGGCAATGCCCGTGGGGCCCAGCAGGCGCAGGTAGGCCAGGTTGGCCAGCAGATATAGGATGATCACCACCACGGGGCCCACCAGCAGCGAGAGGGGGAGAGTGCGTTTGGGCTCCTTGATTTCCGCCGCCACGTTCCCGATGAAGCTCCAGCCTTCGCAGGAAAAGAAGCTCCCCACCTGGGCCACCATCAGGGCCGCCAGCACTGAGATGGGCGCCAACCCCGAGGGTGGCAGGTAAGGCCCCGTTGCGGGCAGGAGCTTGGGTGTGAGGGTGAGGCCGAAGAGGATCAGCGCCGCCATGGCACCCAGCTTGGCCAGGGTGAAGAAGTTCATGGCCCAGGCCCCGAGCTTCACGCCGAAGGTGTTCACCAGGCTGAGGAGGATGATCACTCCGATGCCCACCGCCCGGGCCGTGGTCAGCCCGAATTCATAGGGCCCCAGGACGAGCTCCCCGGCGATGGGGAGGGCCTTGAGGTTCCAGGGCCCCACCAGCCAGTGGGCTTCGCTGATGGCGGGCACGAAGGCGCCCAGGTACTTGCCGCTGCCCACGGCCACCGCGGCGATGGCCCCGCTCTCGATGACCAGGAAACAGGCCCAGCCATAAAGGAATCCCCAGAGGGGACCGTACATCTCCTTGAGGTACACGTAGATTCCGCCGGCCTTGGGCATCATGCCGGTGAGTTCGCCGTAGGAGAGCGTCGCGCACAGGGTCAGCACCCCTGTCAGGCCCCAGGTCGCCATCAGCAGTGGGGCCGTGTGCACCTGCCGCACGATGTCGGCGCTGACGATAAAGATGCCGGATCCGATCATGGAGCCGGCGATGAGCATCGTGGCCGAGAAGAAGCCGATATCGCGGCGGTAGCCGGTGGGTGCTGGCATGGGGGCCTCGGGAAAATTCATTAAGGATGCACCAGCGCCAGGACTTTTCATCCGGATTACCTCGGGGTCTGCCCCACGCCGTTCCGCTGTCGCCTCGTAGCCGCGCGGCCCCAGAACCCTTACCCTCAATGGATGGCCCGCTCCCGCACCTCCAAGCGATTCCTCCTCGCCACGGCCCTGCTGCTGGTCCCGCCCCTTTTCGCCCTGTGGTCCTGGAAACGGGACGGCCCCCTGCAGGCCGCGGGCACGGTGCTCATCCGCAAGGGCGCCACGGTGAACCAGATCGCCGACCAGCTGGAACGGGAGGGCGTCATCCGCTCCGCCTCCCTGTTCAAGCTCTGGGCCCGGGCCCGGCATCTCCAGCTCATCCGGGGCGAGTACACCTTCAATTCCCAGGCCAGCCTTTCGGAGGTGGCCAACAAACTGCGGCGAGGGGAGATTCATTTCACCAACATCGTGATCCCCGTGGCCGCCCATGCGTGGACCGTGCAGGGCCGGTACAAGGACTTCATTCCCGAGGACGTGTTCTGGAAGCTCTGGAGGAGCCCGAACCTGGCCGCCACGGCGGGGTTCCCCGAGGCGGCCGATCTAGAAGGCCTGGTGGCGCCCGCCACCTACCGGGTCCACCACGCCATGGAACCGGAAGAAATGTTCCTGGCCATGGTGGAGGCCTTCCATCGCTCGGTGCGGCCCAGGCTCAAGGACGGTGTGCTGCCGCCCTACCCGACGCTGATTCTGGCGAGCATGGCCGAAAAGGAAACCAATCTGCCGGAGGAACTCCCGCGCGTGGCCGGCGTCTACGCCCGGCGGCTGAAGCTCGGCATGCGCCTCCAATGCGACCCCACGAGCCTTTATGCCCGTTGGCTCAGCGGCGATCTGCGCTTCACCGCGCCGCTGATGGCGGACATCCGGCGCCCGCACCCCTTCAATACCTACTCCGTCGGTGGCTTGCCGCCCACTCCCATCGCCATCCCCAGCGCCGCCGCCATCGAGGCGGCCCGGCATCCCGCCGAAGGCCGCGAGCTCTATTTCGTGGCTACCGGCCAGGGCGGCCATCGCTTCGCCCGGACGCTGCAGGAGCACAATCGGAACGTGGCGCTGTACCGCGCGGAGATCACCCGGCAAAAAAAGGAGAAGGCATGAGCGGTTTCCAGAACTCTCGAACCTGGGTGGCAGGCCTCGCGTCGATCCTCCTGTTCACCCAGTGTGGGCTCCTCCCCTTCGATACGCGGCCCATCAATGAGATCCGGCAGTCGGCCCCCAGCCTGGAAGGCAAATCCGTGAAGGTGAAGGGCAAGGTGGTGGACACCACTCAGCTGCCCTTCATGGGGACGCGGTTCTACAAGCTCCAAGACCCCACGGGAGAGCTTTGGGTGACCACCCAGGACCCGCTGCCGGCGCTTGGCGACACCCTGGTGGTGGCGGGCGTGCTCCACAATGCGGCGGTGCTGGGGGGCTCCTCCATGGGCATCCAGGTCCGGGAAAGCCACCGGACCCAGGTGTCCCGCGGATGAAGGTCCGCCTGGATGTGCTCCTGGTGCAGCGGGGCCTGGTGGAGACCCGGACCCTGGCCCAGGCGCGGATCCTGGCGGGGGATGTGTTGGTTGGAGATCGGCCCGTCACCAAAGCCGGGACCGCCATTGATGACTCGGCGGAAATCCGGTTGCGCGGCGAGGCCTTGCCCTACGTCAGCCGGGGTGGCCTGAAGCTGGCGGGCGCCCTGGACGCCTTCCTGGTGGACCCGTTGGATCGCATCTGCTTCGACGCGGGTGCCTCCACGGGGGGCTTCACGGATGGCCTTCTCCAGCGCGGTGCGGCCAGGGTCTACGCCGTTGACGTGGGCACCAACCAGCTCCACTGGAAACTGCGCAGCGATGCCCGGGTGGTGAGCATCGAGCAGTGCAACCTCCGTACCTGGGACCCGTCCCGCATTCCCGACCGGTGCTCGCTGCTGGTGGCGGACCTCAGCTTCATCTCACTACGCTTGACCATCCTGCCGCTGCTGCCGAGCCTCACGCCCGAGGCCGAGGCCATCCTGCTGGTGAAGCCCCAGTTCGAAGCGGGCCGCCGCGATGTGGGGGAAGGTGGCATCGTGCGGGACCCGGCCATCCACCTCCGGGTATGCGAGGAGATCTGGACCTTCTTCGCCGCCTCGGAATTGGCCCCTCAGGGACTCATGGAGAGCCCGATCCGGGGCGGGGAAGGCAACAAGGAATACCTGCTGCACCTCCGCCGCGGCGCTGTGGCCGCGAGTTTCCCGATGGAACAGTTCTATTCGTAGCTGACGAGGCTCTCGTCCGAGGTCCCGATGACGCTGGCGGTGTTGAGCACCAGCAACGGGAAGGCCGCGACCTTGCTGCGGCCGCCGGGGCCGCCGTGGGAACCCACCTCGCAGTCCCGGAGCACCACCCACCGGCCCTGGTTCAGGTAGTCCGAGATGCGGATGTCGGCCTCGATGGTCATGTTGCCACTGACGCTGCCGGTGGCCATCAGGAAAGAGGTTTGATGAGTCTCCGCATTGCCGGTGATGGAGGGCAGGCTGAGCAGGTCCTCGTCGCAGTCGGGGATGATCATGATGGCCGAATCCCGGCGCAGGCCGAAGAAGGCCAATTCGCGCTTGAGGTGGGGCAGGGTCACGTCCGTGAGTTTCAGGAGCTCCCCCATGCGGTTCAGGAAGTCCAGGAAGCCGTGCATCACGGGCACGTGGAACTGGCCGCGGATCCACCCCGACGAGGTGAAAATCAGGGCCGGGATGTGGCGCAGGGGTGGGTGGTATTTCTTGGCGCGGGGCGCCGCTTTGGGTTGCACCACTTGGGCCGCGGGGCGGGCAAGGATGCCCCCAGGGGCCGAGGGCTGGGGCATGGTCTGGGTGCGCCCGGGAGGCATGACCTGGGTGCTGCCCGGGGACATGGCCTGGGTGCGGTTCGGGGCAGCGGGAGCGGTCGTCCGGGTGGTCGCGGTCCCGGTTTTGGGCAGGGAGCCAGTGGCGATGCGCTGGGATTCCTTCGTCTTGGGCAGCGGGGCTTCGAGGGTCTGGGCCACCGCGACCACTTGTTCCATTCCCGTGGCCCCGTCCAGGATGGCTTCCTGGAGATCCGCGCCCCGCAGGAGGGCGCCGCGCATCATCGCGCCCGTCAGGTTCGCCCGGCCCAGGTTGGCCATGCGGAAATCGACCACCGACAGTTTGGCGCGAGTCAGGTCCGCGCCCCGCAGATCGGCTTCTGCGCAGATGGCCCGGGACAGGTCCGCGCCCCGCAGATCCGCGCGCTGGAGCCGGGCCCCGGTCAGGTTGGCCTCGGTGAGGTCGGCCTTGCGGAGGATGGCGCCCTCCAAGTTCGCGCTCATGAGCTTGCAGCCGGAGAGTTCCGCTTCGCTCAAGTCGGCCCGTGTGAAGTTGGTTTCCGTGAGGCGGTTGCCGTTGAACTTCGCGTAGGAAAGATTGGAACCTGTGAAATTGATGCGCTGCAGGTCGATACCGCGCAGATCCAGTCCCTCGAAATCCATATGCTCGAAATTCCGCTTCTTATCCTTGAGGGCCTCCAGAAAATCATCCCGAGTGAGGTCGGCCATGGGGTCTCCTAGGTTGGGAATGCAGCGTCAAGGATTTGGTGGGCAAAGGAATAATACAACCCCTGTCGAAACAATCCAGTGGCCCAGGGGCCGGCGGAGCGCTGCTATGATTCGGGAGCGCCCTCCCCCTGATTCACGCCCGAGTGGGCCTCGTCCTCCTGAGTACCGGATGTCCTTGAACCCCACATCGATCGGCAGATACCAGGTGCTGGATCTCCTGGGACAGGGCGCCATGGGCGCGGTGTATCTGGCCCAGGATCCGCTGCTGAAGCGGCGGCTGGCGATCAAGGTGGTGAAGGAGTCCGGCGGCCAGCAGCACGGCGCCCTGGTCCGTTTCCAGCGCGAGGCCGAAATCTCGGCGCGGCTGAACGACCCGAACATCATCACCATCTACGACGTGGGCGAGGATCCCGCCATCGGTCCCTTCCTGGCCATGGAATACGTGGAGGGCAACAGCCTGGGCGCCCTCATCCGAGGGGATGCGCTGGATGCCGAGGACGCGCTGAGGCTGCTGCTGCAATGCGCCAAAGCGCTGGTGGCGGCCGAAGGCGCGGGGGTGGTGCACCGGGACGTGAAGCCCGAGAACATCCTGGTGAGCCACGATGGCCGCCTGAAGCTCATGGATTTCGGCATCGCCAAGGGTGACCAATCCAAGCTGACCACCGCCGGCATGATCGTGGGGACCCCGTCCTACACAGCCCCGGAACTGCTCAAAGGCGCCGATGCCACCCCCGCCACGGACCGCTACGCGCTGGCGGTGACGGCCTTCGAAATGTTCTCCGGCGGCCGCATGCCCCATCCGGGGGACACCCTGGGCGCCATCCTGTACCACATCGTCCACGAGCCGCCGGTGATTCCCGAAGGCATGGATGCGAAGCTCGCCAATGTGCTGCGGCGGGCCCTGGACCGCGATCCAGCCCTTCGTTACCCGACGACGCGGGGTTTTCTGGTGGACTTGGCCACCGCGGCCCGCGTAGGTCCGTCCCTGCTGGCGGAAACCGCGGCCATCGGGGTGCCCGCGCTCGCGGCCCTGCCAGGGGATGAAAAATCCACCATGACCGTGGATCAGATTTTCGCTGAGAACCCCTTTGGCGACTCCCACCCCTTCAATACACCGCTCAAGATCCAGAAGGAACCTTCGGGCAAGCTGCTGATGCCCAAGGAGCCGAGCAGCGGCATGACCCAGGAGGACGTTCCCACCGAGGATGGCCTGGCGGCCATAGGCCAGCCCGAGCGCCGGGCGGCGCGGACCGAGCGAGAGGAATCCCACTCGGCGATCATCCCTCCCCAAAGCCTGCTGCGCGCAGCCAGTGCCGCCAGCGCTGCAAGATCTGCGGATACTTCGGCGCCCCGCAAAGCAGCCCCGGCCTATCGCTACACCCCCCCGGAACCCCTGGTGGAGGCCCACGCCGCCTCCAAGGAACTGCCGGCCTCGTTCACCCGGTGGGCCCTGGCGGCCGGGGTGCTGGTGCTGGCCCTGGGCGGCTGGGCTTGGCACAGCGCCACCGCCACCCGCAGCCTGCACATCGAATCCACGCCACCGGGGGCTGAGGTGAAGGTGGACGGCCAGCCTCTGCCGGGACGCACGCCGTTGGATGTGGAGGTAAAGGCCAGCGCCCAGGAACTCACCGTGGACAAGCCCTTCCACAATCGTGAATCGGTGAAGCTCAAGGCTGACGAAGCTTTCCTGAAGGTGCGGCTGCAGCTCTGGAAGGACTACACCTACGTGCTGAGCGAACCTTCCAACGCCGAGGTCTACGTGGACGGCGCGCCCAAAGGCCCCACGCCGGTTTACGGCCTCGAATTGCCCGGGCCCTCGCGGCGCCAGGAATTGCTGGTGAAGAAGGACGGCTACCGGCCCTGGCGGGGCACCCTGGAGAACGGAAAGCCCCTCACGGCTCCGATCCGCCTGCTGCCTGAAACCGTGGGGGGCGATACGGGGCGATGAGCACACACACCGCCGGCAGTCAGGACAAGCTCAAGAACCGCTTGATGCTGTTTTATGTTTTCCGCGCGACCGAACGTGCCCCGCGGCCATTGCGGACATCGTAGCCCCTGCCCCCCCGGCTTGGTCTTCCATGAATCCGTTGAAGGATTGGTCTCCCGGGCAGGATCAACGCGCGGCTTCAAGAATGGCTTCCGGCGTGGCCAGAGGGCTGGAGCAGGTGCCCTTGCCGCAGAGGAAGGCCGCGGGTTGCTTCAGGGCCGGAAAACCCAGGTCTGAATTTTTGGGCGCGCCCAAGGCGGGGTCATGCCAGATCACCACGAGGTTCGGCCGGCCGGCTTTCAGGGCGGCCTTGAAAAGGGCTTGGGTGCGGGGATCTTCGCGGGGACCGGTCACCACCAGATGGCTGGCCACTTCGAGCGCCTCGTTCGCCGCCAGCACGAATTCGCCGAGCCAGCGCCCCTGGTCCGCGAGCTGCTGGCCAGACCCGAGCTGCGCCAGCAGGGAGTTCGCGCGGTCCTGGAAAGCTTCATGTCCTGTGAAGGCGTGAAGGCGCAGCAGCAGGTGGGCGGCCATGCCGTTGTCCTCGAAGGGGGTACGGGTCTCGGCAAAGGCGCCGATGGCACCTTCAGGAACCGTGCGGCTGCGGAAGAGGCCCTTGCCGTCCGACAGGTTTCTTTCCAGGAAGGCCGCGAGCCGCTCGGCCCGGGCCAACAAAGACGAATCGCCGGTGGCTTCGTGGAGGGCCAGCAGGCCCCGCAGCATGCCCAGCTGGTCCGCCAAAAAGTAGGCGTCCCTGGCTTCCTCGCTGTGGCGGTAACCATCCTGATCGAGCAGATGGGTCTCGGCATAGTGCAAGGCGGCGCGGGCCTCCGTGAGCAGGCGCTCGTCTGCGCTGCTGCGATGCAGGGCGGCCAGCGCGGCGATCATCTGCCCATTCACCGAGGCATAGCGCCGGGTGTCGATCCGCGGCAGGCCCTGCTTGGATCGCCCGGCGTCGTCGAGGGCATAGTAAACGTGGCCGTCCACGAAGGGCATCGACTTGTCGTAGCCGCCCACATCCGCGTCCATGGTGGCGCTGAATCCGCCGTCGCGATGCTGCATGAAACGCCGCAGGTAAGCCAGCACCGCTTCGGCATCCTGCAGGAAATCCCCGTCGCCGGTGGTGCGGTGGGCTTCGGCCAAGTTCTCGAGGTAGCCTGCCTGCAGGCTGGTGAGCTTTTCGAAATGGAGGTCATGCCAGGTGGGGCCGACGCTGTATTGGTAGACTCCGCCCCAGACTGGATCCGTGATGGAGCGCTGCTGTTTCAGCGTGTACAGCGAGCGCAGGCGCCAGCCCGCGTCCTTGCGGCGGTCCGCTTCTGCGAAGGCGGCGGTGACGTTGGCGGCGATGGGGTATTTCTGGGCGCTGCCCCAGCCACCTTGATCCAGGTCGAAGGTTGCATCCATCAAAGTGGCCGCCTGATCCCGTTGGGCTTTCAGCGCGGTCAAGCCTCCTGCGGCTGGAACCTCCGCCGCAGCCTTGCCGACCTCCATCCAGGGCCTCATGGCGCCCTTCCGTTGCTCCTGGATGAATCCGGCGAGGACCGCTTCGAATTCCCGGGGCGGGATGTAGCCGCGATGCCGCCAAAGCACCGTGCCATCCGGGGCGTAGATGACCGTGCCGGGCCAGCCGATGTCCTCGAACAGCGCATGGGCATCAGGGTGCACGTCGATGTCGGCCCTGATGGCGACGTAGCGCTCCCGCAGCAGCTCTTGAATCTTGGGGTCGCCATAGGCCTTCTCGTCCATCACATGGCACCAATGGCACCAGGTGGCTTCCGCGTCCACGAGCGCCAGTTTTCCGGCGGATTTGGCCTTTGCGAAACTGGCGGGGGACCAGGGTTGCCAGGCCACGGGTTGGGCCTGGACTGAAAGCGCCACGAAGAGCAGGGAAGCGAGCACGCTGATTTGGATCATGCTCTTCGGATGCCATCGGTTTCAGGTTCATCCCAGAATAAACTTGTATAATTTTGTCCAAGTAATATTATAGACTTAATAAGGAGTGGCCCATGAGCGACGAGGTCTTGAAACGGGTGGTGGTGGCCGGTGGCTCCGGGCTGGTGGGCAGCCGTTTAGTGGAAACCCTGTTGCACCAGGGCACCCAGGTGACGGTCCTGAGCCGCGATCCGTCCCGATTGGAGCTGCCGTCCGGGGCCCAGGCCCGGGGCTATGAGGACCTGGTGGCGGTGTTGGAGGGCGCTGCTGCGGTGATCAACCTGGCCGGCGCGAGCATTGCCGGGAAGCGCTGGAACGCCGCCTACAAGCGCGAGTTGGTGGACAGCCGCGTGGCCCTCACCACCCAGTTGGTGGAAGCCATGGCCCGCTGCACCACCAAGCCCAGGGTGTTGGTGAACGCTTCCGCCATCGGCTTCTATGGCCCTCACGATGGCCGCCGCATCACCGAAGCAGATAGCAACGGCAAGGGCTTTCTGCCGAGCCTGTGCGCGGCCTGGGAGCAGGCGGCGGACGCAGCCCTCAAACTTGGCATCCGCGTGGTGAAAGTGCGCAGCGGCGTGGTGCTGAGTCCCACTGGCGGTGCCCTGGCGAAGCTGGTCTTCCCCGTGAAATTCTTTCAGGGCGCCAAGCTGGGGAGTGGCCAGCAGGGGTTCTCCTGGATCCATACCGATGACATCGTGGGCCTCTACATCGAGGCCGCGAAAAATCCTGAATGGAGCGGCCCTATCAACGGCACCGCGCCACGCCCCCTCACCAACGAGACCTTCACCCACCTGGTGGGCGCGCGCCTGCATCGCCCCATCCTGCCCATCCCCGCATTCTTGACGGAGCTGGGCGTGAAGCTCCTGCTGGGCGAAATGGCTTCGGAAGTGCTCGAAGGGGCCTTCGTGTATCCCGCGCGGGCCCTGGAACTGGGCTACGCCTTCCGGTTCGAGAAGGCCGAGGCGGCCCTGGCGGACTTGCTGCCCTAGCCCCGCCGCATCCGGTCACATCGTTTTCATGAAAGGACTTGATCCCATGCGTGAAGAACTCTTCCAGGCCACCCAGGAGCTGCCGGTTCCCCGGAGCCAGGTCTTCGCTTTTTTCGCAGATCCCGCCAACCTCCAGCGCCTCACGCCGGACTGGCTGCACTTCCAGGTGCTGACGCCCGAGCCGCTGCCCCGGGGGGAGGGGGCTGTTTTCGAATACCGCCTGCGGGTGCGGGGCCTGCCCTTGCGCTGGCGCACGCTCATCGAGGCCTTTGAAGTAGGCCACCGCTTTGCGGACCGGCAGATCCAAGGGCCCTACGCACTGTGGCATCACACGCACATCTTCGAGGACCTGCCGGGCGGCGGCACCCGCATCACCGACCGCGTGCGCTACCGTGTTGGCTGGGGCCTGTTCGGTCGCCTCGCCCAGGCCATCTGGGTGAGGCGGGACCTGGAGGCCATCTTCGCCTACCGCAAGCAGGTCATCGCGGCGTGTTTCGCGTCACCGAGCTGAGTACGTCCACGCGCTCGATCTTCGCGCCCAGTTCCAAATCATCCAGGAGCTTCAGCACCCGGTCCAGGTCTTCGACCTCGCCCAGGCGTGTGTATTTCCCAGTGAGGTGGGGCGTGGCATTGGTGGTGATGAAGAACTGCGAGCCGCCGGTGTCCTTGCCGCTGAGAGCAATGCACACGCTGCCGGGGCCATACCATTCCAGGCTGTCCTCGCAGCGCACTGAGTACCCCGGGCCACCGTCCATAGTGTCGTAGGGCGAACCCATCTGCACCACGAAGTCCGGCACCACCCGCGGCACCAAGCGGCCGTTGAAGAAGCCCTTCCGCGCCAGCGTCGCCAGGTTCGCCACGTTGATGGGCGCGATCGTTGGATCCAGCCGCAGGGTTACGTGGCGTTGGCCGGAAAAGGTGATGCGTAGACGGAGAGGTTTGGCGGTGGTGGCCAGTCGAACAGCTTCCTGGAGGAGGGCTTTTTCGCGCGCATCGGGCTGGGGTACCGTGGGCCAGGCAGTGGCGGCGTCCAGCTTCACCAATTGTTGATAGGCCAGGTAGCGGCAGGCCCAATCCGGATGCTGGAGCCAGAGTTTCAGCAGCTCGATCTGCTTGTCCTTCGGCAGCTTCCAGCGCGAGTAGCTTTCGATGAGAGTTTGCTGGGGCTCCAGATCGCGGTCCTTCCAGGTGAGCTGGGTAAGGGCGTCGAGATCGGATGGGGCCTCGGGGAGATCCTCGATGGCGGCGGCGCGGGCGATAGGATTGGTTCCCGAGAGGAGTTTTGCTCTTAGGTGGTCAGCTTCATATGGCTTCTGCTTACGCAGCCCAGGAAGCACATTGGCAAGCAGGAGAGGATCTTCGAAATCTTTGGCTAAGGAAGTTGCGAACTCCTGCACGTTTTCTTCAACAGGGAACTTCTGGAGTGATCCTGAAATTGCCCGCCGCCAAAAGAGTGAATCATTCAATTCCGGGTCCATTGATAGTTCGAAGTGGCTGAAAATACTTAATGGTGCTGGAGAAGGCAGTCCTTCCCATATTCGTTGATCCAGCCCGATCACACCCCGGCTGAGAGATTTGAAGGACCGCAAAGCGAGTCCCATAGGTGTCCACCAGTCTTCTCCACCCTCCCGAAATGAGAACCCGGCGGCGTCCGTCGTTATCTTCGAGTGTTTCTCCCATGAGGTCCGGTTCATGGAGTCGAATAAGGCGAGCACCGCCCCTGGGGTGGCTAATATCGGCGGCAAAAGCGATTTCTCTATCCCACTCATCACCAATCGCAATCGCGCCGCCTGGGCACGCACTGGTTCGACTTTCCCTTCAACTTTCAGCGCATCTAGAAAACTTTCTAATTCATCAGACACCTCACCGCCCTGCAATCGCGCCGTGGCGATGTTGGCGTCGAGATACAAATGCCTGGGCCAAGTCTTGGCGTCTTCGGATTTCAAGCCCTCCAACGCGCTCAGAGCCTTGGGGCTTTTCAACCGATTCAGCAGAAACAGCGCCGTGAATCGGTCCTGGGGCGTCTTCGCTGCTTTGGCTTTGGCTTCCCAGATCTCAAGAGTCGGGTTCTCAAGCTCCGGGGGCAGGAGCTTGGGCAGGCCCGGGGCCCCGATGCGCTGAAGGGTGAGCTGGTAGCGTTCCCGGTCGGCCCGGGGCAGGGCGTCGGCATTGAGCTCCGGCGCCGCGCGCATCCATTCGGCCCAGATGGCGTCGTGAACCGTGAAACGCGGTGGTTTCACCAACAGCCTCGGCTCAGGCCGGCCATGGGCGATCCCGGCGATCAGGACAAAGGGCAGCCATTTCTGGAAGGATGGAACGCGGAGCATCGGCATGTCCTTAGGTGGCAGTTCAAGTGTAGAGGAGATTCCCAAGGGGGCGGTGTGGGTGCGGATGCCGCGCTTCATCGGCGATGCCATGATGATCCACCAGGCCCTGGAGCCCCTGCGGGCCACCGGCGTGCCCTTGGTGGCCTGGGGCTCGGCGCACCTCATGGAGCTCTTCGAAGGGAACAGCGCCTTCCGGGCCGTATGGCGCGATCCCCAGGGCAAGCCAGGCGCCATGGAGTCCGTGAAGCTGCTGAGGAAACATAAAGCGGCGGCGGTGATCAATCTGCCCCGCAGCTCTCGGGCCCTCCTGGCCGCCTATCTAGCCCGCGTGCCCTTGCGCCTAGGTTGGCGGGAGGCCGGCGGCCGCCTGCTGGCCACGTCTTCCCTCGCCTTCAAGGGGCTCCGGGGCCATCAGCTGGAGCGCTACGCTGCCCTCATCCGCTTGGGGTTTCCAGACCTCCGGGACGTGCCGCACCGGCCCTTCCGCCCGAGCCTCGAAGCCGAGGCCCACGCGGCGGAAGTCTGCCGCGACCATCGCCTGGGCGCAAAATTCGTGGTGTTGTCCCTGGGGGCCATGTCCTGGAACAAGCGCCTGGGCACGGCGGTGTGGGTGGACCTAATCCATCGGTTGCTGGGGGAGGGCATCCGCTTCGCGCTGCTGGGCGGCAGCGGGGAAGACGAGCGCCAGGCCCACGACATCACCGAATTCGTGCCAGGCATCGTGGACCTCACGGGCCTGCTTCCACTCTCCAGCACTGCGGCGCTGGTGGCGCGCAGCGCCGGGGTGGTGGCCAACGACAGCGGCGTGGGACACATGGCCGCTGCCTGCCAGGTGCCTGTGGTGTCCATTTTCGGGCCCACGACGCCCGAGGTTTCGGCCCCCTTCGGCAAGCGCACCACGGTGCTCCAGAAGGAGGGCCTCGAATGCCTGGGCTGCCACCGCTTCGATTGCCCGGTGGAAGGGCATCCTTGCATGAACGCTATCGAAGGGGAACGCATCTACGCCGCGGTGAAGGCGTATCTCTGAACCCTGGCGCAGGTCAGAGCCCCAGCGCGCCCCGCATCCATTCAGTGGTGTTCCGCAGACCCTCAGCAAGATTCACTTTCGCCTCCCAGCCGAAGCGTTCCCGCGCTCGGGCTGTATCCAGTTTGCGCCTGGGTTGGCCGTCGGGGTAGTCGGGGTTGAAGCGAAGCTCGCCCTCAAACCCTGTGATGGCGCGGATCTTCATGGCCAAGTCGAGGATGGTGATCTCCTCGCCGGTGCCGAGGTTCACGGGAGCGGAATCTTCGTACCGCGCCATGCCCTCGACGATGCCCTGAGCCGCATCCGCCACATAAAGGAACTCCCTGGACGCGGCGCCGGTGCCCCACAGTTCCACGTGGCCTTGCCCGGTCGCCTTGGCTTCCAGGAATTTCCGGATGAGGGCGGGGATCACATGATTGGTCTCCAGGTCCAGGTGGTCACCGGGCCCGTAGAGATTCACCGGGATGAGAAAGATCCCCCGTAGGCCGTATTCCTGCCGATAGCTCTGGAGCTGCACCAGCAGCGCTTTCTTGGCCACGCCGTAGGGCGCATTGGTTTCTTCGGGATAGCCGTTCCACAGGTCGTCTTCGCGGAAGGGAACGGGGCAGAATTTCGGGTAGGCGCAGACCGTACCCAACACCAGCAGTTTGGCCACGCCCTCCAACCGGCAGGCCTCGATGAGGTGCAGGCCCATGGCCATGTTGGCGTAGAAGAACGAGCCGGGATGGGCGCGGTTGGCGCCGATGCCACCCACGTGGGCGGCCATGTGGATGACGCCGTCGGGGCGATGTGCGTGAAGGTATTTGAACGCCGCATCCGGCACCAGCAGGTCCAGGTCGGTGGAACGCGGGGCCAGCACCGCGGCGCCGCGAGCCTTCAATTCAGCGACGACGAAGCGGCCGAGGAAGCCATTGCCGCCGGTGACCCAGATCTTCTTGCCGTGGAGAGGGAAGGTCTCGGCAGCCATCAACGGTATCCTCCGCGATCGGCCTGGCCGTGGCCCGCATTCTTCAGCACCAGTTCTCGTTGGGCAAGGCGCAGATCGGAATCCACCATCATGACCGCCAGGGTGCGGACGTCTATTCTGGGTTCCCAGCCAAGGATCCGGCGGGCCTTGGCGGGATCGCCTTCGAGGTGGTCCACCTCGGCGGGCCGGAAATAACGGGGATCCACTTCGACGCACTGCTGCCAATCCAAATCCAGTTTTTCGAAGACGAGTTGGAGGAAATCCCGGATGGAGATCGAAGCGCCCGTGGCCACCACGTAGTCATCCGGCTGGTCCTGCTGGAGCATGCGCCACATGGCTTCCACATAGTCCCCGGCGAAGCCCCAGTCCCGCTTGGCGTCGAGATTGCCAAGGAAGAGCTTCTCCTGGAGGCCCAGCTTGATGCGCGTGGCGGCGCGGGTGATCTTACGGGTCACGAAAGTCTCGCCACGCCGCGGGCTTTCATGGTTGAACAGGATGCCGTTGCAGGCGAAGAGGCCGTAGCTCTCCCGGTGGTTGATGACCTGGTAGTGGGCGTAGACCTTGGCGCAGGCGTAGGGGCTGCGTGGTTCGAAGCGGGTGTCTTCGAACTGGCGCGGCTTGGCGGAACCGAACATTTCGGAGCTGCCAGCCTGGTAGAACCGCACCGGCTTGCCGCCATGCTTGTGGTAGTTGCGGATGGATTCCAGCAGGCGGATGACGCCCACCGCGGTCACGTCCACGGTGTATTCAGGCTGCTCGAAGCTGACCTTCACATGGCTCTGGGCGCCCAGGTTGTAGACCTCGTCGGGATGGATCTCGTCCAGCAGGTTGCGCAGCGCACCGGCATCGCTAAGGTCGCCGTAGTGCAGGCGCAGCCGGGATTCCACGTGAGGGTCCGCGTAGATGTGGTCGATGCGGTCCGTGTTGAAGAGCGAGGCCCGGCGGACGACACCATGGACTTCGTAACCTTTGGAAAGCAGCAGCTCCGCAAGGTAGCTGCCATCTTGGCCGGTGATGCCGGTAATGAGGGCGGTTTTCGAATCGGTCATGGGGTTCCTTCCTTCGGTGATGTATTGATGCGCGGCTGGAGCGCTGCGTCCAACATGTCCCGCAGGCTTTGCGCCAGGTTCAACCTGGGCCGCCATCCAAGGCTCGCTAGGCGCTCCGGCGAACCCACCAGATAGGGGATGTCATCGGCGGAATTGGGCCGCCCCACGAACTGCACCTCGCGTTTTGCCCCGAGCAGGCCGAGCACCGTTTTCACCAACTCATGGATGCTATGGCCTTGGCCAGTGCACACATTGAAAGTTCGCTGCTCCGGTTGGTCCAGTTCCATGATCGCCAGGTAGGCCGTCGCGACATCCCTAACATCGATGAAATCCCTCACACTGTTCATGCCCTGCATGACTACGGGCCCAGTCTCCTCCTGGGTGGCCGAGAGGCGCCGGAGAAGAGAAGGGATTACCAGTTCAGGCCGCTGGTGGGGCCCCAGGTGGTTGAAGGGGCGGGCGATGCGGAGGTCGAGCCCTTGGGCATAGTGGGGCGCGAGCTGCTCAAGGAGATGTTTGCTCAGGCCGTAGCGGCCCTGGGGGACGATGGGCCCGGTTTCCCCCCGCGGCCCGTCGGAGGGCGCATAAACGTGGCAGCTCGAGACCAGTAGAACCCGGCCTTCCTGCAGATGCTCCAGGAGGTTCAACGACATGGCGACGTTCTTCAACACCGGGGCCGTGGTGGTGAATTGGCTCGGAATGGATTCCCCGGCAAGGTGGATCACGCCATCCCAGGATCTTGAAAGGCCTGCCAGGGAATCCGTGTCCATCAAGTCCAGGCAGTGGATCCGGACATCTCCGGCCAGGCCCTCCGGCGGCTTGCGCTGGATGGCATGGACTTCGTACCCACGCTCCAGCAGAGCCGCAGCCACCTGGCGGCCGACGAAGCCCGAGGCGCCCGTGAGAAGGATGCGGCCCCTCATGCGCAGGCGTCCTTCCGGGCCCGGCGCTCCCGCCGGCGATGGCTCATGCGCACGCGCAGCCGCCCCCATGCGGGCAGCGAATGCTCCGGGCGGGTAAAGACATGGAGAAAGTCCTTGCCCGCCCAGGGCAGTGCAAGCCTGTGGGCGAGACCGGCCTTCGATGCGGCGGCGCGCAGCCCGGCGGCACTGAAGAGGGTGATGTGCTGTCCGTGCTCCTGGGCCAGGTAGATCCAGTCCGGGCCGTGGGCCTTCTCATCGAAGCATTCGGTCGTGACCACCAGCAGCCCCCCCGGGGCGAGTCGGCTGCGGAGGTCCAAGAGGGTGCCCACGGGATCCAGCGTGTGCTCGATGACTTCGATGGCTGTGATGAGGTCAAATGCCCCCTCGGGCCAGGCGGCGGAAACGCGCTCGACGGCGTAGGCTGCGCGAGGGTAGGCATCCTGTCCCCAGGCATCGCACCCTTGGTCCAGAAGCAGGCGTATGAGCGCGGCCTTGCCACATCCGAAGTCCAGGCTTCGGAATTGGGGTTGCAGCAGGCCGTGGTGGCGGAAGCGGCGCAACACGCGTTGGACGAAGAGGGTGCGCTGCAACTCCCCGGAATCCGGGTCTGGCGAGAAGGCGGTGTTGTAGGCACGCTCCAGCCATGTGGGCTCTGGCAGGAGCAGGGAACGGCAGTCTTCGCACAGCCCGTAAAGCACTGGCGTGTCGCCCAGGAGGAGACCCTCGAAGGCGGAGAGGAGCCGCCCGCCACAGATGCGGCAGGGTTCTGAGCTGGGATGCGGGGCTGGCGTCGTCATGGGCTTCCTCCATGGTCGCGCATCCAGCGGGAACGAGCTTCCGTGTAGATATCAGAGTAGGTGAGGGCGGCCCGGTCCCAGGTGCGGGTGGAGGCGACGGCGAGAGCCCGGGCGGCCAGTTCCTGCCGGAGATTCTCGTGGGTCCACAGGCGCTTGATGGCGCGGGCCATGTCCGCCACATCCAGGCCATCGAAGAGCAGGCCTGCCTCCCCCACAGCCTCGGGTATGCCGCAGGCGGTGGAGGCCACCAGGGGCGACCCCAGCGCCATGGCTTCCAACACAGGGATGCCGGGCCCGCCTTCGAACAGGGTCGGGATCACGGTCATCCGCGCAGCGCGGTAGAGCCCCTGCACGTCCGGCAAGGGGATCATCCCGAGAAAATGGAGTTGCCCGCCGAGGCCCAGTTCCAAGGCCTTGGCCTGGATGGTCTGGAAGTGTTCGTTCTGGTGCCCCGTGGATGCCAGGTGGAGGACGAGGCCCTCGGTCCTGAGAAGGTGGATGGCCTCGAGCAGCCGAAGGTGGTTCTTGTGGGGCCAAGTCTGGGCCGGATAGAACATGAAGGCTTCGGGCAAGCCATAGCGCTCCCGGAGCACCTGGAGTTCAGTCTCCCTTGGCGCTGGCCCCTCGGGCCAAGTGGGTCCGAAGGGCGCCACGAACACCTTCGCTTCGGGGATGTCCAGGTGGGCCAGAACGTCCCGCTTCGTCCATTCATCCACGACGCAGACTGCAGCAGCGGCGCGGGCCGAGCCCAGGTACTGGGTCTTGCGACGATGAAGGTCCTTGGGGCTGAAGAATTCAGGGAAGTGCTCATGCTGCAGGTCGTGGAGATTCATGACGTAGGGCAAGGCCCACTGCCTTGGCGGCCGCGGGTGCAGGATCTGATAGGGGCAATGGATGAGGCTGCGGCGAGCAAGCTCTGGGGTGAAAGCCGACCGCCGTCCGGCAAGCCACGCCAAGGCATGGCGGAGGGATTGCCCCTGCACCCCTGGCGCCATCCGCTGCTCCAGATCAAAGCCAGCCCGCCGTTGGCCTTCCTTTGGATAGACGATCCGCTCGAAGACACCTTCTAGAGGGAAATGAGCGTCCCAATCTTCGGGGCCGGTCAGCACCCAGGTCTGCGTCGCCCTGGCGGCCCCGGGGAGGTGCCTGGCCATGGTCTGGCAGACCGTGGCGATGCCGCCACTCTCCGCCGGATGGATGGGCAGGAAGTTGAAAACCAGGTGTTCCAGCGGCTGCATCGGCCCAGTATACCCAGCGCCCGGGGGCCTCCGGCCGGCTCCAGCCTGACGGGAACCCGGGCCGATGCGATACCTTAGAAGGTTCATGACCTTTTCCCTGCTCATGCCTTCCTACAACCAGGCCCGCTTCATAGGAGAAGCGGTGCAGAGCGTGTTGGCCCAGGCGGATGGGGACTGGGAACTGATCATCCTGGACAACAGCACCGACGGCACTCCGGAGTTGATGGCGAAGTTCACGGATCCCCGCATCCAGTTTCATCATCAACCTATGCGTATGGACGTGGGCACCTGCCTGAACTGGATGCTGGAGCGCGCCAAGGGACCCCATTTTTCCTACATCCATACCGACAACCGGCTACTGCCGTGCTTCGTGGGCGACCACAAAAGGGCCTTGTCGACCCATCCCGCGGCTTTGGCGGTCTGCGACTACTGGGAGATCAACGAGGCGGGCCGGCGGCAGAAACTCCGCCGCAGGCCCGACCCTTTTCCGCTCCGGCGCCTCTTCTCGACCGACACCATCGGCGTACCGTTCGCGGGAACCCTTGAGCTGGCCCGGCAGGTGGGTGGTTTCTCCACAGATGACCTGGCGGACGATGTGATGTTCGTGCTCATGGCCGATGCCTTTGGGCCGCGGGTCCACCTCCACAAGCCCCAGATGGAGTACCGGGTGCATGGAGGCTCCAGGTTCCTTCAAGGCGGTGTGCTGCGGGTGCATCGAGCGATCCACCGCAGTGTGGTCGAGGCCTACCGGGCGCGGCCGACGGCTTTGCCCGATCCCTACGAAGGAACCGTGCCGTTGATTCTGGCCCACCTCGACAAGGCCTCCCGCCTTGCCCGTTCTCTCGCCCAGCACCTGCTTAAAGGCGTACCGCCGACCCAACCGATTTGGATCGATGGCGTGGATCCGGCGGCTTTCTGGTTGGCCTGGGCCTGCACCGAGGTAGGGCATCCACCCGTGGGCTTCTTGGGCGCGGGTAATGGGCAGCTCTTGGGACTCCCTGTGCAGGTATCCAGCGAGACCCTTCCCACTGGCGCTCTCTGTCTCAAACCCCGCCACTGTGGCGTTTACGGAGGCAGCGTCGGACCCCATTGGAGCCTTCCCTTCCGCCGCCTGACCCAAGGGCTGCCGCCCCTGGATCACGCCATCAAACGCTACCCGGCGGACCTCATGGCGAGCCTGCTGGTGCCACTGCACAAGGACCTTGCCGCTGAGAGCACGACCATCTGGGTGGAAGGGGAGGGCCCCCTGGCCGCCTACCTGGCCTTCGGCGCCGAGACCCTGGCGGGGCTGAAGGTGGCGGGCTGGGTGGGATCGGCGGAGGCGCGGCTGGGGCCGGGACCCGCGGTGCCTTCGGCTCCGGCAGGCGCCCCGGTCTGGCCCATCCCCAAGGCCCCCGCCGCCCGTTAAGGTGGAGCATGCTCTTCGACTCGCCCTCCACCTTCGGCCGCGCTTTCCGCATTCTCAGCTTCGGCGAGAGCCACGGACCGGCGGTGGGCGTGGTGATTGATGGCGTGAAACCGGGGCTGACCTTCGATTTGGATGAGATCCAGAAAGAGATGGACCGCCGCCGTCCGGGCCAGAGCGACCTGGTCACTCCGCGCAGCGAAGGAGACCGGGTGCAGGTGCTCTCGGGCGTCTTCGAAGGCCGCACCACGGGCCACCCCATCGCCCTGGTGGTGTTCAACGAGAACCAGAAAAGTGCTGACTACCAAGCCATCACAGAGCTGTTCCGCCCCGGCCACGCGGATCTCACCTTCGACCGCAAATATGGCCTCCGCGATCCCCGGGGCGGCGGCCGCAGCAGTGGACGGGAAACCTTGGCGCGGGTCGCGGCAGGGGCCTGGGCCAAGCAGCAGTTGGCGGCCGTGGGTATCACCATCCGTGGGTTCAACCGGGAGATCGCGGGCATCGAAGGGCGGCGCGTCGACTGGGACTTCGTGGAGCGCAATCCTCTGCGGGTGGCGGATCCGGAAGTCTTCGAGGCCCAGAAGTCCGCCGTGGAACTGGCCCGCAGCGAAGGCGACAGCGTAGGTGGTGTGGCGGAGGTCTGGATCGAGGGCCTGCCCATCGGCCTGGGGGACCCCACCTTCGCGAAGCTGGATGGCCTGCTGGCCTACGCCATGATGAGCATCGGCGCCGTGAAGGGCGTGGAGATCGGCAGCGGCTTCGCGTCGGCACGCAAGCGCGGCAGCGAGAACAACGATCCGCTCACGCCCGGAGGCCCCGGGAAAAATGACGCGGGCGGGACCTTGGGCGGCATCAGCACCGGCGCGCCGATCCAGGTGAGGCTCGCGGTGAAACCCACCAGCTCCATCACCCAGACGCAGCAGACCATTACGAAAGCTGGCGAAGCCGCTGAAATCTCCACCAAGGGCCGCCATGATCCCTGCATCGCGCCGCGCATTGTCCCCGTGGCCGAAAGCATGGCAGCCCTGGTGATCTACGACACATACCTCACCCAGCAGGAGTTGCGGTCCGGCTCGCTGGCACCACTGGCGGAGTGGGATTGGGGCGCTTTCCGGCCCGCAGGTGAACCCGCTGCGGAATTGTGACCAGAGCCGGGTTTCCCCGGATGCTCCTGCGCAATTCAGTGGGGATGAGCCATAGTGGTAGCAAGGCTCTAAGGCCCATCCGGCCTGCATCGGAGTCACCGTCCCACCATGGCACCCGTCCTGTTGAGCATTCTCGCATCGGCCCACCCTCTCGACGTGGTGGGTCGAAGCGTCCGGGCGGATGGCTCGGTGAACAAGGCCACTGGGGTGGAGCCTTCCTTCGGCGCGGCCCGGGGAGCGCTCAATCCTATCAAAGCAGACGCACGGAAAACTGGGGTCCCATGGGTATGAATACACCTTCTGTAATCATTGGAACCCGGGGTTCCCTCCTGGCGGTGGCCCAGGCGCAGTTCCTGGTAGACCACCTGGCGGCCAAGGGCTATGCCGTGGAGTGGAAGCGCTATACGACCTCCGGGGACCAGTGGCTCAACGGCCGCCTGGAAGAATCACGGGGCTCCGGCTTCTTCACCAAGGAGCTTGAAGAAGCCCTGGCGGATGGCACCGTGGACCTGCTCATCCACAGTCTGAAGGACGTCGCCCTGCAACGCCCGGAGGGCGTCCAGGTGGCTTGCATCCCCGCCCGCGAGGATTTCAGCGACTGGCTGGTGATGCGCAAGGATGCGCCGCAAGATTGCGTCATCGGGACCAGTTCCGTGCGCCGCGAGCGGATGCTCGCTGGCATCTTTCCCGAAGCGCGCTTCACCTGGATCCGGGGCAATGTGCCGACGCGTGTGCAGCGCGTCCGGGAAGGCGAGATGCGGGGCGAACCCTTGCATGGGACGGTGCTGGCGGCCGCAGGGCTCCGGCGTCTGGAACTGGAGCTGAAGGATCTCGATGTGCGGGCCCTCACCCCCGAAGAGCTGCTGCCGGCGCCGGGCCAGGGCGCCCTGCTGGCAGAGACCCGCAGCGACCGGGCCGATCTCATTGCGGCCTTGGCCGACCTGCACCATGCGCCCACGGCGCGCTGTGTGGGCCTGGAGCGGGCAGTGCTGGCGGGCATCGGCGGCGGCTGCCAACAACCGCTGGGTGCGCTGGCCCAGGTCCTGGAGGACGGCCGCGTCCGCCTTCGGGGCGCCTTCGCCTCTGCAACGGCCAACCACCAGGGCGAGGCCCTCGGGCGGGACGACGCTTTCCTCGTGTCCAGCGTGCTCAGCCAGATGGGGCTCCCATGAGGGTGGCCCTGGCGCGCCCCCTGGATCATCCCCTCTGCCGGGCCGTGGCCGAGGCGGGTTGGGAACCCGTGCCCTACTTCATCACCCGTCAGGAATTCACCCACACCTCCCCACCCATCCCCCTGGAGAACGCGGCGGCGCTGCTGGTGCTGAGCCCCGCCGCGGCGCAGGCGGTGCGAGTGTGGGTCTCCAACGCCATCGACGTGGTGGTGCAGGGCGAGGGCACCGAACTCGCGCTCGGCATGGATTCCCTGCGCATCCGGCGACCCCAGCGCCAGACCGCCGAAGGGCTGTGGTCAATGTTCACCCAGGCCTATCCTGAGGGTGGCGAATTTGTGCTGGCCCGGGGTGAACGCAGCCGGGAATTCATGGAGCGGAACGCCCGGGGAACCATCTGGCACATCCATTCCTGGATCACCCACCGGGAAGTGCCGGTCACGCCGGAGCCCACGATGCCCAGCGTCGACGCGCTGCTGGCACTGAGCCCCCTGCAGGCGGAATACCTGTCGGGTGTTCCAGGCGATGCACTGCGCTTCGCCTGGGGCGAACGCGCCGCCCGGGCTTTCCAATCCAGCGGGGTTGAGGTCCACGGCGTCTGCGACCCCAGCACCGAAGCCTTGATCCAACTACTGCGCAGTTTCGCGCCCACCCAGGAAGTTTCGGAAGGATGAACGGATGAGCAACGAAGAATTGTTCAAGGAAGCCCTCACCCATTTTCCGGGGGGCGTGAGCAGCCCGGTGCGCGCATTCCGCGCCGTGGGCGGCACTCCGAAATTCTTCAAACGGGCCTGGGACTGCTGGTTCGAAGACGAGGATGGACACACTTTTCTGGACCTGTGCATGTCTTGGGGGCCCCTGATCCTGGGCCACTCGCAACCCGCCATCCTGAAGGCGGTGGCCGAATCCATGCAGGAGGGCCTGACCTTCGGCGCGCCCTCCCGCCGCGAACTGGCCTTGGCCCGGCGCATCAAGGAGATGGTGCCCTTTGTGGAAAAACTGCGCTTCGTGAGCAGCGGCACCGAAGCGGTGATGAGCGCCCTCCGCGCGGCGCGCGGGTTCACCAAGCGCGACCGCATCCTGAAATTCGACGGCTGCTACCACGGCCACAGCGACGGCATGCTGGTGAAGGCCGGATCAGGCCTGGTGACCTTCGGCGAGCCCAGTTCCGCAGGGGTGCCGGCCGCCATCGGCGAGCTCACCTCCGTGCTGCCCTTGGATGATTTCGGCGCACTGAGCCGCTACTTCGACGAGCACGGGATGCAGACCGCCTGCGCCATCATCGAGCCGGTCCCCGCTAACAATGGCCTGCTGCCCCAGCAGCTGGACTTCCTGAAGACGCTGCGGGAACTGTGCACCCGCCACGGCACGATCCTCATTTTCGATGAAGTCATCAGCGGCTTCCGGGTGGGGCCCGGCGGAGCGGCGGAGATGTACAAGATCACGCCCGATCTCGTCACCTACGGCAAGATCATCGGCGGCGGCATGCCCGTGGGCTGCTATGGCGGCCGCAAGGACATCATGGGCGTGGTGGCCCCGGATGGCCCGGTGTACCAGGCGGGAACGCTCAGCGGCAATCCCGTGGCCATGGCCGCGGGACTGGCGACGCTGGAGCGGCTGACGCCTGACTTTTACGCCAGCCTCAACCATCGGGCGGTCATTTGGGCCAAGGTTTTCGAGAGGATCCCCGGCGTCCACGCCCCTCATATCGGCAGCCTGATCTGGCCCCTCTTCCAGGAAGGCGTCCGCCGCAGCGATGCGGTGAAGACCGGCTCCATCACCCAATTCAACAAGCTGCACCGGCTGCTGCTGGACCAGGGCGTGTACCTGCCGCCCAGCGGCTACGAGGTTGCCTTCCTGTCGGGCGCCCACGATGAGAAAGCCTTGCAGCACTTCGAACGAGCGGTGGCGGCCGTGGCACCGATGATGGCCGGGAGCTGACTCCGCCCACACCTGATGGACCTCTTCAGAATCCTCCCCGCAGTGCCTTTTCCGAGCTGACCATGACACCTCCTCTCCTCCGCGTCCTCCAGGGCGAAACACTTTCCACGCCGCCGGTCTGGTTCATGCGGCAGGCAGGGCGGTTCCTCCCGGAGTACCGCGCCATCCGCGCCAAGGCCACCTTCGAACAATTGCTGACTGACAGCGACCTCGCCGCCGAAGTCTCGCTGCAACCCATCCGCCGCTTCCCCGGCATCGACGGCGCCATCATCTTCAGCGACATCCTGGTGATCCTGGATGCCCTCGGCTGCGGCGTGACCATTCCCGAAGGCGGCCCCCGCCTGGCGCGCACCTTGGACCAAATCGACCCAGATATCGAGCTTAACGAACGGATTTTCGATCCTGTCCAGGCGGCCATCCGGAAAGTGAAGGCCGAGCTGCCGGACCGGGTGACCATGCTGGGTTTCGCAGGTGCGCCCTGGACCCTCCTCGCCTACGGCATAGAGGGAAAGGGGAGCAAGACCTGGGCCCGCGCCAAGGCCTTCCTGCATCAGGAACCCGTGAAAGCCCAGAAATGGATGGACCGCCTCGCGGACGCCTCTGCCCGGCTGTTGAACCTCCATATCGGGGCGGGCGCCCAGGGCGTCCAGCTTTTTGATACCTGGGCCGGCGAGCTGGACCCGGCGGATTACCGCGAGTTCGCACTGCCCGCCGTGAAGCGCACGCTCGATCAGGTGCAGGGCGCGCCCCGCCTGTTTTTTGCCCGCAGTGGCTACCTGCCTCAGGAGCTCGCGGACCTGCCCTGCGAAGGCCTGGCCGTGCCCTGGCAGGTGCCCATGCGGGAAGCCCGGACACGCTTCTCGGCCACCAAGGTGCTGCAGGGCAATCTGGATCCGGTGGCCCTGTTGGCCGGGAAGGCAACCGCGACCCGCAAGGCCCGGGAAATCGTGGACGTGATGCAGGGCGCGCCCCATATTTTCAACCTGGGCCATGGCCTGGTGCCGGAAACGGATCCCGACGTCCTCCAAGCCGTCATCGAGGAAGTAAAAAAGTGAACCCGGATAGGCTGCCTCGCTTCTGAATCGAAGGTCTTGCTGGATTGGAAATCGAACCCATGACGACGCTTCCCGAACTGATCCAGCGCTACGACCGTCCCGGCCCCCGCTACACGGGCTACCCCATGCCGCCCGTGTGGCAGGACGACTTTCCGGAATCCGAGATCATCGAGGCCCTAGCCCGGGCGGATTCAAGCCCCGAACCCCTGTCCCTCTATGCCCATCTGCCCTTCTGCAAGCGACGTTGCGCCTACTGCGGCTGCAACGTGGTCATCAGCCCCAAGTACGACCCTGTGGCCGCTTTCCTGGCCACCCTGGAGCGCGAAGCGGAACTCTGGGCCAGCCACCTGCCGAACCGGCGTGGTGTCATCCAGATGCATTGGGGCGGTGGCACTCCCACCTATCTGGATGTGCCGGATCTGCAAAAGGTCTTCAATCTCATAACGGAACGATTTCCGCTCTTGCCGGGAGCCGAAGTGTCCCTGGAAGTCGATCCGACATTTTTGCGTCCGGACCAGCTCCCGGCGCTCCGGAAGATGGGCTTCAACCGCGTCTCTTTCGGCGTGCAGGATCTCGATGAACATGTGCAGGAGCTGATCACCCGCGGCCAGACCTGGGATCAGACCCTCGCCGCCGTGCGCCAGGCGCGCGCGGAAGGCTTCGATGGCATCAATCTGGACCTGGTCTACGGCCTTCCGGGCCAAACCTTGGACACCTTCCGGCGGACGCTGGAAGAAACCCTCCAACTGAGCCCTGACCGGCTGGCTGTGTACGGCTTCGCCTACCTGCCGGCCATGATGCCGTTCCAGCGCAGCATCCCGGCTGAAACTTTGCCCCCGCCGGGATTGCGCCTCGACTTGCTGCTCATGGCTTCAGAACTGCTGGAAAAGGCGGGTTATGTCACCGTGGGCATGGATCACTTCGCCCATCCTTCCGATCCCCTGGCCAAGGCGATCCATGATGGCCGGCTGACCCGCAACTTCATGGGCTATGCAGTGAAGGGCGGCCCGGACATGGTGAGCGTCGGCCCCAGCGCCATCAGCCAGATCGGCGGCGTCTACCACCAGAACGACAAGATCCTGAGCCGTTGGGAACATGCGGTGGACAGTGGCCACTTCGCCATGCACAAGGGCCATCACTGTTCCCCCGAGGACGAGATGCGCCGCTGGGTGATCCACCAGATCATGGGCCGCTTCGAGCTGCGCTGGGCCGAGCTGAAGGATCAGTTCGGGGTGGGGCAGGAGCACTTCGCCGAGGCGGTGGAGGAGCTCAAGGCCGAGGAGCCCTTCGGGATTGTGGAGTTGCGGGAGGAAGGCGTTTTCGTCACGGAGCTGGGGCGCCGCTTCGTGCGGAACCTGGCCATGCCCTTCGATGCCTATCTGGCCAAGATGGCCGCGCGCACCAAGTTCTCGAGGACCGTCTGATGGATCTCCTCTCCCAGCTCAAGGCCGACGCCCAGGAAGCCATGGCCGCCCCGAAGGCAGACACGGCCGTGCTGCTGTTGAATCTCGGCGGACCTGTGAATCTCCACCAAGTGGAAGCCTTCCTGTTCAACCTGTTCAGCGATCGCGAGCTCATCAAGCTGCCTGGGCCCGCATGGTTCCAGCCCATCTATGCGAAGGGCATCGCCCGTTTCCGGCGCAAGGGCACCTCCAAAAAATATGCGGAGATCGGCGGCGGGTCTCCGCTGCTGAGGCAATCCGCCCTGCAGGCCTCGGCGTTGCGGGACGCGCTCCGCAAAGCCGGCCGGACGGAACCGGTAAAACTACTGTTCCGCTACACCCAACCCCGGGCGGCGGGTCTGTTGAAGGCCCTGAAACGGCAAGGCATCACGCGGCTGCTGCCCGTGACCCTCTATCCCCACGACTGCATCGCCACCACCGGATCGAGCATCCGCGAATTGGAAGTCGAAGCCACCAAATGCGGCATGTCCGTGCTGCGGGGCGTCCGCGCCTACGCCACGGATTCCGACTATCTGGACGCCGTGGAAGCGCCACTGCGGGCGGCCCTCGAAGAGCTGCCCTACGCCACGGTGATCTTCAGCGCCCACTCCCTGCCGATGAGCCAGATCGAGGCGGGCGATCCCTACGAAGAAGAGATCAAGGCCACTGTGGAGGCCCTGAAAGCGCGCATCGGCGACCTTCCAGGGGGTTCGATCCTGGCCTACCAGAGCCGTGTGGGGCCCATCCGCTGGCTGACGCCCTCCTTGAAGAAAGTGCTGGGGGATTTTGGCGGGCGCGACGTGATCATCCTGCCCTTGAGCTTCGTCAGCGAGCACATCGAGACCCTCCACGAGCTGGATATCGAATACGCGGCTTGGGCCAAGCAGGTGGGCATCCGCACTTACCGCCGGCTGCCCGCTCCTGGCATCCATCCCAGTTACATCCGCTGCCTCACGCGGCTCACGCTGCAGGCGCTGCAGCCCGGAGGCGCCGAATGACCACACTCATTCTCGGAGGCGGCATCAGCGGGCTGGTCACGGCCTGGGAGCTGCAGAAACGCGGGGCAGAAGTGGAAGTGTGGGAGGCCCAGGAGACCGCCGGCGGTTGGGTGCACACCATGCCTTGGCCCGATCCCCAGGGCCGTCCCGGCCACCTGGAACGGGGCCCCCAGGGCGTGCTGATCGCGCCTGGCTCCGCCGCAGACCGGCTCTTCAAGGAACTCGATCTGGAAGCCAAGAGCCCAGGCCATGGCGCCCGCTGGGTGGGGAAGGGGGGCTTACTGCTTCCGGTTCCTTCGGCCCCGGTGGCGCTGTTGTTCTCCCGGTTGATGTCCGTGTCGGCCAAATTGCGGATGATGATGGAACCCTTCATCAAGGTGCGTTCCAAGGAACCCGAGGAGGGATTGTCGGCCTTCGTGGCGCGGCGCCTGGGCCGCGGTGTCGCTGAAGACCTATTGCCGGCGATGGTGGCAGGCATCCTGGCGGCCCCGGCAGAATCGCTGTCGGTGGACGCCCTTCCCAAGCTGCTCCAGTGGGAAGCGGCGGGCTCTCTTTTCCAAGGCATGCGGCAGGGCGGACGCAGCGCCTTGATGGTGCCCAAGGGCGGCATGGGCATGCTGCCGAAAAAGCTGGCCGCCCGCATTCCCGGCCTTCGCACCGGCCTGCGGGCCGAGGGCATTGAAGCGCTGGATGCAGGCCGCTGGCGGGTCTGGGGCGGCGGCGAGGTGCGGGAAGTGGACCGCCTTCTGCTCGCTCTCCCAGCCTTCGAGGCCGCCACCCTGTTGGGCCCCATCGCCCCGCAGAGCGCCGAGGCCCTGGGGGACATCCCCTACACCTCGGTGCGCCTGCGCAACAGCCGCCATGCGCCCTTGGCGCCGCTGAAGGACTCCTTTGGCTTCCTGGTGCACCCCCCGGAGGGACACGGCTTCCTGGGGGCCCTGGTGCCTTCCTGGATCGACCCGGACAGCGCTCCGTCGGATCTCATGCAGTTGCGGGTCTTCCTGGGAGGGGCTTTCGAGATGGACCGCTCGCTGTCGGAATCGGCCGGGGTGCAGCGGGTGCTCAATTCCTGGGTCCCCGAATTGGGCGAGGCGGTGCAGATCCGCGAGGAGTTCGCCGAACGCGCCATCCCCAGGCCAGTGCTGGGGCATCGGGCCCGGGTGGAGGCAGCGCTAGGAGGCCTGCCCAAGGGCATCGACTGGATCAGCAACGCTCGTTTTGGACCCGGGGTGCGGGATGTCATCGAAGGCGTGGAAGGGTGGCTGAAGGCCTAGCCTTTGAGGCCCAGTGTCTTCCGCGCGGCGCTCCGAAAGGAATTGGCGAGTTCGAGGGACTCCTTGGCCATGGCGGGCGTGGCGCTTTCTTCGGGTTCCTGGATGATGCGATTGGTGGCGCTGAGCTTGCTCAGCTGCTGCCGATGGGCCTCCCAGCCGGGTTCGATGTCGGCGCAAAGATAGAGCAGCACCGCCAGGTGGGAAGTCGTAGGGAAGTGCACTTCGCTTTCCTGGAGCCGCGCCTTCAAGTAGTTCTCGGCGCACTGGTGGGCATGGAAGCAGACCGCATCCGGATTGGCGCCCTTCTTCACCACCAGCTCGCGTTTAGCCGTGCCCAGGTGGGCTTCAGCCTTTGCGATCCAGTTGGCGCTGAGTTCCTTCATGCGGGCCTCCGGATGAGCGAAGAACTACCATACGCCCGAAGGAATGGACTGGGATGGAAAATCAGGATCCACCTGGAGGCCAAAGCCGGGTTGAGCGGACTGGGCCCTGGGGATCACCCAAGTTTTTCCACGGTCTCATCAACACCCCTGGCGCTCAGGGCGCCCAGGCCGAGATCCAGCAGGTGCGTGCCCTTGATATTGGACATGGCTTTCAGCATGGAGGCCTTGATTTGCGGAATGCTTGCCTGCAACTGCCCGATGAGCGCCTTGGTTTGCTTGCGGCGGCTCTCCAGCACGCTGCAGGCGCACATGGGACAGCCGCAGGGGACGATGGGATAGCCCTTCAGCCAGGTGTAGCGACGCAGGTCATCTTCTTCGCAGGTGCCGAGGGGGCGGATGACGGTATTGGCGCCGTCATCGCTGGTGAGACGCAGCGGCATGGTGGCTAGCTTGCCCGCGAAGAACAGGTTCAGCAGCAGCGTCTCCAGCAGGTCGTCGAGATGGTGCCCCAGGGCGATCTTGGAGTAGCCATGTTCCTTGGCGTGGGAATAGAGCACGCCGCGCCGCAGCCGCGCGCAAATGATGCAAGGCGTCTCTTCCGGCCGCTGCCGGATCAGCGCGTCGATGGGGGCGCCCAGCACGTGATGGGGGATGCCGCGGGCCTCGCAGACCTCGGCGATGCGGTCCGGATCGAAGTTCGGGAAACCCGGGTCCACGGTGATGCCGTGCACCTCGAAATGGATGGGCGCCCGCTTCTGGAGCAGGTTGAGGACCTCCAGCAGCGCCCAGGAATCCTTGCCGCCGCTGAGCCCCACCAGAATGCGGTCGCCCTCCTCGATGAGGTTGTAGGTCTGGATGGCCTCGCCCACCCGGCGGAGGATGCGTTTCTCCAGCTTGGGCAGCAGCGCCAGATCCACCTCGGTGGGGGGTAGAGCCAGGCTGGGCAGGGCGCAGAGGTTCGTCACCCGCTAGCCCATGAGCGCGGCGCAGCCCTTCTGCTTGCCGTTCATCATCGAGGCTTCAGCCTCGCGGACATACTCAGGGCAAGTACAGACGGGGCATGTGTTGCTGTGGGTCTCGGTGCACAAGTCCGCGATATTGACCTTCTCCATAAAGGTGGTGATGTGCTCTTCGAGTTGGCGCCAGAGGAGCTCGCTCATGCGCTCATCTTCCAGCAGCACCTGGCGGCCGTGGGCGGGATCGTCCTTGGCGACGGCATAGAGGCTGGCATCCGTGAGACGCAGGATCTCGCCGACGCTCACCTGGTCACAGGGCCGGGTGAGCACGTAGCCGCCCTTGGGCCCGCGCACGCTCTTCACGACGCCGGCTTTTTTCAGCTTGTGGAAGATCTGTTCCAGGAAGGGTAGGGAGAGTTTTTGCCGTTCGGCGATCTGGTGCAGCGGCACGGGATCGCCATGGCTGTGGTGGGCCAGGTCGAAAAGCGCTTGCATGGAGTAGCGGCCTCGGGCGGAGATTTTCACCGGACAAACCTACCTTCAACCTTCAAATATGGGATTCCTGACCGATTTCGTCAATTTATTAAAACGAAGCAGGGTATTGGATTTGTACACTGGTGGGTGGAGGTGCAGATGCTACGGGAATTGCTGCTGATGGTGTCCATGGTGGCGGCACTATTTCAGCCCGGGGCCAAGACCGAAGTGAAACCGGCGGAACCCGCTGGCCCCCACTCGATTCCGGTGACCAAGGCTGCCGGACTGCCCCGCGACAGCGTGGACAGCCAGCCGGTGCTGGTGGGCGCCACCACGCGGGAAGCCATTCTTTCGCACCGGGACATCTTCCGGGACAACACCAGCCACAGGACCATCAAGCCCGATTGGGCCGCACGCTGGAGGGCCATCGACCGGCCCTTGACGCTGGTGGTGGCCTTCGGGTCCTGGTGCAGCGACAGCCAGCGGGAACTCCCGGAATTCCTGGCCCTCACGAAGGAGACGAATCCCTTCGTGACCATCCATTACATTGGCGTTTCCCGCGACAAGCAGGCACCTGCCGCCGCCTGGCCGAAGGGCATCCCACCCCAGCCAGTCGCCCTGGTGCCCACTTTCTGGCTGTTCGAACTGCAACCAGGTGGCGCCCAGCAGCTCGTCGGGAAGGTCGTCGAGGCCCCGCCGAAACCGGAGCAGGGCATGGCCGAAGCCGTACTGGAACTTATCGGTTCTGCCCGCTGAAGCACCCCGGCCAGATGGCCGCGATGAATAGCGCGCAGGGCCCTGCTGCTTGGATCTTCAGAGCCGCTCGATGCGGATTTCGACCTTGGGGGCCGGGCCCTTTTTGGGCGCGTCTTCGCGGTCCTTGGTGTGTTCGCGGTGACGCTCGCTCCGGTGCTCCGGGCGAGGTTCAGCTTTGGCTTCGGGCCGGTGTTCACTGCGCTCACTACGCTCAGTGCGCTCACCACGGTGTTCAGCCCGGGGGGCTGACTGGGCCTTCGGTGCCAGCGCTGGAGCGGGAACGGCAGCTACGGGCTTGCCGGCCCACACCACGCCCACCTGCTTGACGCGGTCCACCAGCCGCTGGGGCTCCAGGATCTGGATGCCTTCGCCGAACTGGAGGCACCAACGGGCGATGGCGCGCAGGTCGGTGGCGACAAAGGAGACAATGGCCTTGCCGTCTTCGCCGTCTTCGATCTTGAATTCCGGAAAGGCTGGTGGAGCCTGCTTCACAGCGAAGATCCACTGCTTCAGCAGGGTCACCTTCACGGGGATGGGTTCGCCGCCGAGCCAACCGCCGATGAGATTGGGCGGAGTGCCTTCTTTGTAAGGCCCCTGTGCTGAACGGCCGGGCCCCTCGACCAGGTTCACCTCGACCATCTGGTCGATGCGGTGGTGGCGTTCCGCGTTGTAGCGGCGGTCCCAGCCCCAGACATACCAAGCCTGGGTAAGCGTATCGAAGATGAGCTGGCGGGGCTCGAAGGTGCGGGGCGGATTCGCTTCGGCATCGGTGAAAATGAGTTCGATGGCTTGACCGGCCTTCACGGCATGCAGCGCAGTGCCTAGATGGCCCGAGATCGCCGCGGGGTGGTCGGCCGGCTTCGAAGCGGCCGTCGCGGCGGAAGCCGTGGCGGGTTCCGCGGCCTTTTCCGGCCCGGCGATCTTGGCCGGCCCGTGCTTCGGACGCTCCGCAGGGGCGGCGGAACCCGAGGCCGCAGGAATGGATTTCAGTGCTGGTTTGGCAGCCACGGCGGCCTTCTTGATCGGCTCTGCCTTGGCTTTGAGGGCTGGCTTTGCCAGGGCCGCCGGTTTCTTCGGCACCGCCACCGGTTTCTTGGGTGCAAGGGCGGCTTTGGGCTTAGGGGCCGTAGCCTTGGTGACACTTTTGGCCGGAGCCTTGGCAGGGGTCTTGGCTTTTACGGCAGTGGTGGCGGTCTTCTTCGCTGGGGCCATGGCTGGATCTCCGCAGTCATCATGGCTCGGAAACCCAGGCTCCGTCCAGGAGCGCGTCATCGGAACCCACCGCGCCGCGGCATGGGGGATGCCATGGGGGTTTGCGAACCCACGCTCCTGGCATCCCGGCATATGAGGTGGACGCGGCAGCCCTCCTGCTGCAAGAATCCACTAGGCCACCGGTGAAACCAGATTCCCGCGTTCTCCTCGGCGGCCTGACAGTTCCAGACTCTATCGCCCCTTCTTTCCAGGCCTTTCCAGAAACCTCTCCCGATCGGTGCCAACTGGCTGATCAGGGTTCCCGGAACCGCCGCTTCAAATCTTCCCAAACCCCATTTTCAGAATTAGGTCCAGCCACTGATCCGCGGTGCATCCGCCCAGGGCCCGGCCTTCAGGAGCACTCATTTGAGCAAGAAAACCATGCTGATCAACGCCACGGATCCCGAAGAGATCCGCGTGGCAACGCTGCTCGACGGCACCCTTCTCGATTTCGATGTGGAGTTCATCCACAACGAGAAGATCAAAGGCAACCTCTACAAAGCCAAAGTCATCCGTGTGGACCACAGCCTGCAGGCGGCTTTCATCCATTACGGCGGGCAGAAGAACGGCTTCCTGCCCCTGGGTGAACTGCCCCGGGACATGGTAAGCCCGGACGGGCGCCGAGGGCGCATCCAGGATCTGCTCAACCGCGACCAGGAAATCCTGGTGCAGGCGGTGCGCGAAGAGATCGGCACCAAGGGCGCGATGATGACCGCCCAGGTGAGCTTGCCGGGCCGCTACCTGGTGCTCACGCCGGGCAACCCGGTGAACGGCATCAGCCGCAAGATCGAGAGTCGCGAGGAGCGCGAATATTTCAAGCAGCTCATCGACGAGTTGGAGATTCCCAAGAACATGGGCGTCATCGTCCGCACCGCTTCCCTCGGCGTCACCAAGGATGATTTCCAGAAGGATCTGGAATACCTCACGGACACCTACAAAGAAGTGCTCAACCGCTACAAGCATCGCCAGGGCGCAGGGCTGGTGTGGCAGGAGGACGATGTCGTCACCCGCACCCTGCGGGACGCCTTCTCCGCCGACATGGAGGAGGTGCTGATCGACGACCTGGAGACCTTCCAGACCGCCCAGACTTTTTTCAAGCGCACCATGCCCCAGCATGCGCACGTGGTGAAGCACTACGTCGGCAAGAAGCCGTTGTTCTCCAAGAATGGTGCGGAAGAGCAGATCGACCGCATCTATGCCCGCAAGGTCGGGCTGCCCAGCGGCGGAGCCCTGGTGCTGGATCAGACCGAAGCCCTGGTGGCCATCGATGTGAACAGCGGCAAGACCTCCGGCGATGGTGTCGAGGACATGGCCTTCCGCACCAACATGGAAGCCGCCGAAGAGGCCGCGCGGCAGCTGCGCCTGCGGGATCTGGCTGGCCTGGTGGTCATCGACTTCATCGACATGAAGCGAGAGGGCCACTTGAAATCCGTTCAGGACAAGCTGGTGGATTGCCTGCGCGAAGACAAGGCCCGCATGGAGGTGGGGAAGATCAATCGCTTTGGCGTGCTGGTGATGACCCGCCAGCGCCTGCGGCCCTCCATCCACCAGACCAACCACGTGACCTGCGCGCAGTGCCAGGGCACTGGCCAGGTGAAGAGCCCAGAGGCGCTGCTGCTGTCCGTCATGCGCCGCCTCAAGGCGATTCTCAGTCGCGGCGACGTGAAAGAACTGCGGGTGAAGCTGGCGCCCGCCATCGCCCTGCCGGTGCTGAACCAGAAGCGCCGCGAACTGCAGGAGATGGAAGAGGCCTTCGATTCCCGGGTGGTGATCCTGCCCGACCACGAAATCGCCTACGGCGAGATGGCTGCGGAAATCGAGCCTCGGGACGAAGAGCCGGAGGAGCGGCCCACGAAGCCCGTAGCCGATGCGAAGGCCGAGCCTGAGGAAGAGACGGTGGTGTTGGGTGGCGACAGCGCCATCTCCTTCGACAAGGCCTTGGCTGAAGGCCCCGCTGAGGGCCGCAAGTCCAAACCGCGGCCAGAGCCCAAGCACGAATTCAAGCATGACCGACGGGACGTCCAGCGGGCGGCTCTCGATGAGCGGGAGCGGCTCCGCGCCCTGTTCGAGAGCGCCAAGCCTGAGGACGAGCAAGCCGAAGAAGGCGAGGGGGAGGGCGAAAAGGAGTCTGGCCCCTCGAAGTCCAGCCGGCGCCGGCGCCGGGGCCGGGGCGGTGCCGCCAAGGGACCGCAGTCTGAAGCCGCCGAAACCCAGGGGGTGGCAAGCGGAAGTTCCGAACCGAATCGCGAGACGGCTGCGCCTAGATCACCCAAGGCGGCCACTCCGTCCAAGCCGACTGCCACACCGAAAGCAGAGCAGCAGCCCCGGGCGGTGATCGAGCCCCCAAAGCTATCGGGGGCAGTCGTCGCGGCCCTGATGCTGCCGGCGCCGCGCCCCAGGCGCTTGGGAACGGGAGCGTCGGTGCCCCAGGCAACTCAGGCAACTCAGGCTGAACCCATGCCGCCCACCGCCTCTCCGGCTCCGCAGGCGCCTGAGGTTTCCAAGAATTCCAAATCCAAGGCAGCCAAAAAGCCTGCCAAGGTTGAGTCCGCGCCGGTGCTTACACCGGTGGCCGATGCAACCCCATCGCCCAAGCCCGCCAAGACCGTGAAGAAGCCCAAGAAGGCCGAATCCGCTGAGGCTGAGGTCCCTGTTCCCAAGCTCAAACCCAAGGCGCCCGCGAAGAAGAAATCCAAAGAGTAGGCGCGGCTCAGGCATAGTCTTCTCATGTCCCTGGCGGTCCAGTCACTGTTCGCATCCCTGGCCACCCTCCTTGGAGGTTGGCTGGTGGTGCGCTTCCTCCAGGGCCGCGCCACGACCATGCGGCTCATCTCGGGGGTCGCGGCGGGCTACCTGCTGTCGACGGCCCTGATCCGCGTTATTCCCGAAAGCATGGAACGGGGTGGCGAGGGTGCGGCCTACTGGGTGCTCGGCGGCTTCATGCTGGTGCATGTGATGGAGCACGGGATCACGCCCCATTTCCACTACGGCGAGGAGACCCACTCCGAAGGCGGCCCCATGGCGGGCATCATGGCCCTGGTGGGGCTCTCGTTGCACAGCTTCATGGACGGCCTGGCGCTGGCGGCGGCCTACCACACCCACACCGGCAGCAATCTCGGCCTCTTCATGTTCCTGGCGGTGCTGTTGCACCGCATTCCCGAAGGCGCGACCATCTCCAGCATTTTTCTCATGCGGGGGTTTGGCAACCGCGGCGCGCTGTTGGCAGCGGCGGGCCTGGCGGCCGCGACGCTGCTGGGCGCCCTGAGCCAGTCGGCCTTGAGCCTGGACCCCGCCCCGGTGCTGGCCATGGCCGCCGGCTTGGTGATCTACGTGGCCAGCTCCGACCTCCTGCCGGAAGTGCAGAAGGAGCGGGGGTGGAAAAGCACCTTGGCGCTGCTCTCGGGCTTCGGCCTCTTTCTGCTCACGGCCCTCATCGCCCCCCACCGGCACGGCGGCTGAGGCGTTATGGGGCCCGGGGCGCGAACTCTGAGATGGCCCAGCTTGGCGGTTTTGCTGGCGGCTTCGTCCTGGTCGGGCTTGCTGTCCCAGGGTCTGCCGGCGTTGCCCGAGGTCCGGCCGCTACCGCCCATGCCCGATGCCATCGAGCTGCTGCCGCTCCTGCCCTTCGATCCCGGCGGCGAATCCTCCCGGCGCCTGCCCTTCCATTGGCGCGGGCAGAAGGTGGTCGAGAGCGATGATGCCTGGAGCCTGGAGGGCGGGGCAGTGGAGACCGATGAGGTGCTGCTGCTGGCGGACCGCATCCGCTACCAACCCTCCACCGGACAGCTGGAAGCCGAAGGCCACATCCGCCTGGAGGCGCCGGACCTGCGCTTGCGTTGCGACCGCCTGAGCATGGACTGGAAGCGCCAGGTCGGCGAGGCGCGGGCCTTGGTGCTGGAACTCCCGCCGGACTGGGTGCTCCGCTCGGACCGGGTCAGCTTCACCACCCTGAAACACTGGGACTTCAACCGGGTGGAGCTGAGTCCCTGCCCCCAGGAAGAGCCCGGGTGGCGGGCCCAGCTTTCGGAATTGAAACTCGACCTGGACGGCTTCGCCACGCTGCACAATGCCCGCGTCCTGGTGGGGAAAGTGCCGGTGCTCTATGTGCCCTGGGCCATCTATCCCGCCAAGGCGCAGCGCAGCTCCGGCCTCCTGCCGCCGCTGCTCGGGTTCAGCGGGCGCCTGGGCGCGACCCTCGGCCTGAATTATTTTCAAGTCATCAACGAAAGTTCGGACGCCACCTTCTCGCCGGAATATTTTTCCAAACAAGGTGTGCTGTGGGGGCTGGAATCCCGCTGGAACCCCGAGCCCACGCACCAGGGCAGCTTCCAGGGGCAGGTGATCCATGAACGCAGCAGCGGCGAGAAGCGGTACCGCTATGGGTTGAAGGAAGTCTGGCAGCGGGAGGACGGCTGGCAGCTCACCGCCGACATCAACCAGGCCTCGGACAGCCTCATCGACGCGGACTATGGGCGTGGGCCGGGGCAGCTCGGCACGCGGCCCTTCGACAGCGCCTTCTACCTGGGCAAAAGTTTTCAGCGGGCCAGCTTCTCCTTGTCGGCCCAAGAGCAGCGGAGCTTCTTCCTGCAGGACGACCCTTTCTTCCGTCCCGATTTCCCAAGCTCGCTGAAACGCCAGGTACTGCCCCAGGTGGAGGCCCGGCTTTTCCCGGTGCCCTTCGGCGATTTCTACCTGGACGGTTCCTGGCGCACGGGCCGCCTCAGCTACAAGATCCAGACCGGGGAAAACGAGCCCGAAGGTCGTTACACCTGGGGCCGGGACGACGCGGTGCTGAGGGCTCACGGTCGCCTGGGCCAGTGGGGGCCCTTCCGCGCCGATGCCCAGATTCTGGGCCGGTACACCCGCTATGGCGCCACGTTGAAGGACGCCATTTTCGATCCCCGAGGCGGCACCAGCGGCACCGAGTTGGACCCCGCGATCAACCCCGCCTTCGACCCGTTCCGCGTGGAGGGCGCTTCCACCAAGCGATTCCTCAGTTCCTTGAAACTGCAGTTTTCAGGACCGCAGGTGGGAAGAACCTATGAAAAGGTGTCCCTGTGGGGCTACACCGGGGACGTGCGCCATGTGATGGAACCTTTCGTCGCCTTCATCCAGAACAGCAACTTCGGGCTGGCGGGGCGCCTGCCGCGCTTCGACGAGGTGGATGCCCAGCCGGGCGTGGACGGCAGCGCCATGGGCGAGCAGAGTGTCGAGCTGGGCATGAAACAGCACTTCATGGGACGGCCCGCCGTGGGGCAGCCCTTCGCGGACCTAATCCGCTGGCGCATCGGCACGAAGTACCATTTCCATCCGCTCCTGCTGGGTGATGGGCGGTTCAAGAAGGGGCTCGGGTCCGTGGACAGCAATATCGACCTGGAGCCCAGCGAGACCTTTCGCCTCAGCTTCAAGCGCTCCGCCGACCTGGTGGACGGCGGCGCGGACAATTCCCTCACGGCCGAATTCAAGCGGGAGGATGGCAGCCGATTGAACTTGGCCATCTTCTCCACAGGCATCAACCGTTTTTTGGTGCGGCAGGAGGGACTGCAAATCGGCGGCCTCCAGCGGATCCTGGATGACCGGCTGCGGTTGGAGTTCAGCGCGAACTACGACATCAAGAGCCATGGTTTCGCCTATAGCCAGGTGGCCCTGGCCTACGTCACGCCCTGTGTGGCCACCACGCTGCGCTTCTCCCATGTAGCGCTGGCGGTGCCCTTCAAGGGGGGCGCCACCGGCAAGGAGGACCGCGTGGACTTGGTGCTGACGTTAAGGGGCCTTGGCGATCTGTTCACGCTGAGGCAATGAGCGGGGAGGCTCCCCCCAGGATCAATGGCGGTCAAGTTTGGCGCGCAGCCTGGAGGCAACGGACGACAAGCGGCCACTGCTCAATCGACTATTCCGCCACCACCACGCAATTCCGCCCGCGGTTCTTGGCCTGGTACAGGGCTTTATCCACCGCTACGAAAAGGCTCTTGTAGCCCGACGGCCCTGGGGCGCCCACGCCGAAGCTCATGCTGGAGGTGATGGACTGGCCTCCGTCCATGATGAGCGGCTCTGCCTCGATCCGCCGCCGGAGTTTTTCCGCCACGCTCTCCCCCACCTTCAGATTCGTTTCGGTGAGGAGCACGGCGAATTCCTCCCCGCCGATGCGGAAGGCCAGGTCGGATTTCCTCAAGGATTGGCGGATCAGTGCCGTCAGCGACTTGAGCACCTCGTCCCCGGTGCCGTGGCCGAAACGGTCGTTGATGAGCTTGAAGTGGTCGAGGTCCCCCAGGATCAGCACGAAGGGCCGCTTGTGGCGTTCCCACTGGTGGATGGCGTGCTCCAGGTTCTGGTCGAAGGCCCGGCGGTTGAGGAGCTGGGTCAAAGGGTCCGTCAGCACTTCACTGCGCAGCGAAGCGGCCTCGATTTCCAGCATGGTGCGCCGCTCCCGCAGGTCGTTGATCTGGCGGTCGAATTCGAGCTTCACTCGCTTGGCGTGCATCCATTCCAGTCCGCGGCGGCAGGCGTGCAGCAGGCGTGGCCCCGAAAGTGGCACCGGCAGCCAGTCTCCAGCCCCGGCTAGGAGCAACTTGCGCTCCATGGCCTCATCCTCCACCCGGCCGATGAGAATCGTGAAGGGAGGATCTTCTTCTTCCCGGAGGGCTTGAAGCAGCCTCAGGGCCCGTTCCCCCGAAGGGTCGAGGCCCAGCAGCACCAGCGGTGCTTTGTAGGTGTTCCGGTCCGCCAGAAAGCGGGCAGTGGGGTGGATGCTCAATTCGAAGCGGAAGGGCTGGAGCAGATCCGGTAATTTCTTGGCGATACCCGAGGGCAAACCCGTGGCGCTCACCGGAACCGCCCGGCCAGCGCGGTCGGGATCGCCCTCCATCACCGGTTCCAGTTGATGCAGCAGCTGGTGGATGGTGCTGGCTGCCGCCACGAAGCCATCGCCATCCGCCTCGCGCAGACGCTCGAGATCCGCCAGGGTCGGCGGTTCCTTGAGGATGATGTAGATCGGCAGATTGTGGAAAAGCGCCCGGCTTTCGCCGCGCATCAGATGGCAGAACCGGAAGCCGTCCAGAGGATCGCCACTGCCGTCCACGAGCATGAGCTGGGCTTCATTCCAAGCCTCGGTGGCCAGGGCGCTGAGGGCGTCCGGCAGGTGGCTCACCCGATGGCCAGCCCCTTCGTAGGCCATGCGAAGGCGCTCGACGAGGGTTGCATGCTCTGTGATGGCGACAATGTTCATGGGGCGTTCAGGGGACCTAGTTCAGGGGATCTGAAGAGAATAACGGGCCCAGTGGGCCTAGGGCGCGAAAAGGCGGTCTGGCCCTAGATATAGGCCCGGCCCAGTCGGCGGTGTAGCGCGCAGGTCAACTCGTAGGGGATGGTGCCCAGCAGGTGGGCCATGCGTTCCACACTGTGGGGGGCGCCCGTGTCGTTGCTGTACAGGACCATGGGTTCGTTGGGGGCTATGGGCACCCCCGAGGGCAGGGCGACGGTGAGGTAGTCCATGGAAACCCGGCCGACCACCGGGTAGGTAGCCCCGCCGAAGCCCACCACCGCCCGATTTCCGAGGTCGCGGCGGTAGCCATCCGCATAGCCGCAGCCCAAGGTGGCGATCTGCAGGGGCTGGGGCGCGACAAAAGTGCGGCCATAGCCCACGGCGGTGCCCGCGGGGACCGTCTTCACCCGGGCCACCTCGGCGATGAGTTCGAGGGCTGGCTCCAGGCCCAGGGCATGGCCCTCGGCGATGCAGGTGAGGCCGTAGAGCGCCAGGCCGGGCCGGGCATGGGTGTCGTCGTCCAGGTACCCACGCAGCAGTCCATCGCTGTTGGCATGGTGGGCCTGCGGGAAGGCGAAGCCGGCGTCCTGGAGCAGGCTCCGGCAGGTCTCGAAGGTCCTGCGCTGCCGATCAGAGAAGCCCCGGTCGGGATCATCCGAAGTGGCGAAGTGGCCCATGAGGCCCTCCAGCCAAGGAGCCAGGGCGCGCAGCCCGTCCAGGCATTCCCCCAGCTCTGAAGGCAGGAACCCGAACCGGCCCATGCCCGTGTCGAGCTTGAGGTGCAGCTTGACCGGGTGCGCGGGCAGCAGGCCTGCGTAGGCCTCGAGGCTTTCGGGGCCCACCAAAGCCACGGTGAGGCCATGCAGCGAAGCCAGGGGCAGGGCCTCGGCCCGCAAGCCTCCCAGCACGAGGATCGGGCCCCGGAGGCCCCCCTCCCTCAATTCCAGGGCTTCCTCGAGATTTGACACCGCAAGGCCGGCAGCGCCCGCGGCCTCAAGGGCCTGGCCCACCCGGACGGCGCCATGACCGTAGGCGTTGGCCTTGATGACCCCCCAGATACCCCGATCCCCTGCGATCTGCTGCAGGCGAGCGAAATTGCGGGTGATGCGTCCGAGGGAGATCTCCGCGCGCAGAGCGCGGCCTTCGGGCCTGGGGCGCAAGGGCGAAAGGGCATCGGCGGTCACATTCATGGGTGGATCCAGCCTAACCCGTCAGCCCAGGAAATAGTCCAACAGCGAGGCTTCCTCGTCCACGGTGGCGACGAGGTGTCGTACTTTGGGCCGGCCCTGGGAGGCCATGCGGTAGGCCGCCGCAAGGTGCACCCGGTCCTCCACCGTGGCCCGGTGGTGCTGGCGCAGATGCTCGCCCCAGCTGGAGCTGAAATAGGACTCCAGAAAGACTTGGGTGCCCTCCGCGCCGGGGGGTTCGTGGAACAGCGACCAGCGGACCGCGCCATCGCGGATGCGGATGCGCCGCACCTCGCCCATCGCTTCGCGGAAGGCCGGCGCCTTGTCAACCGGTATGCAGTATTCCAGCGAGACCAGGATCGGGCCGGCCTCCGGGGGGATGGGCGCGGCGGGATGAGGCTCGGAGCGGTGGGGGCTCATGTCCACCTCATGCTCCAGGGCATCGATATGGAGTCGGCCGATGAACAGCAGCACCAGGGCCATGCCGAGGGCCGCGTAGCCGAAGGACCTGACGAGCCCCACCCGCTGGGCCACGGCCCCCCAGAAGGCCGCTCCCAGGGCCATGGCGCCGCCCCAGGTGGTGATGTAGGTGCCGAAGGCCCGGGCCTTCACCCAAGGCGGCACCGAGAGCTGGATGCCGGTGTTCATGGTGGAGAGCGTGGAATTCCAGCCTATGCCGCAGAAGAAGAGCGCAATGCCTACCGGCACGGGCCGCGGGAACAGGGCGATGCAGAGCAGGGCGGAGGCGAAGACCAGCGTGGAGCCCGCCAGGAGCTGGTTGGTGCTGAAGCGGGCCCGCAGCGGCGCGAAGAAGAGGGTGGCCAGCACTGCGCCCGCGCCGATGCAGCCCAGCAGCAGGCCGAAGGCCGAAGAGCTCAAGGACAGCTCGTGGATGGCGAGGGAGGGGGTCAGGGAGAAAATGATGCCCGCGAACCACACGAAGCCCAGAGCCCGGATCAGGATCACCTGGAGCGGCCGGCTGTTGCGGACATAGCGCATGCCTACCTTCATCGCCGCGGTGAAGCGCTCAGCGGGCAAGTCCGTGGGGGCCGCCTTGCGCTTCCAGCCCCGCAGCACCAGCACGGTGCCCATGAAGGAGACCGCGTTGAGCGCGAAGGCCCAGCCGGGCCCCATCCAGGCCACCACAAAGCCGCCCAGGGCGGGGCCCGCGGCGCGGCTCACATTGTAGCTGGCGGAGTTGAGGGTAACCCCCGCTGGGATCTGCCGGCGGGGCAGGATCTCAGGGATGATGGCCGACCAGGTGGGCGCGTTCACCGCGGCGCCGATGCCCAGGAGCAGGGACATGACCAGGAGCACCGCGGGACTGATGTGGCGGGTAAAGGTGAGCGCCGCGAGGGCCCCGGCCACGAGCATCATGTAGGCTTGCGCGGCGATGAGCAGCTTCCGCCGGTCCAGGATGTCGGCGATGGCGCCTGCGGCCAGGGCCAGGGCCAGCATGGGCAGGGTGCTGCCGGTCTCGATGAGGGAGATCAGCAGTGGCGATTTGGTGAGCTCCGCCATCTGCCACTTCTCACCGATGGTCTGGATCCAGGTGCCGATATTGGAAGCGGTGGCCGCGATCCAGATGGCCAGGAAGAGCTTGCTGCGCAAGGGCTCCCAAGGGCTGCAGGTGAGTCCCTCGGGCGCGTCGGTAGGTGTGGCAGCGTAGCTCAACGGATTTTCCTGGGTGCTTCGAGCATAACGAAGCCCTGCATGGGCGGGGCTCCAAAACGCACGGGGTGCCAGGGGCATTCAAGGGTGGCGAATCCTGTTCGCATCCCTGCGGGATGTGCCTTCGGCCCTTCGGGCCTCAGCTCACAAATTCGCGAGATGAACGATCGTGGTTGCCCGCGTTCAGCCGAGGAAGGCTTTCAGCGTTTTGGAATACCGCGGGTGGCGAATTTTTCGCAGGGCCTTGCTTTCGATCTGCCGGATGCGTTCGCGTGTGACGGCGAATTCGCTGCCGACCTCTTCGAGGGTGTGCTCTGAGGTGTCGTCACCCACGCCGAAGCGCATGCGCAGGACCTTCTCTTCGCGTTCCGTGAGGGTGTGCAGCACGGAGTTGACGGTCTCCTTGAGGCGCTGGCTGACCACCTGCTCCACGGGGGAGACCACGGTCTTGTCCTCGATGAAATCGCCGAGATGGCTGTCTTCCTCCTCTCCGATGGGCGTCTCCAGGGAAATGGGCTCCTGGGCAATCTTCATGACCTTGCGCACCTTGGACACAGGCATGTCCATGGCGTGGGCGATCTCCTCGCTGGAGGGTTCGCGGCCCAACTTCTGCACCAGCTCGCGCTGGGTGCGGATGAGCTTGTTGATGGTCTCGATCATGTGCACCGGGATGCGGATGGTGCGGGCCTGGTCCGCGATGGCGCGGGTGATGGCCTGCCGGATCCACCAGGTGGCGTAGGTGGAGAATTTGAAGCCGCGGCTGTATTCGAACTTGTCCACGGCCTTCATGAGGCCTATGTTGCCCTCCTGGATGAGGTCCAGGAACTGCAGGCCGCGGTTGGTGTAGCGCTTGGCGATAGACACCACGAGGCGGAGGTTCGCTTCGATCAGCTCGGCCTTGGCGGAGCGGCTGATTGATTCGGCAGCCTTGAGCCCGTTGTAGTCCGTGTGGAACTTCTCGGAGGTGGTTTCGTACTTCTCGAAGAAGCGCACCAGCTCCTCGCTGATGTGCTTCGCCTCCTGGCCGTACTTTTCCTTCAGCTTGGCGAAGGCGGGGTTCTTGAGGCGGTCGCGGATCTCCCGGGTCTTGCGCTCGCCCGCCATCACCTGGTTGTGGTGGTGAGTGATGCGGTCGATGAGGCGGGTGATGGCGAGGCTGTTGAGGCCCAGCTTGCGTACCTGGCGGCTGACCCGGCCCCGGGCCATCAGCACTTCGCGGCCCAGCTTGCGGCGCTTGCCGACGGTCTTCTCGCCGGCGTCCACAGCCCGCTTGAGGTCCAGCAAGTCCTGCAGAGCCTGGTCGAACACGAGCAGTTTCTCGAACTGGTGGTGAACGTGCTGGGTGGCCGAGGTGCTTTCGGCGTCCTCGTCCTCGTCCACTTCGTCCGAAAGACCCACGACCTCGCGGATCTTGCCGGGGTTCTCCTTCAGCATCTTGCCGATGTCGATGAGCAGGCTGGCGGCGAGGCGCGACCGGGACAGCGCGCGCATGACCGAGCGGACGCCCACTTCGATGCGCTTGGCGATCTCCACTTCATCCTCGCGCTTGAGCAACGGGACAGTGCCCATCTCCTTCAGGTACATGCGCACGGGATCGTTGAATTTGTCGCCCTCGGAACCGTCGATGTCCACATCGCCATCTTTGCCCTTCTCGTGCTTGACGCCGGCCGGCAGCAATTCCTCTTCGATCTGGTCGCGGGCTTCCAGGGCCTCGGCTTCGGTGGCGCCGATGCCAACTGCCAAGCGGTTGAACATGCCCATCACCAGCTCGAGGTCCTTGGGGGAACTCGCGGTGGGAGGCAGGAAAGAGTTCAGCTCATCGATGAGGATGTAGCCGCGACGCTTTCCAAGGGAGATGAAGGCTTTCGTCAGCTCGTAGTAGGTTTCGCAGGTGGGCGTCTGGATCATCGAGTCCTCAAAGAGCCTCAGATTCGGGGAGCCTCAGAAACTGGGGCAGCAGGGCATGTTCGCCGGTGGTGGCCCTGGCATGCAGCTTTGGGCAGGGTTTTCCCATTCTGTGGAAAGCCCGGAACCATTCAGTGTAGGGTACTTCGTGATTCCGGCAAGGGTCGAATTCGGTTTTTAAGGCTGGACACCACCCCGCAATTGCCGCGCCAATGTGCTCTTCCTCAGCAGAAGCGAGGCCTGCTTGGACTCCAGATGGCGAACCAGATCCGGGTCCGTCCCCGTGGCCGGATCCTGCAATTGCCGGTTCAAGGAGGCCAACTCCCGCTGGAGGTAGGCCGCTTCGAGCTTGGCGAAGATGCGCTCGGACCCACTTTCGGCTTCCTCCCGCAGGGCCTTCTGGGCCTCCAGGCGCCGCAGCAGCGCCAGGATGGCTGGTGGCAGGGACTCGAGATCCCCATCGACATCCAGCAGAGCCTGGAGCACTGGAGCGCCTTCCAGCCCTTCCCACCAGATGTGGGGCAGGTCAGCCACCGCGGTTCGGTCCAGGGCCTGGAGGCAAAGGTGCAGCAGAGGCCGCAGCAGCTCGTGGACCTTGGGTTCAGGCACGGCTTGGATCGCTTCCGGAACCGGAGCTGGGCGCTGGCTTTTCACCCCGCGCTGGAGCTCGCTGACCGGGATCTGCAACTGATGGGCGATGCCGGCGAACAGTTCCCGCCGTTCAGGTGTATCCGGCAGGAAGGGCAGGATGGTCTGCAATTCCCGGAAGGCCTCCATACGGTCGGCAATACGGCGCAGATCCTTGCCCTCCAGGGCCTTTTCGAGCATGAAGCTGGTCCAGTCCGGTGCGCGTCGGATGAGTTCCCGAAAGGCATCGGAACCGATCCGCAGGCACCAGGTGTCGGGGTCCTCGCCCTCGGGCAGTTCCAGCAGACGCACGTCGAAACCCAGCGGCAGCGCCAGCCGCAGGCTCTTCTCGAAGGCCCGCCGCCCGGCGGCGTCGCCGTCGAAGCAGAGCACCAGGCGCTTGGTGAAGCGGAGGATGCTGCGCAGGTGGTCCTCGGTGAGCGCGGTCCCGAGGGGCGCCACGGCCGCATGGAGGCCCTGCTGGTGGAGCTGCAGCACATCGAAATAGCCTTCCACCACCACGGCGCCGTCCCGCATCACGCCTTTGGCCCGGTGCATCCCGAAGAGCGTTTCCCCCTTGTGGAAGAGAAGGGTTTCGCGGGTGTTCATGTACTTGGGCTTCTCGTCCCCGAAGGCCCGCCCGCCGAAAGCCACCAGTCGGCCACGGGCGTCGTGGATGGGAATGGTGAGGCGGTTCCTCAGGAAGTCCACCAGGGAGCCGCGCTCGCTGCGGGAGGCCAGGCCCGCCTGCTCGATGAGTTCCGCGGAGAAGCCGTGGCCTCGCAAGGCTGTGATGAGGCCTTCCCAGCCATCCGGCGCCACACCGAAGCCAGCCTCCCGGGTGAAGGTTTCAGAAATTCCGCGCTGCCGCAGGTAGGCCTGGGCCGGGGCATGGCCTCCGAGCTTGAGCTCATACCAAGCCTGGGCGGCCTCCAGGACGGCCCGCAGCCGGCTTTCGTGGTCCACCTCGGCGGCGGGTCGCTCCTTGTACTGCGGAACCTCGATGCTCGCCGCCTGGGCCAGCTGGGCCAGGGCTTCGGGGAAGTTCAGCCCCTCCCGCTCCATGAGCCACGTGAAGGCGTCGCCGTGCTTGCCGCAGCCGAAACAGTGGTAGAAGTTCTTTCCGGGCACCACCTGGAAACTGGGGGAGCGCTCGCTGTGGAAGGGGCAGAGCCCCGAGTAGGCCGCACCGGCCTTGCGCAGCTTCACGGCCTGGCCCACCAGGGCCACCAGATCGGTGGCATCCTTCACGCGTTCGACCAGGTCGCGGTCCTTCATAGTCAGTTGCCCAGCCAAATGAGGTGCCCCAGCCCTGGCAGCCAGGCGTTGGCCTGGAACGTGAAGGACAGGACCAGGCCGAGAATCCAAAAGGCCGCCAGGGTGCCGAGGGGCAGCGGCCGGGGCAGGCGCCGGAAGGCTTCAGCCGTAAACAGCCCCAGCACCGTGCCCCAGGCGAGGCTCCAGGCCGGTCCATAGGCCAGCCCGACCAGGGCGAGGAAAAGGAGCACGGACCAGGATGGCAGCCGCCTCAGAGTTCCATCGATCGCCCCCAGGCAGCCGAGCGCGCCACCCACCCCGAAGGCCGCCAGGGGCAGGCTGGAACCTGGCAGGAGACCCCAATCCCACCAGGGACGGGGCAGAAACAGGCCCAGGAGCAGCGGAAGCACCCAGGGCTTTCCCGGTCGCGAAGGGCCGCCGCGGGCGGGCTTGCCGCCTGGTTTCCCAGGCAGGAACACCAAGGGCGCTAATCCCGCGCCCACTAGGCCCAGGGCCGGGTCCCGGGCGGAGATGAGCATCCAGAGGGCCACCCAAAGCCAAGGGCCCGGGCCGAAATCCGCCGGGCCCTCCTCCCGCACTAGGCAGGCGAGGCCGACCCCCGCGAGCCCCAGCAGGGCCGTGGCGGGCAGCTCCGACGGGTCCCAGTAATTCAGCAGGGTCAGCCGTACGAAGGCGAGGGCGGCCAGCGCCGTGAGCATCATGAGCGGCCAGCGGAGCGCGGGCCGCGCTGAGGTCTGGAGCCAACCAGGCCGGAATTGGTGGAGGGCCACCAGAAGCAAGGGCAGCAGGGCCAACGCAATGGCGCCATGGTGGAGGCCGAACCCTGCGATGGCCAGCAGGCGCACCCAAGTTCCCAGGAAGAGGAACAGCCAGATCAGTGCCATCAGTGGCCTCCCGCTTTCAGGGGAGCGATGGGCAGCAGGGGTTCGCTGGCGATGGGGTCAGGCTGGCCGTCCCCATCCAGATCCGCGGTGTAGCTCAGCAGTGCGCCCTCCCGGAAGGTCAGCACACGGTAGCCGTGATAGGCCAAGGGCCAGCGTGTCACCTTCCGCGTGTCGTTGCCCAGGGTGGTGGTGACGATGAATTTGGTGCCCCCGAAATCGCAGGTGTCGTTCCGCAGCCGGCCCCGCACATCGAACACCGCGTCGCTGTGCCAATGGCCCGAAAGCACCGCCGCCACGCCGTTCAGTTGGCACAGCCGGATGAATTCGTCGCGCTTGGCGCCAAGGATGCCTCCGCTGCCCTTGGCCTCGCCCTGGCTGGCGGCATCGCTCTTGAACAGGGGGTGGTGCAACTGCACCAGCACCGTGCGGCCCCGGGTAGCTTCAAGTTCCCGCTGGAACCACCCGAATTGGGCCGGCGTGAGTTGATCCCTCCCGTGCTCCGAATCCAGGCTCAGGATCGTGAAGGGCCCGATTTCCACCCGATGCCAGGTGATGGGTCCAAAATGGCGCAGGTACTGGATCCAGGCCTTCCGCTCGTGATTGCCAGGACAGCTCACCACGGGGATGCCCATGGCCTCGAGGTCGCGGAAGAACCCTTCGATGCGATCCCAGTCGGCGGCGGAATCCCCATACCCCAGATCTCCGGTGGCTAGGATGAAATCCGGTCGCACCCCGACCATCTGCGCCAGGAAAGCTTTCAATAAATCATCCCGCCCCGGAGGGGGCAGGTCGGCGATATGGACGACCTTCCAAAGCCCACTGGGGTCTTTAGGTTTCAGGGCTGGGGCCGTTATGGAACGCCGGGCCCGTAGCCCCTGCCAGGTCCAAGCGACATCCTTGAAACCTTTGGTGACCATCCGGCGTTTGAGGTCTTCGGGTGGGCAGAACGGCAGGGAGAGCGTGGCCTCCAGAGCCCCCTGGGTGGTTTCAGCAGGCAACCCCAGAGCGGGCCGATCGATGCGGGCCCGCGGGGGCCAACCCACCGCCACAAGGGCAGCCAGAGTCAGGAGAATGGCCAGCAGCGTACGGTACATTTGGATGGCGCCAGGGGCTTAGGGTCCGTTTCAAAACAACCAGTGCAGTCCGGGTTAGTTTGTTACGGCCCCTTAGGCCGGTCCACCCTCGAAATAACCGAGTTGTTTTGCCGCAACGGCTTGTTGTGGCTCAGCAGGTAGCGGCTCCAGGCGTAGTAGCCGCGGGTGAGGTCGGTCATGGCCTTGGTCCTGGCGGGGTCGGCGGGCAGTAGGTTCTTGGGGTCCTTTTCCCTCACATCGTAAAGCGCGGCGCGGCCGTCGGGCTCCAGGTTCACATAGAGCTCGTCTTGCAGGAGGCCCATGCGGGGCGGCCGCCGGAAAGTCGTGAAGGTGAAGGCGGAGCTGCCCGGATCGAAGGCTGGATCAAAGAGATCCCGGCCCAGGGTCTGAGTCCAAGTCTCGCGCCCGAGCAGGCTCAGCACCGTGGGCAGGATGTCCACCTGGGAGGCGATGGTGTGCCGGCGCTCGGGCTTCAGCAGGCCCGGGGCGTAGAGGATGAAGGGCACATTGTGGATGGCCAGGGTCAGGTCGCCGAAGCGGGGGTCGGTGTTGCCCCGGGGGATCCCGTGGTCGCCCCAGAGCACGAAGATGGTGTTGTGGAAGTAGGGTTCCTGGCTGGCCTTCTGGAAGAACATTTCCAGGGCGTGGTCCATGAGCCTCAGGGCATTGAATTCATCGGCGCTGACGAAGCCCGCGGCCTTGAGCTCCGCCGCGCCGGGCTCCACGCGGTGGAATTCCTTCAGATGGCCGGGAATCGTGTAGGGCGGGTGGTTGCCGCTGGTCTGGATGTAGGCGAAGAAGGGCTGCTGCTCCTTCGCCAAGGCCCCGTCGGCCTCGCCCAGCAGGTCCTGGTCGCAGATGCCCCATACGTCCACCTTGGGGCTCTTGAAGGAGCCTTCCTCGTGCAACACCAAGTCGGGCAGGTTGTGGTGCAGGGCCGCGCGGATCTGGGCCCAGTTGGCGCTGCCGCCCAGGAAGTAGTGCTTGCGGTAGTCCGTCAGGTAGCCCAGGAGCGTGTGCTGGTCCACCAGGAGCGGGTTCCGCGTGGCGTTCTGGACGCTGCTCACATCGGGGATGCCGAAGAGCGTCGCGAACATGGAGCGGCTGGTGTTCTCCATGGCCACGTAGAAGCGGTCGAAGAAGATGCCCTCCCGGCTGAGGCGGGCAAGGGTGGGCGTGGGATCCAGCGCATTGCCGAAGGGGGAGGTCTTGAAGGCCGCCAGGCTTTCACACTGGATGAACACGACATTGGGCCGGCCCTGGACCTGGGGGCGCGGCGGAATGCGCCTTAGGAGCGAGGGCAGCCCATCCTTGTCCAGCGCCAGAGCAGTCTGGAAATGGGCAGCCATGAGCGGCTGGCTGGCTTTCACGGCATCCAGGTCGAAGCCGCCGTCCATTTCCTCGCGGGTCTCCAGGAAAAAGAGCACGGGATTGAGGGCGAGCTGGGCGTGGAAGGGGTTCTTCGCTTCGAAGGCTTCACCCCAGCGCAGGGGATAGAGGCTCCATTTGCCCCACATGGCGGCGATGAGGAGCGCCGCCCCGAACCAAGCCAAGCACCTTCGCCGGCAGGCGGAGGGCGGTGGTGGGGCGAGCGACCTGGCACCACGCCGCAGCGCCCAGGCGAACGCAGCTACCAGCGCCGAAAGGCCTAAGACCCCAGGGATGACCGGATAGCTTTCCCAGACCATGCGGGCGCTGGTGTCCAGGTTCTGGAGGAACATGAGCAGCGTCCCGTTCAGCCGGGTGTGGATATAGGAAAACGCGCCGAAATCAAAGGCGTAGCAGATCACGGTGAACGCGAAGGCCAAGCTTCCATAGACGCCCCAGCTCCGCCGCTCGGCCTTTCCGAACCCGGTGGCCCTGCCGGCCCACCGCGCCAGGCCGGCCAAGAGGAGGAAGGCCACCAACCAACCGCGGCCGCGCTTGTCGTCCACCGCAGCCACCGCCACCAGCCCGACATAGACGAGCAGAGCCAACGGAAGGGCCAGCCGGGCGAGGCGCCTGCGCCAGGCCGGCCCGGCGACGGCCTGATCCGTGCGAAGCAGCAGCCAGGGGGGTGCCAGCAGGATCGCGACCCAGCGCAGGTCGAATTTGAATCCCAGATAGAGCGCCCGCCCCAGGCCCAGTTCCCAGGCTCCGCCATGGAAAGTGGCCAGGAAAGCCACCCTCCCCGCCGTGAGCAGGAGCAGCAATCCCAGCCCGGCCAAGGCCAAGAGGGAAGTTTTTGTACGGGCCGCGGGCATCGATCTAGCTCAATTCCGTGGCCAACACCCAGGGGCCGGAGAGGGCCTGCAGCTGGTGGACGCCCGGATCCAGGGGCTCGGGATCCGGTGCGTGGATGGTGGCATGAAGCACCACGGTGGCGCTGGGGAAGGCGCGGAGGAAGCGGTTCGCGTTGGCGGGTTCGTTTTCGAAGGCCAGCACCACTTCGCCCAGGGCCTGGAGCTCGTCGAAGACCTTTGTCTTGAAGGCGAGATCCTCCTCCTCCCACGTCGGCTTGAGCCGGAGAACTACATCCGGGCCGGGCAAAGGAAAGCCGCCGGCCTCCAGGGCTTCCAAGGTGCCCTGCCGCATGCCCGGATCATCGCGGCCCGTCAGGTAGAAGGTGAGGCAGCCGGTGCTCCGCACGGTCTTCACCAGCTCCACCGCGCCCGGATACACGCTGTCCAGCTTGACGAAGTGGTCGGTGAAGAAAGTGGCCCGCCAGAAATGCCGCAACTCCGTGAGGATGGCCTTGTCGGCGAAGCCCAGGGCTTCGAGGTCCGCCATGACGTTCCAGCCCATGTGATCCGGCCGGAGCTGGTCCACGAAGGGCCGCAGCTGGTGCCGGTATTCGGCGAAGGCCCGCGCGATGGCCAGGTTGCGGGGGCCTGTGCAAAACAGGGTGGAATCCAGGTCGTAGACCGCGATGGGAGATGAAGCGCCGGGAGGGCGCGAGTTCACTCGATCAAGAGCTTCAAGGATGGGGCGGTGGGGGGACATGGCTTCCTATGGGTGGACAAATATCTACTCTCGCAGAGGAAGCCTGAGGGAGCGGAAGCCATCAGAAAATTTTATTTCCTGCGAAGCATCACCTCTGCTTCCCCGCTAGGCGCTTGATAATGCCTTCAATGAGCCACACTGCTGGGTTTGGCGTTCCAGATGCGGGTCATGATGAAGGCTCCCACCAGGCTGAACGGGATGATGCAGCCCACCCAGACCCAGGCATTCTGGGGCGTGTGCCCGGCCGCAGCCCAGCCGTCCCAGCCGTAGGTCTTCAACACCCAACCCAATCCGAAGCCGGTCAGACCTGAGCCGATGTACTGGACCCCATCTAGGGCGCCAGCCACCGAGGCCGCCGCCTTGCGCCCCCCGAAATCCATGGAGGCGGTGCCGCTGAGCATGCCGTGGACGCCGAAGATGAACATGGCGGTGAGGCCCAGCAGCGCGATGGCCCAGATCTGACCGCCAATGGTGCCGCGCCCCAACGTGGCACCCAGCAAGCCCAGCATCAGAACCTGGACGAGGTAGAACAGAAAGGCCACCGGCGGCCTTCGGGACTGGAAAAATTTATCGCTCATCCAGCCGCAGAGCAGGCCGCCGAAAATACCGCCAAACATGAAGGCCACCCCGGTCCACCAGAAGAGCGGCGCCTTTTTGGATAGGTGGTAGACCTCCTCCAGGTATTCGGTGAAATAGAGCATCACGCCCTGCCGCACGAAGCCCGTGCAGAACTCCGCGAAGATGAGCGCCACGATCACCGGGTTGTGGAAGACCTTCCGGGCCAGATCGCCCAAGGGCAGCGGAGCATCCTCGGCGAGGTGGGCGTTGGATCCGTCGCCGGTGTCGAAATCCGCTTGGCCCGCGTGGCTGGGCCGGTTGCGCACCAAGGCCAAGTCCACCATGAACATCACGCCCATGGCCAGGGCGGGAACGAAGAAGATCCAAGTCCAGTTGAGCTTCGTCAACAGCCAGGCGCCTATGGTGGTGGCCAGGAAATAGCCGGAGGAAATCATGATCCCGAAGATGCCGCCGAAGACGCCGCGCTCCCGCACGTGGAACCAGGTGGAATTCACCTTCACCACCGAGAGCGCGCCGAAACTCTGGGAATACATGTTCAAGGACCAGAGCAGGCTCATGGACACCAGCAGCTTGGTCGTGGCGCCATTGAGGAACATGAGGCCCACGGCGAGGTTAAGCAGCGCCGCGCCCAGGGCCCCGATCAGGATCGCCTTGCGGCCGCCGATACGATCCGCCAGCGGGCCGTTGAAGGCCACCGCCAGGCCATAGGTCCAGAACCCCGCCGTGGCGATGAGGCCCATCTGCGCCTTATCCAAGTGGTACCAGGCGCCGATATCGTTCTTCACCAGGTTGAAGTTGTACCGCCCCATGTACATGGTCGCGTAGGTCAGCCCGAGCGGGAACCAGTTGAGGAACCGGCGGAGGCGGTATTCGCGGCTATGGTCCACGGAGTTCCTCTCAAGGCCGGGTCGGCAGGTTGAGCCTATGACCTTGATGTTACGGAGCTGTGACGGATCAGCGGGTCACAACCTTTTCGATGCGCTTTTCGTACCCGGTGCCGAGGAGCAGTCGATGCACATAGACGCCAGGCGTGTGGACCTGGTCGGGATCAAGGTCGCCCACTTCCACGATCTCCTCGACCTCGGCAATGCAGATGCGTCCGCAAGTCGCGGCCACGGGATTGAAGTTCCGGGCGGTCTTGCGATAGACAAGATTGCCCAGGCGGTCGGCCTTCCAGGCTTTAACCAGCGAGAAATCCGCCACGATGCCCAGCTCCAGCACGCATTCCCGGCCGTTGAACACTTTGGTCGGCTTGCCTTCAGCCACCACTGTTCCGGCCGCGGTGGGGGTGTAGAAGGCGGGGATGCCCGCGCCGCCGGCCCGCATGCGCTCGGCCAGGGTGCCCTGCGGCGCGAATTCCAGTTCCAGCTCACCGTGCAGGTATTGGCGTTCGAATTCCGCGTTCTCACCCACGTAGGAACTGACCATCTTCTTGATCTGGCGGTTCCGGAGCAGCAGGCCCAACCCGAAATCATCCACCCCTGCGTTGTTGGAGTAGCAGGTCAGGCCCTTCACGCCCTTGCGGACCAGCGCCGCGATGAGATGCTCGGGGATTCCGCACAGGCCGAAGCCGCCGACCGCCAGGGTGGCGCCGTCGAAGATGTCCTTCAGCGCTTCGTCCGCCGAAGCCACGCGCTTGTCGATCACCGCTTCCTCCAACCCTGAAGACCTTTGATGATGCCAGACTTGAGTGGGGAGACCGACCATGGGAATCACTGCGATGCTGATGGCCTGCTGCCTGACCATTCCGCCCCAGGAGGCACCCGGGACGGCCCCTCCGCCGAAGGTGGCGGTACTGGGCCCGGCTCTGCCTAACCCCTTCCAGCCCGCCGCCGGAGAGCCCCACAGGGACGCTCGCGAAAGCCACTTCCGCCACGTCAAGAAGCTCACCAGCATCGGCTCCAACGCCGAGGCCTACTGGAGCTGGGATGGGACCCGGATCATCTTCCAGAGCACCCGCGACGGCCGGGATTGCGATCAGATCTACGTCATGAACGCGGACGGCTCCGCACAGCACCGGGTCAGCAACGGGAAGGGCAGAACCACCTGCGGCTACTTCCTGCCCAAGGACCGCGGCATCATCTACGCCAGCACCCATGGGGATGGCCCCGACTGCCCCCCGGCGCCGCCCTTCACCCCGGGCACCTACCGCTGGCCGGTCTTCGCGGGCTACGACCTCTACACCGCGAAACCCGATGGCAGCGACGTGAAGCCGCTCCTCCCCCACGCCGGGTACGACGCCGAGGCCACGGTGGCGCCCAACGGCAAGTGGATCGTCTTCACCTCGGATCGCAGCGGCGACATTGACCTTTGGCGGGCCGACCTCGACGGTGCCCACCTGACGCGCCTGACGACGGCCGTGGGCTACGACGGCGGCGCGGTGTGGAGCCCGGATTCCCGGCTCATCGCCTGGCGCACCAACTACCCCAAAGGCGGCGCGGCCACCGACAAATACCGGGAACTCCTGGCCCAGCACCTGGTGGAGCCCATGGATATGGACATCTGGATGATGAACGCGGATGGGTCGGGCCAGCACCAGCTCACGCATCTGCCCGGCGCGGCCTTCGCGCCGGTGTTCACCCCCGATGGGCAAGGCCTGGTCTTCGCCAGCAACTGGGAGGACCGCGAGGGCAAGGGCCGCAATTTCGAGCTCTATTGGGTGAAGCTGGACGGTCGTGGCCTGGAGCGCTTGACCTACACGGGCAATTTCAACTCCTTCCCGCATTTCAGCCACGATGGCCGGAAGCTCCTCTGGATCAGCGGCCGGGAGGCCGCCGCATCGCGGCAGTTCAACGTGTTCGTGGCAGATTGGGCGAAATGACCCTGCGGCCGGCCCTCTTCCTCGACCGCGACGGCACCCTCAACCAGGAGGTGGACTACCTCCATCGGCCGGAGGACCTGGTGCTCATCCCAGGAGCTGCCGCGGCGGTGGCGAAGCTCAATGCGCTGGGCATCCCCGTGGTGGTGGTGACGAACCAAAGCGGGATCGGGCGCGGCTACTACGGTTTCGAGGAGTTCGAGTCCGTCATGGAACGGCTGGGCGAGCTGCTGGCCCTCCATGGCGCCAGGGTAGACGCGGTCTACGTTTCGCCCCACCACGAAAAAGGGCAGGGGGATTTCGCCCATCCGGACCACCCCGAGCGCAAACCGAACCCGGGGATGCTGCTGAGGGCCGCGGAGGAGCATGGTCTGGACCTGAACCGCTCCTGGATGATCGGCGACAAGGACATCGACCTGGAGGCGGGCCGTCGCGCTGGCTGCCGGGTGGCCCTCGTCATGACCGGCTATGGCTCCCAGGTGGAGGGTGGTCTAGCGGACCTGGTGGCCCCGGATTTGGCGATGGCCATCGAGCAGATTCTGAAGATCTGGCCGTGATTGAAAAAAGGGACCTCATCGGCGGCCGGATCTTGAATCGGTACAAGCGCTTCCTTGCCGACGTGGAGTTGGAGGATGGCAGCGTGGTCACAGCCCACACCACCAATACCGGTTCCATGAAGACCTGTTGGGAGCCTGGCGATCCAGTGCTACTGGAAGTCCACGACAACCCCGCGCGGAAACTGAAATTCACCTGGCTCGCCTGTGAACGGGCCGGAACCTGGGTGGGCGTGGAAACGGGAATGCCCAACCGCGTGGTAGCCGATGCAGCCCGCCATGGCTGCCTGCCGGGGTTGCCGGACCTCGTGGCGGTTCGCACCGAACAAAAGTACGGCGCAGAGCACAGCCGCATCGATGTGCTGGCCACGGATGCCCGGGGGCGGCAAGTCTACATAGAGGTGAAGAACACCACGTTGAAGCTGGGCTCCCATGCTTGGTTTCCCGATGCGGTGACCGAACGCGGCCTCAAACATCTGCGGGAACTGCGGGGCATGGTGGAGCAGGGCCACCGGGCGGCCCTCATCTTCTTCATCCATCGCGGCGATGTGGCAGCCTTCGATGTGGCCCGGGACATCGACCCGGCCTACGCCGCGGAATTGGATCGCGCTGCCGGTTCCGGTGTGGAGGTGCTGCCTCTGGCTGTAGCCCTCAAGGTGGCACAGCAGGCAGATGGCCGGTTCACCCTGGGCTGGGAGTTGACGGGCCTGTGGCCTTGGCAGAGGCGACCAAACGGCCCTTGATGGGCTTCATACTGAATTGCACTCAAAAGATAAAGATTTACCACCACCTAATCTTTACGTCTCGTGTATCGGCAAAGCCGATACCGAGCAGGCACGAAGACACCAAGCAAAGCACCAAGCTCCGCCGCCCTTGATCCCTGCTCGAACTTGCTTCGTGGGGCGCGCAGCGCCTGCCGGCTGAAGGCCCACAAATTCAGGCGGTCCGGCGTGGATCACACAGAGCGTGAGTCCACCGCTGAACCGCCTGAATTGATCCGTGAAGCTGCCACATGAGGTAGCTCTTCTCGGCATCGGCTGCGCCGATACACGAGACAAAGTGAAACTTGGTGCCCTTGGTGTCTTGGTGGTTCTATTTTATTGAATGCAACTTGGTATCAGTGGTGGCCGGAGGTTGAAGGCGAACACATCCGGCCGCGCTTAATCAAGTCGAGGGCTGTTTGCAGGCAGGCCGCGGCAACCGGGTGGACCGCGCTGGCTCGGGCCAGGGCCACCCCGACCGTTCGCTCCTTCGGGCACTGGACGAACGGGACAGGCCGCACTTCAGTATGGTGAAAGGCCTTGGATCTCCGCTGCGCTCAGGCGCTCGATCCCCGAGGCGGTGGTGACCTTCAGACGGCCATCCTCCACCCACTCCATCACCACCCCCTGCCCCTGCTCCCACCGGATGGGGGTCCCGGGTTCCGGCCAGCGGAAGCCCTTGCTGGATTCGGCAAGTGGAGACCCGAAGTCAGTCCAGGCATCCAGGATCTTGCGGGCCAAGTCCAGAATTTCCGGAGGGGCCTCCCGCAGATCTGAAAGGCAGCCCGCCGGAATGGCCCGGTCCTGGATGAGGGGCGCGCAATGCACATTGAGCCCCAGCCCCAGGATCAAGCGATCCCCGGCCTTTTCGCCGATGATGCCGCCCAGCTTGAGCAGCCGGCCTGCTTTCCGCGCCACAAGGTCGTTAGGCCACTTCAGCCCCAGTTCCGCGCCCATCTCCCCCAGAGCCGCGATCACGGCAAGCATGGCCTGCTGCAAGACCATGCCCGGTTGCAAGTCGGGCGCTGGAACCGCCGCGGACATCCAGAGCCCTTGACCGGGCGCGCTGATCCAGGCGTTGCCCTGCCGCCCCCGGCCTTCTGACTGATGGTCCGCCACCAGGCCGCAGAAGCCCAATTCCGGGTGTCGCTTCAGGAAGGCCTGGGTGCTGTCGATCTCGGCGAGGTGGATGAGCGTCAGCGGGGCTTGGCCGGCGGGCCAGTCCATCGAGACTCCGCCCTCAGCCCGCATGGCGCGACCGCGCCTGCTCATTGCGCTGCCAGATGAGGCGCAAGCCTTCCAGCGTGAGGTCCGGTTCCACGTGCTGGATGAACTGGCTGGATTGGGCGATGACCCGGGCCAGGCCGCCGGTGGCCACCACGGTCGAACCGGGGTGTTCCTCCTGCAGCCGGTGCAGGATCCCGTCCACCAGGCCCACGTAGCCGTAGAAGATGCCTGATTGCATGGCCTGCACGGTGTTGCGACCCACCAGACGGTCGGGCTCCGTGACTTCGATGCGGGGCAGCCTGGAGGCCCGCTGGAAAAGTGCTTCGGCGCTGATCTTGAGGCCGGGGGCGATAAGGCCGCCCAGATATTCCTTCTGGCCATTCACCACATCGAAAGTGGTGGCCGTGCCGAAATCCACGACGATGAGCGGCGCGCCGTACTTCTCGATCCCCGCCACCGCGTTGACCAGCCGGTCCGCCCCCAATTCCGCGGGGTTGTCGATCAGCACCTTGAGGCCAGTCTTCACGCCGGGCTCGATCCAAAGTGGGTCTACGCCAAAATAGGTGCGGGCCCAACTCTCCAGCACTGGATGCAGCGGCGGCACCACCGAAGACACCACCATGTGCTTGATCTGGGAAGCCTCCAGCCCCTGGTGCCGGAACAGCGCGAGGGTGGAAAGACCGTACTCGTCCGTGGTGCGTTCGCGACTGGTGGCCAGCCGCCAGGAATGGATGAGCGGCGCCTTGGGACCCTTCGAAAGATCGAAGACCCCCAGAACAATATTGGTGTTTCCGACATCCACGGCGAGGAGCAGGCTCATGGGACTAGTGTGCCAGCTTCGAGGTATGAGGTTCGAGGGACGAGGGAGGAGGGATGAAGTAAATGAAGACACCAAGCTTCGGTCATCCTGCCTCGCACCTCAAACCTCATACCTCACACCCAGAACTCCCCCTGCATGACCTTCACCGCCCGCCCAGCGATCTTCACGCGCTCACCCGCCAGCACGCACCACAGCTCGCCCCCGCGGGCGGAAACCTGCAGTGCGTGGAGCTGGGATTTCCCTAGAACCTGCGCCCAGTAGGGGATCAGGGTGCAATGGCTGGACCCGGTGACCGGGTCCTCATCGATGCCCTGGGCCGGCCCGAAAAAGCGCGAAACAAAATCCACCTGCTCGCCCCGGGCCGTGACGATGAGACTCCACAGCGGCAGCTGGGCGAGGAGGGCCTGGTCGGGCTTCAAGGCCCGCACCTGGGCTTCTGAATCGAGCACGGCCATCACGTCCCGGGACTGCCAGACCTCGGTGGGCTTCAGACCCATCGCCGCCGCCAGCCCTTCGAACGCTTCCAGCCGCTGCGGTGGCCGCGAGGGGAAGTCCAGGACGAAGCGATCCCCTTGTCGCGCCACCACCAGTTCCCCGCTGCGGCTTTGAAAGCGCACCTGGACCAAGGTGGGGTGCAGCTCGGTCAGGATCACAAAGGCCGAGGCGAGCGTGGCGTGGCCACAGAGGTCGACCTCGACTTTCGGGGTGAACCAGCGGAGGTGGTAACCCCCGGGCTCTGGAACGAAAAAGGCTGTCTCGGACAGATTGTTCTCGGCGGCGATGGCCTGCAGGGTCAGGTCCGGAAGCCAAGCTTCCAGGGGCACCACCGCGGCTGGGTTGCCCGAGAAGGGGCGGTCCGTGAAGGCATCGATTTGGTAGATGGGAAGGCGCATGGAGACCTCGGATTCCACTTTGATCACGGTGGTCCGGGGGGGTTAGGAAATCCCCAGAGGCGGCTCGGGAAAGGGCAGACCACCCCGCGGATCAGGCTGGTACTGATCCCATTTTGGTTAGATCGGCTCCTTGGGTTAGACGGCCTATGGCTTTGTAACCGTTCCAGATTCCATACAACGCCCACAGATGGAATGCGAACCCGAACCACTCCTGGAAGGCCAGCATGATGACCGCGTCGATGGAATAAATAACTAGACCCACCACGTAGGCCCATCGGTGGCCCTTGCAGGCCATCCAGCCGATTCCCACGAACATCGAAGCGACGATTAGGTCGAACACCACAGCGAAACCCCTGACATAGGGTCCCGCGCCACCACCATCCTTGGAGATGCCCGTTGCTACCGCGTCCATGAACTGGGTAGCCCCCAGTCCAGCAAGGAAGGTCCAGGTGCTCCCAAACCAGCTTGCGGCCGAATTCACCAGGGAAAGGCCCGCGATCCAATAGAACCAGCCGGAGCCGCTCTGATGGCTGCGCTGCAATAGAATTCGTGCGTGGACCGAATCGATTTCCGCTTGAGTAAGAACGGACTCGGCTACCTGGATTTCATCACTCATGCTCTCCCCCGCATCCTGGCCGCATTCCTCTCACCCTCATCCAAAACCAAGCAAACAGGCTGCTTTCCACCGACCAGCTTAGCGTCGATTGGCCTCCATTCGATAGGCGAGCACTCGAACATTGAGCAGTTCATCAGGACAGTATTCGGGGGCCTCGTCAATCTCGATACCCTGGTTGGCGCTGAGGCCCCCTGGCGCGGACTGCCTCACCCCCGAACTAGACAAGGAAGCAATCATGAACAAAGGCCGATTGGAAGCTTTCAGTGACGGGGTGCTGGCCATCATCATCACCATCATGGTGCTGGAACTCAGGGTGCCCGTGGGCGGGCAGCCCAGCGCCCTGAAGCCCCTGCTGCCCATCTTCTTGAGCTACGTGCTGAGCTTCGTCAACCTGGGCATCTACTGGAACAACCACCACCATCTCTGGCAGGCCGTCGACCGGGTGAACGGCCGGATTCTCTGGGCCAACCTTCATCTGCTTTTCTGGTTGTCCCTGGTGCCCTTCTTTACTGCCTGGATGGGCGAGAACCACTTCGCGTCCTGGCCCGTGGCGCTGTACGGCGTAGTGCTCTGCTGCGCCGGCTTCGCGTACTACCTGTTGACCCACGCGCTCATCGCCCACCATGGCACGGACTCCTTCCTGGCCCGCGCCATCGGCCGGGACAGCAAAGGCAAGGTATCGGTGGTGATCTACGCCAGCGCCATTCCAGTGGCCTTCCTGGATCCGCTGGTTTCCTGCTTGCTCTACGTCGTGGTCGCAGTCATGTGGCTCGTTCCAGACCGGCGGATCGAAGGGCGCCGCCACCCGGTCCACCCCACGGAGGATTGAAGCCCAGGACCTTCAGCCTTGAGACTGTTCCAAGGCCCCTTGGGCTTCTTCCCAAGCGCTCATGGTGTAGGCCAGTTCGGATTCGAGCTGCTTCTGCTCATCGAGCTTCGCGCTGAAGGCCTGCCAATCGTTGGGATCCATGGCAGCCATCTGGGAACTAAGGGTGGCGATCTTCCCCTCCAGTTCATCGACCTTGGCTTCCGCCTCGCCTGCTTTTCGTTCCAGGCGCTTGAAAGCCTTCTGGGCCTCCTTGTCGAGGGGTCTCGCCTTGGGGGAAGCCTGCGGCACAGGGCCCGAGGCCCGGGGGCCGGCGGGTATGCTGGTTCGGGCTTTGGTGCTCGCGGTTGGGGGGTTGGGGCCGGTGTCCTCATCGGGTTCGTCCGCCGCCAGATCCAGATCCACCCAATCCTGGTTGTCTTCGTAGCCGCCTTCGCGAAATTCCGCCAGGCCCCCATGGATGCGCAGTAGGCTTTCCGCCACCCGCCCCAGCAGGTACCGGTCATGGGTCACCACCACCACGGCGCCGCTGAAGCTCAGGATGGTGTCCTCCATGGCTTCCATGGAAGGGATGTCCATGTGGTTGGTGGGCTCGTCCAGCAGCAGCAGGTTTACGCCGTCGCGAATGAGCGTGGCGATGCTGAGCCGGGCCCGCTCGCCTCCGGAAAGCGCCGTGACGGGCTTCTCCACGTCGTCGCCCCGGAAGCTGAACTTGGCCAGGAAGCCCATGACGTCCTGCTTCAGGGCGCGGGGGTTCACCGCGTGGATCTGCTGGAAGACGTTGTTCCGCGGATCCAGGTTCTTGTGGTGCTGGTCGAAGTAGCCCAGCTTCACCTGGCTTCCCAGGCGCGACTGGCCCGTGATGAAGGCAATCTCCCCGGCGATGGCTTTGAGCAAGGTGGATTTGCCGGTGCCGTTGAGCCCCACGATGCCGAGTTTCTGCCCCCGGGAAACCTGGAGTTGCTCCAGGGGCTTGTAGAGCGGCTTGCCGTCCCAGCCCACCGAGGCGTTCTCCAGTACCAGCGCCACGTCACCGCCCCGCACTGTCTCCGGGAAGGAGAATTTCACCTTGCGGCGGTCGCGCAGGGGGTTGGCGATGCGGTCCAGCTTGGCCAGATGGGTGCGGCGGCCCCGGGCCTGCTTGGTGTTCTGGCCGGCGATATTGCGGCGGATGTATTCCTCTTGTTTCTTGATGTAGTCCTGCTGCCGGTCGAAATGGCGCTCCGCCAGTTCCAATTCTTGTTCTTTCTTGTCCATGAATTCCGAGTAGTTGCCTTCGTAGGCGCGGCTCTTGCCCATCTCGATTTCCAGGATGCTGGTGGCGATCTTGTCCAGGAAATAGCGGTCATGGGAGATGACCACCACCGTCGCGGTGCTTTCGGCGACAAAGTCCTCCAGCCAGCGCAGCGAGGGCAGATCCAGGTGGTTCGTGGGCTCGTCCAGCAGGAGCAGATCCTGGCCCTGGAGCACCGCCTTGGCGAGCATGACCCGACTCTTCTGGCCGCCGCTGAGGGCACCCACGGGCCTTTCGAACTGGTCCTGGGGGAAGCCCAGCGCCTGCAGGATGCTCTCGGCCCGGGCGCGGATGCTGAAGCCGTCGAAGCGCTCGAAGGCCTCGGTGACATCCTGGTAGCGGGTCATGACCGCGTCCAGATCCGCATCGGCTTCGCTCATGCGGTGTTCCAGATCGCGCATCTCATGCTGGAGCTTTTCCACGTCGCCAAAGGCCGCCAGAGTCTCTTCGAGAATGCTCCCGCCGGTCTCGGGGACCAGATCCTGGGCGTAATGCCCCATGCGGATGCCCCGCTCTTTGGTGGGGCGCACCACGGTGCCCTTGTCCGCCTCTAGCTGGCCGAGCAACAGTTTGAAGATCGTGCTCTTGCCCGCGCCGTTGCGGCCGATGAGGCCCCAACACTCGCCCTCCTCCAGGGCCCAGGTCACGTCCTTCAGCACCTCGTGGGGACCGAAGTTCAAGGAGACATGGTTGAGGGAAGCCAGCAATTCGCGTCCTTGGTTTTAATCGGTGCGCTTCGAGCCTAGTCACTTTGGAACGTGGGCTTTGGCCTGGGACATGAAAAAGGCCGCCGGATGGCGGCCTTTTTGGTGGAGCTTAGCGGGATCGAACCGCTGACCTCTTCCATGCCATGGAAGCGCTCTCCCAGCTGAGCTAAAGCCCCAAGGGGAATCAGGAGTATCGCATTAAGCAGGACCGGGAGCAAGTCCGATTCAGGAGGCGGAGACCTTCAGTCGTTGGCCCAGGCGCACTCGGCTTCCCCGCAAGTGGTTCCAGGCGCGGAGCTGGGCCGCGGTGGTGCCGTACTGGGTCGCGATGGAGAATAAGGTCTCCCCGCGACGGACCGAGTGCACTCCCCTAGAACGGGCTGCCCGAGGGGCTTGGGGGGCGGTGGCCGGTGGTTGCGGACCAGGGGAATCCGGCAGTCGCAGGGGTGTGCCTGGCGCAAGCTCCTGGACGGAGCGGGGATTCAATCGTTCCAGCTCCGGCAGCGGCACGCCGAAAGCCCGGGCGATGGAAGCCAGGGTATCCCCGGTGACCACTGTGCAGTATCGCGGCACCGGTGGCTTGGCGGGGATAGGCGGAGCCTCATGCTGTGGGTCTAGAACCGGCGCTACCAGGGGGGCAGTCAGGGGCGCTGCCAGGGAGGCAGTTGCCGGATCCGCGGTCGAGGGGATGGGCGGGGCAGCCGGCTTGGTCTGGGGATCCCCGGGCAGCCTCGGCAGCGGGGGCAGCGGCTGGTCGCTCAGCACCTTCGCGTGCTCCGCCTTGGTCATCAGATCCAGGTCATCGACGGGGATGGCGGCCGGCGGCGGCACCTGGATGCGACGGCCCCGGCGGAACTGGGCGCGGCCGAGGTTGTTGGTGGACAACAGATCCTCTTCGCTGACCTTGAAGCGGGCCGCCACCTTGGCTACGGTGTCGCCATTGCGGATGGTGTAACTCTTGAAGTCCAGCAGCTGTTGATTGGGCAGTTTGGCCAGGGCCCGGGCGGTGGGGCCTGCGAAATTCGGAGGCACCCGAAGGGTGTAGCGGCCTGGCGGCGTGGTGGCCCGCAGCAGTTCAGGGTTCAGTTCCCTCAGGGTGGACACGTCCGTGCCAGCGTATCTGGCGATGACCGAGAGACTGGTTTGGCGTTCGATATCCACGGTCTCGAAGGCATAGGGCCGCAGTTGCACCGCGTTGAGGCCATAGCGCTCAGGGAAGCGCCCCACCAGGATGGCGGCGCAGAGCGACGGTACGTAATTCTTCGTCTCATTGCGAAAGAACCGCGAGCGATAGATGTCCCAATAATTGCGGGTGCCCAGGGCCTGGATGGCCCGCTCCGCCGTCAGGGGGCCGGCGTTGTAGCCCGCCAAGGCCAGGTACCAATCGCCGCTGATTTCCTTCAATCGCCTCAGGTACCTGGCTGCGGCGCGGGTGGCCTTGACCGGGTCCCTGCGCTCTTCCACCCAGGCGTTGCCATTGAGCCCGTAGATGCGCCCGGTGGAGCGGATGAACTGCCACATGCCCACCGCCGCGGCGTGGCTCCGGGCCTCGTTCCGGAAGCCCGATTCGATGACCGCGAGGTAGGCCAGATCCTGGGGTATGCCTTCCTCCGCGAAGACCTGCCGGATCATCGGCATCCATTGGGATGCGCGGGAGAGCGCGTTTTCCATGAAGCCACGCTTGTCGGTGGTGAGGGTGCGCACCAGACTCAGCACCTTGTCGTTGAGATCAATCGGAAAATCGAACACTGCCCCCTGTTCTGCGGCCTTCACTCGTTCTCGTTCCGCGCGGAGGTCCTCGCCGCTGAAGGTGATGACCTCCTCGGTGACCATGAGCCCCGGGTCGGATTTGGCGACGGGCTCGGCCTCGTCCTCGTCCAGCAGTTTCTGGATCTGGCGCAGGCGGTCCAGGAGGGGCAGTACCTGGGCCTCCTTCAGCAAGGCATCCGGCCAACCCGCCACCAGGCTCTCCGCCTCATCGCTCCGATCCGAGGCCGCGTCCCAGTCCTCTTCACCCTCTACCTTGATGGCGGCCTCGGCGGCCTCTACCAGAGCCTTCAACTTGGGAATGCCCGTAAGTCCCTGTGCCTTGGCTTCAGGTGAAACCCGCGGCTCGCTGGCCGCCGGCTTCTGGGCGGCGACGGCGGGTTTCGGCTGGACCAGAGGCTTCAGGGAAGGGTCCAACACCGCCACCGGAATCTGGGACTGGAGCGCGATCCCAGCCACCAGCAGGAGCGGGAAGGCGGACCTCCCCAGTCCCCGCCGGATGGCTGAGCGCGGCTGGGCCACCTAGTGGCTCTCCGAGCCCACCAGGGCCTCGTAGGCGGCGACATCCAACAAATCATCCGGAAGCTCGCCGGTCAATTTCAGCTTCACCATCCAGCCCTTGCCATAGGGATCCTCGTCCACCGATTCCGGCCGCTCGTTGAGGCCCGAATTCACTTCCAGCACTTCGCCATTGGCGGGGGCAAAGAGCTCCGAAACGGTCTTCACGGATTCAACGGTCCCGAATTCTTCGCCATGGGTCAGCTGCTCCGACACTTCTGGCAAATCCACGAACACCACATCCCCCAGGGCGTCCTGGGCGTAGTGGGTGATGCCGACCAGTGCGGTGCCGTCGTCCTGGATCTTCATCCATTCATGGTCCTTGGTGTACTTCAGATCGGCGGGGTACATGGAGTCTCCATCGGGAAGGGTCAGTGTAGGGGTTCCGGGCTCAAGGCTCCAGGCCCCAGGATGACGAGCCACGCGCCGCCGCCTGGATGGTGCGCACCCTCTCCGAGACGCGCCATGCGATCCGCGATGGGGCCGACGTCCGCGGGTACTTCGCGTGGTCGCTCATGGACAACTACGAATGGAACCACGGCATGGGGATGAAGTTCGGTCTCTTCGCCGTCGATGCGACCTCCAAGGCGCGCGCCATGCG
>JANXPB010000228.1 GCA_025357545.1 Holophagaceae bacterium
CTAGCCATCGCCCAGCAGATCCACGAAACCACGGGCGACCCGGCTTTTGAACCCCCGGTCATCCTCCTGCGGTTGGTGGCTGAAGGGCGGCTTGGGCTCAAGACTGGCGCGGGATTCCATGAATGGCAGGAACAGGGGAGGTTGCGATGATCGGCTGGATTGTTGTGGGGGGCGTCCTGCTGGTGGCCCTATGGCTGGCCTACAAAGTGGGCAAGATTGTGCTGCGGGTGGCCGCGGGATTGGCCTTCCTCGCGCTCATCGGCGCCCTGATCTGGTACATTTTTCTACGATGACATGGTCGATCCGAAGATGACCCATTGACCTGCTTAAAGGAGCCATGATGGCAGCCATTTCCTGCACCCATTGCGGCGCGGACCTCACCGCCCCCCAGAGTGTACGCATCGCCGAGTACCACTTCGGCCGCCTCGAGAAGATCGACCAGGAGCCCATGGCAGGCCCGGGCTTCAAATACCACTTCGAGCAGCCCGACACCTTCACGATTCTCTGCAACTCCTGCAAGCGCCTCGTGCGCACCCTTCCCATCCGCCAATAGGCCGGGGCTTCCGCTCCCAAGAAAAGGGCCCCTCCCGGGGCCCTTTTCTTGGGAGCGTTGCAGCTCAGTTCTTGATGATCCGTGGGGTGATGAAGATCAGCAGTTCGGCATTGGACTCGGAAGTGGTCTTGCTCCGGAACAACCAGCCGATGAGGGGCAGCTTGGACAGGAAGGGCACGCCGGTGGTGCCATTGCTGTTGTTGTTGGTGTAGACACCGCCGAGGATCGCGGTGCCGCCGTCCCGCACCAGCACCGTGGTAGTGATGGATTTGCGGAGGATGGTCGGGGTGCCCTGCACGGTGCGGCTGAAATCAGCCTCGGCCTTCTCCACCTTCAGATCCATGAGGATGGTGCCGTCATTGGTGATCTGAGGCGTCACGTCCAGTTCAAGGTTCGCATCGGCGAAGGCCACCGTGATGGCGCCGCCAGCTGAACCGCCTTGCTGTGAAGGATATGGAATCTTCTGGCCCGACAGGATCTTGCCCTGTTTATTGTTCTGGGTGACGAGCTTGGGCTGGGAAATGATCTTGACCTTGCCCTCTTTCTCGGCGGCCTGAAGGATGAAGTTGATGCTGACCCGGCTGCTGAGGAAGGAGACCCAGTATTCCGCGGCGGCGCCGGGGATGCTGGTGATTTGGTCCTTGCCAGGGGCGAACCCCAGACTGGCCGAGTTTTGTCCGGGACCCGGACGGTTGTTGATGGAGTTCCAGGACGGGCTGTTGTCCGCGACCCAAGGCGCGGCAGTTCCGTTCACCAGGAGATCCGTTCCGCCGCCATTGGCGGTGGGCCATTTCACACCGAAGGCCTTGTCGAAACTACCGTTGGCCTCGACGACCCGGGCAGAAATCTCGACCTGCTGGATCTGTACGTCCAGTTGGGCGATGAGATCATCCAGCAGGGGGAGATTGCGGGGGAGGTCCGTGATGATGAGGGTATTGGTGCGTTCGTCGCTGATGAGGGTGCCGCGCTTGGTGATCACCTTCTCAAGGATCGGTTTGACTTCGCTCACCTTCGCGTAGGATAGCGGCCGAGTGACGCTCTGGAGTTCGCCTGCAAGCGCCTTGGCCTCATCCAGGGCCTTCCGGTCGTTTTCTTCCTTCTGAAGTTTCTCGACCTTGGCCACGCGCAAGACGCCGTGGTTGATCTCCTTGCCCAATCCAGCATTCTTCAGAATCATGTCCAGCACCAGGTCCGCCGGTGTGTCCGTGAACTTGAAGTTATAAGTGCCTTGGACATCCTGATCCATGATCAGGTTGAGGTGCATGCTGTCGGCGATGATCCGGAGAAAGGTCCCGAGGTCGGCGCTGGGAATGTCAATCGTGATGGGCGCGCCGGTGTAGCGGGTTTCCTGCCCGCCGAGGGTGCGGCCCGTCTGCTGGCCATAGGTCGCGGAGGTCAGATCCCTGCCGGCCTTGGACTCCTGCGGTGCCGGAGACAGGGCGGCCGGCATCAGAGCCGCGGCGGTGATGGCCGGGAGGATGCGATAGGGCGCGCCGACATTCGGCACGGGTCCGAGCGCAGCCATTGGGGTGGGATTGGGTGCGACAGGTGCCACGTGCGCGACCGTCGGGACGGCCAGAACCGGTGCCACCAACTGAATTGGTTCGGGAACTGCCTGCGCAGCAAGTGCTGGAACGGCCGGGCTGGGGGCAACCTCGGCCGCCGCTGTACCCGGGGCAACTTCCACAGGTGCGGAGATGACCTCGGTGGGAGCGGAAAGAGTTGCAGGAGCCTGCGGGGAAACCAAGCCAGGCATGGAAACGGACTTGGCTTGTTCGGCCAGGGGAAGGACGGAAACGGCCACCTGGGTGGACATGGTTGAGGGCGTCAGCACCATGGTGCGCGAGGGTTCAAGCTTTGCCAACACCTCGCCGGTGCCATGGGTCAGCACCAGTTGGATTCCATTCAACTGGGTGGACACCGACACCTGGGTGCCCGGGACGACCTCCAACACCAATCGCGTCACCGGCTGAGGTGAAACGGCGAACTGGGCGACCCGGTATTTCTGGATCAGCGGATGGGAGAGGGAATCCAGATCCTTCTTCGAGAGTTGGTTGCCGCGGTTCACACCCGGCAGATCCACCACGACCCGAAGGGGATTTGAGAGCACCTGGAGTTTCGGGGTGCCCACAAAACCTGGGATCTCGATATGGAGCTTCGCCCCTGAAGGGTCCATGACATCCATGGTTTCCAGGGAAGCCCGTTGGAGGGTGACGGCCCGCTGGGCCGCTTCGGTTTCCGGAGTAGCCGCCGCAAGGGAACCAGTTCGGCCCCCGGCCAGCACCACGCCCCCCGCAACCAGCAAGGAACACAGGCGAGCATTCATCGTTTACCCTCCTCGCGTTTGAACGTCTTCGTGATCGTCTTGAATTGAGTTCTTACGGTTGAATTTGGATCCCATTGATGGAAGGTGACCGCCTTGTCATCGACACTCGCAATCTCGCCATCGCGGAATTTGTAACCCGATGGCAAGAACCGGACATTTCCTCGACTGTCACTAACAACAGCAAAAAACCTGCCTTCTCGTTTAATCACACCTTTGACCGCAATATCATCCACTAAATCCCCCCGGTTGGAAGGTTCCGCGTCCGAAGGGGCAGAAAAGGGGTCCCGGGTGATGGTGGGGCGATAGGGGACCGCCCGACGGGCGATCAGATCCTCAGGGGTAGGTAGCGTCGCAGCGTCGCCTTTAGCCTCTAGTGCGGCAGCTTGGGTGGCCTGAGTAGCTTGGGCAGCGTGTGCCGCGGGCTTGGGCGCCTGCGCTTGTGCCCAGGATCCCACGATCAGCGCGAAAGCCAGTGTGGTTAGGGTTAAGCGGTTCATTGAAATCCTCTCCATCACTTCTTGGCGGACGGGGCATCCGGGGCCGGAGCAGCTTGGGCCGGATTGTAGACGAAGGCGCTGATCCGGCAGGAAACCGTGGCCGGGAAAACTGATTTCGCATCGGCGCGCTTGAACTGGATGTTCGTCAGATTGACGATCTTCTCGTACCCCGAAATCAGCGAAGTGAACTGGCCAAAGGAGTGGTAGCCAGCCCGGAAGTCGAACTTCACCGGGTATTCGGTGTAGTAGGTCGTCTTGATGGGGCCCTCCAGCGCGAAGGAGCTCTGGTCGATCCCTGCATTGTCCGCCAGCTTCTTCATGCGGATGGGCATTTCACCCCGGTCCTGCTCGGAGGGCATCACCTTGATGAGGTCATCGATACGCTTTTCCTGCTTGCCGACTTCGTCCTTCAGCTTTTCGTAATTGGCCTTGAGCTGGAAGCCCTTGTCGACCTCTTTCTGAAGGTTGTCGATGCTCGCCTGGACGCTCACCAACTCGTCGCGTTTCCCACCCAGGATGAAGTAGATGACGATGCTGAGGACGATGCCCGCCAGGGCACCCCAAAGAATTTGATTTCGCAGCTGAGTATTCATTCGCTACCTCAGGCCGGATTCTGGAGGTCAAAGGAAATGGTGAACTGGATCGAGTTCCCCTGCTTCCCGCCGCCCGGATAATTCACGTTCTTGAACCAGCGGGTTCGGCTTTGGATCCGGTTGTAGAACAGGACTACGGCCTCGAAAGTCCGCGCTTCCCCCTTGATGGTGACATTCATGCCGGTCTGGGTTATTTCCCGGAACCAGACATCATCGGGGAGGCTGTTGGCCAACTCTTCCATGAAATGGACAGGAAGTTCCTGCGTCCGCTTGAGGTTGAGCATCACTTCTTCTTTTTTCTGAAGGGCTTCCTTCTGGTCCCGGAATTTCTTTTCCAGGTCGATGTACTTTTTCAGTTCCTCAACCTGCTTGGCCAGCGTGTCCCGCTTCTGGTTCGCACGGTCGATCTCGTTGTTGAGCCAGATGTAGTAGATGCCGCCGATGGCCGAAAAAAGCAGCCCAAAGAGGATGCCCGCGATGGGCAGAGTGGATCGGCCGGCGCCCTCGTCCTGGGCGTAGACTTGCATGGGTTCCGCGCGTTCGGCCTTCTTGCCCGAGCCTTGAGCCAGGGCGTCTCCGAGAAGGTTGATCCTGATCATCGGTCCCCCACTAGGCGCAGAGCCAACCCGACAGCCACGGCGGCTCCACAGCCAATCTCACGGGCGGCGGCCGGATCGACACTTCGGTCATCCAACTCAATGAGCAGGAAAGGGTTCATGCGGTCCACCGACACCCGGAGGCGGTCACCCAGGACGTCAGTCAACCCGGCCACTTTGGCGCTTCCGCCGGCCAGGAGAACCCGGTCCAGGCGATCCACCTTGAAGCTGGAACGGAAGAAATCAATGGTGCGGCTCAGTTCGTCGGTGAAAGCGTCCCCGATGGCCGCCAGGGAAGGTGCCACTTCCTCAGGGCTACGTCCCTCGGAGGAACGGCCCTGCTTCAAGGCTTCGGCACCTTCGCGGCTCACACCCCAGTCTTCCATCAGCTTGTCGGTGAACCGGTTGCCGCCCCAGGCGATATCCCGCCAGAAAACGGATTTATTGCCGACCAGCATGGTGAGGTTGGAGAAATTGGCGCCAATGTTCACCAGCGCGACCACCTCGTCGCTGCCGCCGGGCGGTGTATTGATCTCGTAAGCGTTCTGCAGCGCGAAGACATCCACATCCACCACAGCCGGCCGGGCACCTGCCTGGGCGACGCAGGAGATATAAGCCTCGAGCTTGTCCTTGCGACAGGCCACCAGGACCACGTCCATATTGCCTTCGGCGGCCCTTTCGTCCAGGACCGCGTAGTCCAGCGCATAGGAATCCAGACCCTGCCCGGCAGGGAAGAAGCTTTCGGCCTCCCATCGGACGGATTCGGCGAGTTCCGCCGGGCTCATCAATGGGAATGTCACTTTTTTGACCATCACTTGCTGCCCGGACACCGAAATGGCCACATCGCGGGATTTAATCTTCTGTTCAGCCATCACCTGCCTAATGGCGGAAGCAACGGCATTGCTGTCCATGATGTCCCCATCAACGATGGCATCGACTGGAATCGGCGCCATGCCCAGCTTTTGGAGGCGGTAACGCTGACCGCTCCCCTTTCCGATGGGTTGGAGTTCACAGACTTTCACCGAGCTGGAACCAATGTCCAGGCCGACAAGTGACTTGCTTTTGCTACCGAAAAGACCCACTGGGAGCCTCGCTTTGATGATGAATGGTTCTAAATAATAGCGCCCTGGAAGCGTACGTCAAGCTTTTCAGGAAGATGGATCATCCTCATCGGAACTAAACCCAACCAGGATGGCCGTGATGTTATCCTCGCCCCCGTTTTCCCTTGCTTTGGCAATTAGCTGATTTACCGCATCTTGTAACGATTTTTCGGCCATGACCATGGACCAGATTTCCTGATCTGTGACCATTCCTGACAATCCATCAGAGCAAAGCAAAAGGCGATCCAGTTCTTGCAGTTCGAATTCCTGAACTGATACATCCAGCTCACCCCCATTGCCCAGGGCCTGGGTGATGACGTTGCGGAAGGGATGGACCCTGGCTTCAGCGGGGGTCAGGATGCCATGGGTCACCTGCTCCGCGACCCAAGAGTGGTCCTTTGTGATCTGGCGGATACCCTCTGGGTTCAAGATATAAGCCCGAGAGTCACCCACATGGGCAAGGGTAGCCCTAGAGCCCTGGACCAGAGAGGCGACCACTGTTGACCCCATGGTCTCCCGTTCAGGATTCTTGCGAATGTCCTCGACGATGGCCTGGTCTGAAAGCAGAAGGGCCACTTTCAATCGGTTGCCATCATAATTTAGGCTGACATCGTACTCCAGGGGCCAGGTGCGATCCTTTTCGACGGTCTGCTGGACGAACTGAGCCACCCGGTCTACTACGATCTTGCTGGCCACTTCGCCAGCCGCATGCCCGCCCAGGCCATCCGCCACCACGAAGAGGCCCAATTCAGGTTCCATCCGCAGGTTGTCTTCGTTGTGTTTCCGGACGCAGCCGACGTCCGTGAGCCCTGCCGACACCAGGCGCATGGTCAACCTCTCCTCAGGATCTTGTTAAACAAGGCCTTGGCTTGTTCGCCTAGGTCCTTGAGGCTCTTGACTTCCTGGCCTTTATTCTTCCCTTCGGGGGCGGAACTTTGGGTCATACCCATCTTACGCAGCAGCTTGTGGTTCGGAGCAATCTCCCGTGCCTTCTGGATCAGCGCCATGGCCCGGGCCTGCATTCCGATGGACTGGAAATGCTCCGCAAGGCGCAACATGGTCTCCACATCTTTAGGCTGGAGCTTGAGGGCCGTCTCGTAGCACTTGATCACGATGCGCCGGTCGCCCCCCTTGGTTTCCAGAAGCTTGGCCAGAAACAAATGATAATCCGCCTTGTTGGGATCCTGGCGGATGGCGAACTGAACCAGACCTTGGGCACGCTCGGTGTCCAGATCCTTGAATGCTCTCATCGAATCCTGAAACCAGTCATCCGGCGTTCGTTCCAGGGCGTTTGCCGGAGAGGATGGCGCGGCGCTGACCGCGGGCGCGCCCTGGCTCGGAACGGCCTTAGCGAATTCCTCTTCGGCCCAGGATCTGCGTTCAGGGTCCTTCAGAACGTTGAACGCTTCGGAAATCGCCCGGAACTTGGCTTCGGCCTCATCTTTCTGGAGGCCCGAAAAGCGGTCCGGGTGCCACATCTTGGCAAGACGATGATAAGACGCCTTGATCTCATCGGCAGTCGAGCCTACTCGGATCTCAAGGATGTCGTACGGATTCATGGTGGTTCCGAATGCGTGCGTGGCCATGCCTACTGCGAAAGGAAGGAGGTTGAAACCAGGATGGTAGCCTAGTTCCCATAGGAAGATAGAGAGCAACGCCCATGATAGCTTCCTGATTGGACAATCACCAAACATCACCACACACAGCTCTCCGCCGGCATCGCGGCAGAGGTCCGCGGCGGTTTGATGGCACACTGGTGGGCTTGGAGACGCGGAATGGCCGCCACGCTAGGCATGGGAACGATCGATGAGCTCCGCGAGGGGCTCGCCTCGGGGGATCTTTCCTCCGAGGCCCTGGTCCGGGTCTGCCTGGACCGGATCGCTGGCCGGGATCCGGTCCTGAAAGCCCTCATCCACACGGATCCAGCGGTGAGCCAGTCCCTGGCGCGCGCTGCGGATGCACGACTGCGGGCCGGGGAGAGCGGCGCCATGCTGGGCCTTCCGGTGGTCTTGAAGGACAACCTGAATTGGGCCGGACAACCCCTCAGCAATGGCTCGCGGATTCTGGAAGGTTACCGGGCGCCGTACAACGCCACCGTCGTCCAGCGACTTTTGGACGCCGGTGCCATACCCATCGCCAAGGCGAACATGGATGAATTCGCCATG
>JANXPB010000233.1 GCA_025357545.1 Holophagaceae bacterium
GCGGCGGCGGCGGAAGCGGCCCAGGGACGCCCGTCTCGGGCGCCCAAAGCAACCTCTCCGTCCACCTCGTGGGCGGGCCGGGCGACGGCGTCCAGGCGCTGAGCCTCGCTATTCAAAAGGTGGAAGCGAATGGCCCGAATGGCTGGGTGGCGGTGGCCTCGCCGAATGCCTCCTATTCCCTCACCAGTCTGGTGGATGGCAGTTCCGCCACCCTGGCGGGCAGCTCGAACTTGGCCCCAGGCGTCTACACCGCGGTGCGCCTGACCTTGGGCCAAGGCAGCACCGCGCAGCTGGCGGGTGGCAACGTGCTGCCTCTGGCCTTGGTGGCACCGGTCTTCGTGGCGCCCATCAACCTCTCCATGGCCGCCACGGCCATGGACCTCACTCTCATCATCGATCCCGGCCGCTCGGTGCAGCCCCGCGGGAGCACCTTGAGTTTCGCTCCAGAGTGGAGCGCCGTGGCGCGCACCGCTTCGGGCATGATTTCCGGAAAGTTGACGGATGGCGCGGGCCAGCCCCTGGGAGGAGCCCTCGTGACGGCCCAGTACTTCCAAGCCTTCGGGGAGCCCGTGATCCTGCGCCGGGCCCTCACCCACGCCGATGGCACCTACCAGCTGGACCTGTTGCCCTTCGGCACGTCCTGCTACGCGGTGTGCCTCCCCCAGGTGGCGGGCCGGGTCTTCGATCCCAAAGCCAGCGCCGCCTTCACCCCCCAATCCGGAGCCGCCGCCTTCTCCTTCAGCGCAAGTTTCAACCAACGCACGGACTTGGGCTCCGTGAGCGGCACAGTGACGCCGGTCACGAATGCGGGGCAGGGCGATGAGGTCACCCTGCTCTTCGGCGCCATCCTGGCGGGAGGGGCGCCGGAATCCTTCATCATCGGCACGAGCCCGGGCCTCCTGTCGGGCAACTTGGAAATCTGGGCCTTCACACGCCTTCCCGCCGGCAGCACCTATCAGCTTAGGGCCGCGCGGCGCACCTGGGCCACGGATGGAACCTCCACCTCCACCCGACGATTCAGCGACGATTACGGCTTCCTGGCGAACCTCAACTTCACCTACGACTTCGGCTTCTGAGGTTGAGCAAACTGGCGGGCAGGCAGACAATGGCAAGCTGGTCTTTGCGGAGTTCCCATGGCTGAATGCACGATCCCGACCCTGTCGACTCTGGACGTGGTTGAACAAAAGTCGGTGCTGCCCAGTGGCTACCGGGCGGCCATGGGGGACCTCAAGGCGCTGGACTTGAAGGCCCCAACGCTGGAACTCATTCGCCGCGCCAGTTCGAGGCTCCCGCAGGATGTCATCGATGCTCTGGTGCAGGGCCGCGACGCCGAGGAGGAGGGCTCCCGGGCCTTCAACACTCTGAACGACATGGTGAAGAACATCCTCCTGGCGGATGGCCATGTGACGCCGCTCTGCCAGGACACCGGCACGATCATCTTCTGGGTCCGGCATCCGTTCGGGCTCAGCCAGCGCCGCGCCAAAGCCCAGATCCGCGAAGCGGTGGTGGAGGCCACGCAGTGCGTGTGGCTGCGGCCCAACTGCGTGGAATCGCTCACCGGGAAAAACACCGGCAACAACATGGACCCCTTCCATGAGGGCCATCCGGTCGTGCATTTCGAAGAATGGGAAAAGCCTGAAATCGAAGTGGCCATCATGCTGAAAGGTGGGGGCTGCGAGAACGTGGGCGCCCAGTACCGGCTGCCGGACGTGACCATCGGCGCGGGTCGCGACATCGGCGGCGTGCGGAAGGCCATCATCGACGCGGTGGTGAAAGCCCAAGGCCAGGGCTGCTCGCCGGGTATCCTCGGAGTGGCCATTGGCGGCGACCGCGTGACGAGCTACGAAAAGTCGAAGGAAGTCATCCTCCGCAAGCTCGGCACCCCCAATCCCGATCCCAAGCTGGACCAGTTCGAAAAAGACATCACGAACGACTTGAACACCCTGGGCATCGGTCCCATGGGCTATGGGGGCAAGACCACCGTGTTGGGGGTCCTGGTGGAGGAGATGTTCCGCCATCCCGCCAGCTTCTTCGTGAGTATCAGCTACATGTGCTGGTCCTCGCGGCGGAGGGTCATGACCATCGGCGCTGGTGGCCACGTCAGCTTCGACTGAGTCCATCCCGCGCCTTCAACCCGACTTTCCACCGAACTGTTTTGTGATCGAGCGATGCCATGGCCCAGACCTGCCTCACCACCCCCATCTCCGAATCCGACGTCCGCCACCTCAAGGTGGGCGACGAGGTGCTGCTCAACGGCAAGCTCGTGCTCAGCCGCGACATGGGTCACAAGTACATGAAGGAAAACCACCCCGAATGGCTGAAGCCCATTCTCAAGGACATGGTCATCTACCACTGCGGGCCCGTGGTGCGGAAGAACGAGGATGGCTCCTGGACTTTTGTGGCGGCGGGCCCCACCACGAGCATCCGCGAAGAGCCCTACGAGGCCGACGTGCTGGATACCTACCAGGTGCGCGGCGTCATCGGCAAGGGCGGCATGGGCAAGAAGACCAGCGACGGCCTGGTGAAGACCGGCGCGGTGTACTTTCACGCCACCGGCGGCGCGGGCTCGCTACTGGCGGAGCGCGTGAAGCGTGTCGTGGACGTCCACATGCTCGAGGAGTTCGGCAGCCCGGAGGCTTTCTGGGTGATCGAGGTGGAGGATTTCCCCGTGGTGGTCACCATGGACAGCCACGGGGGCTCCCTGCATGAGGTCGTGCTGGCCCAGAGCCAGGAACGCGCCCGCGCGCTGACCAGTTGATCGGGGCTTGGCTTTCGGAAATCCGCACGGCCGTGCGGCACCCATTCTATGGTTGGACATGAGCCTCACCTTTTCCGAACTACGTCTGGACCTGGCTTCTGCGTTGGCCCACTTTCTCGACCCGGAGGAGGCCTCCGCAGAATGCCTGCGTTGGTTCGACGATGGCCTGGGCTGGGAGAGAACGCGGCTCGCGGCGCGGGGGGACGAGCAGGTCCCGGAGGATCTGCGGCACCAGGTGGGCCAATGGCTGCGGCGGCGGCGCGAGGGTGAACCCTGGGCCTACATCATCGGCTTCGCCATGTTCCGGGGCCGTCGTTTCGCAGTCACCCGGGACACCTTGATCCCGCGGCCGGAAACGGAACTGGTGCTCGAAGCCGCCCTGGAAATAGGCCATCGGCTGGGTGTGCGGCGCGTCTGCGACATCGGCACCGGCAGTGGCATCCTGGGCATTTCCATGGCCCTGGAAACCGAGTGGCAGATTGTAGCGACGGATCTCAGCGCGGGTGCGCTGGACGTGGCCAAAAGCAATGCGGAGAGCTTGGGCGCTGTGCTGAAATTCGCTCAGGGCGATCTGCTGGGAGCCGTCCCGGATTCCCTGGAGTTGGTCGTCTCGAATCCACCCTATGTGGATCCGGCGGATGCACCCTCCTTGCAACGCGAACTCGCCTTCGAGCCGGCTTTCGCCTTGTTTGCGGAGGATCGGGGCCTCGCCCTCTCGACGGCGATCCTCCAACAGTCCGCGGACCGCAAGGCCCGGGCCGTGGTGCTCGAGATCGGCGCAGGACAGGGGCCGCTACTAGGTGAACGCGCCGTGGCCATGGGTTGGCGGAGTGTCGCCGTGCGCAGCGATTGGGCCGGCCACGATCGCATCCTGATCGCCGAGAATTAATTTTTCGGAGATCCGGGCAGATGGGAGAAATCCATCATCGGAGAGGGCGGGGCCTTCACCACCAGGGGCGTCATGACTGGGGGCGGTGAGGCTTTGCCACTGGTCCCGATGGCCTTCAAGGGCAGTTCCTTGAGGGGCAGCCACCAGGCCTGAGTGCCCAGTCCGAACAGGAATCCTCCCGCCGCCGGCCGCAGCTCCCCGTCGCTTAAGGGCATTGAAAAGTCCGAGGGAGGGCCCAGCTTGCGCCAGCTATCGGTCCACGAAGCGCGGGCGAGGGCGCCGGTCTCGGGATTCCAGCAATACAGAAAATCCAGACCCTGGGACAGGTAGCTCTCCCACGCACTGCGGTCAAGACCTTCTGGGGGCGGGGTGGTCTGGGGCATGGGCCTCGCCGAGGGAGCCTCGGGTTTCCGGCTGCTGTCTGCTGTCCTGGTCGTAGTTGCCGCAGTTGCCATGGATGCCGTGAGAGCAGGAAGGGGAGGGTCCGTGGCTGGGATGGGGAGTGGGGCCGGCGTCAGTGAAGGGGCTGCGAGAGCGAACCAGAGCTTGCCTTCCAGGTCGGCGCCCAGCAATTGCAGCAGCTGAGCGTCCTTCTCACGGGGGGAAGCCACGGCCAAGGATTTGGAATCCCATTGGGCCACCGGGGTGCCGTCCAATTTCAATTGGACCAAGCGGCCGGGTTCTGGTTGCCACCAAAAGCGTCTTCCATCGTAAGCCAGTCCACTCCTGGGTTCCGGGAAGCCCAAGGGCCCCGGCGGAAACGAGGCGAAGTGGGACCAGCCCTTGGCGCCGAGGAACGCGGAAAGCCCATTGTGGTGGCTCACCAGGAAGGTGGAAGGCCCGGTGGGGAGCAGGCCTGTGATGCCCTGGATTTCCGCAGGCAGCTCGATGGTTTGTGCGGCGGGCCGTGGCGCCTTGGCGCCTGCGCGTTCGCCCTTCTGCAGGGCCAACGGGATGTGCACCAGACTCGCTTCGTCCCCGTAGCCGATGACGGCGCTGCCTTCTGGTTGTTTCGCATCAAGAGAAAGCACCAAGTGGTCCACTACGGCACGATGGCTCCAGCGCACGGATTGGGTTTTCAGATCCATGGCGAGGATGAGCGGCACATCCACCGCCGTAGGGTCCTTGACGCGGTAGAGCAGGATGACGACGTCCCCTGGGATCACCGCTGCATCGCGCAGCTGGGCGGAACGATGGAAGGCCTCGGAGACGCCTTCGGGCCTCGGGATGTGCATCTGATCTCCCAGTTGGCCGTCCTTGAAAATGGCGATCTGCTGACGATCGGTTTGCGTGAGCACCTGCGCGACCTCGGTGCCGCCTCGCGTGGGGCGCAACCATTGGAAGTTTCGCAAGGGTGTGCCGCCCTCTGAGTACTTGAGAAGGCGCCCTTGGCCTTGGGCATCCGCGGAGAAACCTGCTGAGGTGTCCTCCAGTGAAGCCTGCCTGGAGCCGCCCCGCAGGAACCACCACGTGCCGCCCACCACGGCCAGCAGGCAGATGAAAAACGCGATCACGGCCTTTTTCATGCCTCGACTCCCAGATTCGACAGATGGGCCTCCAGGGCCGCCAGGGCTCGTTCCCGGTAGGCAAGACCCTTGGCCTGTTTCAATCCTCTAGCGCCACCCGCACGCTTGAGCGCACGATGGTCGAGCAACCCTTCGGGCAGTTCCGGAAGCAGTCCCAACATGGCATTGGTGGGGCCGAAATCCTTCACCGAAGCGTTCGCCAGGTAATGGAGCAGTGCGCCCAGCATGCTTTCCCGGGGGAGGGGCGCGGGCGCACGGCCTAGCAGGGCCCGTTGGATGGAGGTCGCCGCTGCAAGGCCCCCAGCGGCGGATTCCAGATAGCCTTCAACTCCACTGAGCTGCCCCGCGATCCAAAGGTTGGGAACGGATTTCACTGCCAGGGTCGCATCCAGCACCTTGGGCGCGTGGACGTAGGTGTTGCGGTGGATGCTGCCGAAGCGCACAAATTCGGCGTTCTGGAGCCCGGGGATGAGACGGAAGACCTCCTTCTGGGCGCCCCACTTGAGCCGTGTCTGGAAACCCACCAGGTTGTAGTGGTCGCCCGCGAGGGTGTCCTGGCGCAATTGCACTACGGCCTGGGGCCAGCGGCCGGTACGGGGATCGTCGAGGCCCACGGGTTTCATGGGGCCGTGGCGGAGGGTCTCGCGGCCACGGTCCGCCATGACCTCGATGGGCAGGCAGGCTTCGAAATAAGGCGTATCGAAATCGTGCAGGTCGGCGCGCTCCGCCGTGAGCAGCGCATCCATGAACCGTTCGTAATCCTCGACGGTCAAGGGACAGTTGATGAAGTCCGCGCCGCCCTTGTCGTACCGGGACGCACGGAAAGCGATATCCATGTCGATGGAATCGCGCTCGACGATGGGCGCGATGGCATCATAGAAAAAGAGGCGGTCGCCGCCGCAGATCGCTGAAAGCCAATCGGCCAAGGGTTCTGCGGTGAGCGGGCCCGTGGCGATCAGGGTGGGGACGGCCAAATCCGGCGCACGTTCTTCACCCTCGTGCCAGGTGATGTTCGGATTCCGCTTCAGTTTCGATGTGACCCGTTCCGCGAAGGCTTCGCGGTCCACCGCCAGGGAGTTTCCGGCGGGTACTCGCGTGGCTTCCGCACACTCGAGGATCAACGAATCCAGCCTTCGCAGCTCGGCTTTGAGAATGCCGGTGGCGCTCGAGGGGTCATCGCTCTTGAAGGAGTTGGAACACACCATTTCAGCTGCGTGCGCGGTCTGGTGCGCCGGTGTCATGCGTTCCGGCCGCATCTCAGAGAGCCGGACGCGGTACCCGGCCTCCGCCAATTGCCAGGCCGCTTCGGACCCGGCTAGGCCTGCGCCGATGATGTGGACTTGGAAGGCTGGGCTCACCCCTGAATTCTAGCCGTTGCTGGGCCGCTTCCGGGTGGTGCCCAGGGTTCTTGGGGCCCCCTAGAATTTCCACTTGCACGGAAGCGTCGAGGTGATACTCTAATTTTCCTGCCGCGATCGAGGTTGTGGTGAGGGTCGGTGAGAGATGGGCCTTAGGTTTGGGCGTTATTTCGTTATCCGAGGCATCTTTGAAAACCGGATAGAG
>JANXPB010000235.1 GCA_025357545.1 Holophagaceae bacterium
CAGCCGGCGCTCGTGGGCATTGACCTCCAGCGACTTCACCTCCCCTGGAGGTTGAAGCCCGAGGGCCGCCGGGAAGAGTAGGTTCGTGTCCAGCTCTCCAGTGGACCAAAAGCCCACCTCACCCTGAAGCTCTACCCACACGATTCGGCGAGGAGCCGACATTTTCAACTTGGGGATCTTTACTCTCCGGGGCGCCCCGGCCACGATGGCCAGCTCGCAGACTGTGTGCCAATTGTTCCGGTAGGCCACTGCCCTGCGTCCGAAGTGCCATCGGCCAAGCAGGATCAACATGCACAACTGCTGGAATCACAGATGAGCACGGATCAACACAGGTAAAGAAAGCTACACCACGCGGAAGGTAGCGGAGAAATCAGTGGGCAGGATCGATCCGTATTTCGCCATTTATGGGATCGCCGTGTGCCACGATTCCAGCTATCGCATCCAAATGCCCGGGCTCACTCGCGGTACCTAAGCAGACTTTCGAGCAAGAAATCCAGAACCTATTCTCCGCGACCCTCCGCGCCTCCGCTGCCCTCCGCGTGGTTGGCTTTTCACTCAATTCCGTGAAGAACCGAATATCCTGGTGTTTTGGACGGCCCATGATCTCCCCAGCCTTGCTGCTTGTGCCCGCGCTGCTCCAGACCGCGCCGGCCTGGGACGGCACCTACACCCTTCAGTCCGGCCAGGACCAAATCCCTCCCGCCATCGAAAAGTCCGTGGCAGGCATGAACGCCTTCACGAAGGCCATCTGGAAGAAGAAGCTCGAAGGCCGCGAAAAAACCTATGACGCCATTTCGCTGCTCATGGGGACCAACCTGACGGTCAACTTTGGCAAGGAAGCGCCGGTAACCATCCCCGCCAGCGGCTCGGCCACCTGGCAACGCAGCGACGGCGAAACCTTCCAGGTGTCCATGCTGAAGGACGGCGATCGGGTCGTGCTCTCCATTTCCGGCGATGAGGGCCAGCGCGAACTGGCCTTCACCCTAGTGGGGGGCATCCTTCAAGAAAAGATCACCGTGCGGAACCCGAAGCTCGCCGCCGCCCTGGAATACACCCTCGCCTACCGCAAGGGCCAGTGAGCGGGCTGGGGCTGCCCGCCCCGCCTGCCTGCGAAGCCCCGTGGTGGGGCAGTGGAGCGCACCTCCAGACCATCCTTGGCAACCAGCTGCCTTCGCCGAAGCCTGGCAGCGCGGGGGAGGCTTTCCGCGTGACCCTCGCGGATGGCGACGTGCTGGCAGGGCGCGCCTGGGCGGGCAGTTCGGACACAGTGGTGCTGCTCTTCCACGGGCTGGGCGGCTCCCATGACGCGGCCTACATGAACCGCGCCGTGATCCTCGCGCTGGGCCGGGGCCACACGGTCTGGGCCCTGAACCACCGGGGTTGCGGCGAAGGCCGGGGCCTGGCCCGGGGGACCTACCACAGCGGCCGCGCGGACGACCTTGGTGACGTGATCCAGGCGGCGCGGGCGCAGCACCCCGGCAAGCGCATCGCCGCCATCGGGTTCTCCCTCAGCGGCAACGCCCTGCTGCTGAACCTGGGGGAGGGCATCGGCACCTTCGCGAAGCCCGACGTGGCCATCGCGGTGAACCCGCCCATCGACCTGGGCAGGTGCGCGGTGTTGATCAAAACCGGCCTGAACCGTATCTACGACCTGCGCTTCGTCTTCCGCTGCCGCCGCGCGGTGCGGGAACGCGTGGAGGACGGCCTGATCCCTGACATCTACCGCATCCCTCGCTTCTGCACCCTGACGGATTTCGACGATCTCTACACCGCCCCTGCCGGTGGCTTCAGGGACCGCGAGGACTACTACTCCCGCTGCTCCGCAGGGCCCCACCTGGCGAAGATCCGAACCCCCGCGGTGATCCTCAGCGCCGAGGACGACCCCTTCGTGGCGGTGGAATCCTTCTGGGATTCGCCAGTTTCGGATTCCGTGCACCTCCACCTCGAAAAAACAGGCGGACACATGGGTTATGTGGCCCGGGGGACCTCCTCCCACCGCTGGCTGGATCACGCACTGGGGCATTATCTGGATGCGCTGCTGGCCTTGCCGGTAGCCTGAAGGTATGTCCGGCATCGGCTTCGACTCCCCCCGGCCCGCCCAGGTGCGGCGCTTCGAACACGTGTTCTACACCGCGGGATTGCGGCTGCAGAAGGCGCTAGCGGATTATGTCAAACAGCCGGGCCACCCCGACCAGCTCGTGATCCTGGGGCACAACCCCGTCTTCACTTTGGGCCGGAACGCCTCCATGGACGACATTCATGTGAGCGCGGAATTCTGTGCCGCGCAGGGAGTGGAAATCCAGCCGACGGACCGCGGCGGCGAAGTCACTTACCACGGTCCCGGCCAGATCGTGGTCTATCCCATCTGCAACCTTTCGGGGGGACGGGAGGACGTGGGGAGGCTGGTGAGAGGCCTCGAAGAGGCCATGATCCGCACCGCGGGGGAATTCGGCGTCGGGGCCGAGCGGTTGAAGGGTGCGCCGGGAATCTGGGTGGACACCGCGCGGTTCCGGAAGGGCGGCGGCCTCGAAAAACTGGGCGCCGTGGGCCTCCACCTCAGCCGCTGGATCACCACCCATGGCATCGCCTTCAACGTGGAGCCGGATCTGCGCCACTACCAGTGGATTACTCCCTGCGGCTTCACTGACAAAGGCGTGTGCTCGCTGCGCTCCCTGCTGGGCGAAGCCTGCCCGGATCTGCCCACTGTCACGGACCGTCTGCAACACCACCTATGCGAATGCCTGGGCCTGGAGATTTTGCCCTCGCGGCCTACCAGCCAGAGCGTCAATGCCCTGACCTGGCGGCGCGGCACAGATAGCCCGGAAATCCTCATGATGCTGCGAGTGCCTTCCCACGGCCTGTGGTGGCAGAGCGTGACGGGCATGATGGAGCCCGGGGAAACCTGCGAGGCAGCCGCGCATCGCGAATTGCTGGAGGAGACCGGCCTGAGTGGCAGATTGTTGCCCCTTCCGCTGCGGCACAGCTTCTGGGTGGATTCGGCCATCGTCCGCTTTCCGGACCCGGAGCCCCGCTTCAACACCGAAACCTGCTTCCACATGGAAGTTCCCTCAGATCTCCCGGTGCGCTTGAGCTCCGACGAGCACAGCGAGTTCAAGTGGTGCGGTTTCGCCGAGGCCCGGGACCTCATGAAATGGGAGGGTTCCAAAGCGGCCCTGGCCCTGCTGGAAAAGCACCTAGGACCGTAAACCTTTCAAATCGAACCTCGTTATACAATGCTATGGATTATTTTCCCAGGAGACCCGCATGCACCTAAGGTCCGCCCTCTGCCTCCCCATGGCTACGCTGGTGTTGGCCGCCGCGTCCCCGAACGTGCCCGCTCCCGCGCTTTTCCGGCGGCCCGCCCTGAGCGCCCGCCAGGTGGCCTTCAGCTTCGGCGGGGACCTGTGGGTCGCCTCGCGCAGTGGCGGCCAGGCCCGGCGACTCACCAGCGACGTGGGCGTCGAGACCGATCCCGTCTTCTCCCCCGATGGATCGCTCCTCGCCTTCACCGCCCAGTACGAAGGCGATATCGATGTGTACGTCATTCCGGTGGAAGGCGGTGCGCCCTTGCGGTTGACCCATCAGCCCGGGCCAGACCAGGTAGTGGGGTGGACGCCCGACGGGAAGAGTGTGTTGTTCCGCTCCGGCCGCGCCAGCTTCAACCGCTACTCCAAACTGTTCACGGTCCCCAAGGACGGCGGCCCCGCCGTGGAGGTCCACCTGCCCCGGGCCTACGCCGGGTCCTATTCGCCGGACGGGTCGCAGCTGGCCTACGAACCCCTGGACCGGGCCTTCGGCACCTGGAAGCGCTACCGGGGCGGCCAAGCGTCGAAGGTGTGGATCGCGGACCTGAAAACCGCCGTGGTGGAGCCCATTCCCCGCACGGACGCCAATGACTTCAATCCCATGTGGGCCGGCGGCAAGGTCTATTTCCTTTCGGATCGCAATGGCGCGTGCACGCTCTTCGCCTACGACCACGCCACCAAGGCCGTCACCCAGGTCCTCGAGAACAAGGGCCTGGATATCAAGGCCGCGGCCTACGCGGACGGCAGCATCCTCTATGAGCAGTTCGGATCCCTGCACCTCTTCGACTGCGCGACCGGGGCGGCGAAAGCCCTGGACATCCGCGTGGATCCCGACCTGCCGGGCGCCCGGCCCCATTTCGTGAATGTCGCCAAGGGTATCCAGAATGCCGACATCTCGCCCTCGGGGCTCCGCGCGGTCTTCGAGGCCCACGGCGAAATCCTGACCGTGCCGGCGGAGAAGGGCGACATCCGCAACCTGACGCGCACCCCCGCCGCCATGGAGCGGGACCCCGCCTGGTCGCCCGACGGGCAGAGCATCGCGTACTTCAGCGACGAGAGCGGGGAATATGCCCTGCACATCCGCACCCAGAATGGCGATGGGACCGTGCGCAAGATCGCCCTTGGCGCCGAAGGCTCCTTCTTCTACGCCCCCACCTGGTCCCCGGATTCCCAGAAGCTCGCCTACACCGACAAGCGCCTGAATCTGTGGCTGGTGGATCTCGGCACCGGTAAGCCCGTGAAGGTGGACACCAACACTTTCGAAAATCCCGGCCGCAGCTTCGACCCCAGCTGGTCCCCAGACAGCGCGTGGATCGCCTACACCCGGCAGCTGCCCAGCCACTTGCATGCGGTCTTCGCCTTCAATGCCGCCAGCGGCCAGAAACTGCAGCTCACGGACGGCATGAGCGACGCGCGCCACGCGGCTTTCGACGCTTCGGGCGACTACCTCTACTTCCTGGCCTCCACGGATGCGGGCCCCACCAGCGGCTGGCTGGACATGAGCGCCTTCGACCACTCCGTCACCCGCAGCGCCTACCTCATGGTGCTGCGCAAAGACAAGGGCTCGCCCTTGGCTCCCGAGAGCGACGAGGAGAAGGCTGAGTCCAAGAAAGCCGAGGACAAAAAGGACGATGCCAAGAAGGACGGCCCCAAAAAGGACGAGGGAATACCGGCGGTGCGTATCGACGTGGAGGGCCTCTACCAGCGGGTGCTGCCCCTGCCCATACCACCGCGGCTCTACGTGGACCTGCAGTCCCGCAAGAAGGGCGAGGCCTTCCTGGTGGAACAGCCGTTGGACCCCGCTGAGGACGAGCCCAGCCTGGTGCTGCACAAATTCGATTTGGCCACCCGCAAGACCGAGAAAGTCACGGATGGCTTCAATGACTTCAAGCTCGCCGACAAGGGCGAGAAGATGCTGCTCCGCAAGGGCCAGGCCTGGTCCATCGTCAAGGTGGACAAGCCCACCGGCGGCAACCTGAACCTGGCGGCCATGGAGGTGCTATCGGATCCCCGGGGCGAGTGGCGGCAGATGTTCCATGAGGTCTTCCGCCTCCAGCGCGATTTCTTCTACGATTCCGCCACCCATGGCCTGGACCTGAAGTCCGCCGAAAAGGCCTATGAGCCCTATCTCGCAGGCTTGGCCAACCGCGACGACCTGACCTACCTGCTGGCCGAGGCCATGGGCCAATTGACCGTAGGCCACCTCTACATCACGGGCGGCGAAGCTCCCGCGGTGAAGCAGGTGCCCGGCGGTCTCCTGGGCGCGGACTTCAGCCTGGAACAAGGGCGTTACCGCTTCGGCCGCATCTACGATGGCGAGAGCTGGAACCCGAAGAACCGGGCGCCCCTCACCCAGCCGGGCGTGGACGTGAAGAGCGGCGAGTTCCTGCTGGCCGTGGACGGCCGCGATCTCAAATCCAGCGAGGAGCTGGCCGCCCTCCTGGTAGGCAAAGCGGGCAAGCAGGTGCGCCTCAAGGTCGGCGCTGCCGCCGATGGTCAAGGCTCCCGGGAGGTCACCGTGGTGCCCGTCCCCACCGAGCGGCCCTTGCGCTACCTGGCCTGGGTGGAGGACAACCGGAGGTTGGTGGACAAGCTGAGCGGCGGCCGCATCGCCTACGTGCACCTGCCCAACACCGGCGGCGATGGCTTCACCAGCTTCAACCGCTACTTCTTCGCCCAGGTCGGCAAAGAGGGCGCCATCCTCGACGAGCGGTTCAACGGCGGCGGCGCCGCGGCCGACTACTTCATCGAAGTGCTGAACCGCCCCCTCTACAACTACTGGTTCACGCGCCAAGGCCAGCCCTTCAACACGCCCGTGGGCGCCATCTTCGGGCCCAAGGCCATGCTCATCAACGAGTATGCCGGCAGCGGCGGCGACGCCCTGCCCTGGTACTTCCATCGGGCCAAGGTGGGCACCCTCATCGGCAAGCGCACCTGGGGCGGACTGGTGGGCATCTACGACTACCCGAACCTTATGGACGGCGGCGGGGTCACCGCGCCGCGCGTAGCCTTCTTCAACCCCGAGAGCCAGTGGGAAGTCGAGAACCACGGCACCGGGCCGGACATCGAAGTGGACTGGCTGCCCGCGGAGGTCTTTGCCCAGGGCGACCCGCAGCTGCTCAAAGCCGTCGAGGTGGTGCTGCAGCAGCTGAAGGAGCACCCGCTTCCGAAGCCCGTGGTGCCAGCCTTCCCCAATTACCATCCAAAGTCACACTAGCCCTCAGCTACAATCCCAAGAACAGAGGTACAGGGTTCGCTCTGTGCCTCTTTTTCTGCCTCCAGGAGCTGCCATGTTTCCAGCCTTCACCGAAGACCAGCTCGCCATCCGCGATGCGGCGCGGGACTTCGCCATGGCGGAGATCGAGCCGGGCGCCATGGCCCGGGACCACGCTTCGGAATTCCCGGCTGACATCATCAGGCAGCTGGGCGAGATGGGCTTCATGGGCATGAACATTCCCGAGGCTTACGGCGGCGCGGGGGTGGACTACCTCAGCTACATCCTGGCCCTCGAAGAGATCGCACGAGTGGACGCCTCGGTGGCGGTGACCATGAGCGTGAACAACTCCGTGGCCTGCGCCCCCATCCTGAAGTTCGGCACCGAGGATCAGAAACAGAAGTACTTGAAGCCCCTGGCCTCCGGCGCGGTGCTGGGGGGCTTCATGCTCACGGAGCCCGATGCCGGCAGCGACGCCGGCGCCCTGCAATGCAAAGCCACGAAAGTGGATGGTGGCTGGAAACTGAATGGAGCCAAGGCCTGGATCACCAATGGCACCGTAGGTCGCTACTTCGTGACCATGGCCATCACCGATCCCACGAAGGGAAAGAAGGGCATCAGCGCCTTCGTGCTGGATGCGGATCAGGCCGGCGTGGTCATGGCCAAGCCCGAGCACAAGATGGGTCTGCGCTCCTCGCGCACGGTAATGGTGGCCCTGGAGGACGCCTTCGTGGCCGACGGCGACCTGCTGGGACAACTGGGCGAAGGGTTGAAAGTGGCCTTCAACGGCCTTGATGGCGGGCGCATCGGCATCGCGGCCCAGGCCGTGGGCATCGCCCAGCGCGCCCTGGACGAGTCCATCGCCTACGCCAAGACTCGCCACACCTTCGGGGTGCCCATCGGCGAGCACCAGGCCATCCAGATCTACCTGGCGGAGATGGAAGCCAAGGTGCAGGCCTCCCGGCTGCTGGTCTACAAGGCCGCCTCCATGAAAAATGAAGACCTGCCCTGCACGCTCGAGGCCGCCACCGCCAAGCTATTCGCCACCGAAAGCGCCGTCTGGGTCTGCGACCGCGCCGTGCAGGTCTTCGGCGGCTACGGCTACTCCGCGGAATACGTGGTGGAGCGCCTCTACCGCGATGTGCGCGTCACCACCATCTACGAAGGCACCAGCGAGATCCAGCGCATGGTGGTGGCGAGGCAGCTCCTGAAGTAGCCGCGCGGTTCAGCGGCCCTTGCCCTGTTCGCCGGTGAGGGTCATCAGGGTGCTGGTGGCCCGGGCGATGAGGCGCTCCTGGTCGTCCAAGACGTCGCATTCGGCCAGCCCGGTGGTGCGGCCGCGCTTCACCACCCGACCCACGGCCCGCAGGCGGCCGGTCCAGAAGGGCCGCAGGAAGCTGATGTTCAGGTCGAGGGTCGTGATAGTTGCGCCATCTTCGATGCCCGTGGCATAGGCCATGGCCATGGCGGCGTCGGCGATGTCGCAGAGGATGCCGCCATGGAGGGTTCCCATGGGATTGGCGTGCTGGGGCCCGGCCTCCAAGACCATCACCACCCGGTCCGCGGCGGCGGAGTCGATGGTGAAGCCCACCAGCCGCGCCACCGGGGGCATCGACACTTTCCCCGCGGCCAGGGCCTCCACCCACTTCGCCATTTGTCCCATCCCAACCCCCTGGAAGAGTTTGCAGCACCGGGCGGGGCGGTGGCGAGAGCTTGTCCAGATTCCGGAAACTTGAATTTTAAATAATTCCTGGTTGACAAAGTAAACGTTGTTTACAAAATGAACCATGTAGATTTCAAGGAGTTACCATGGGGCCAACCGACCGGCGGGAACGGGAAAAGGAAAAGCTGAAGCAGGAGATCCTCGACGCGGCGCGCTACCTCTTCGCCCGGGACGGCTACGACTCCGTCACCATGCGGGCCATCGCCGAACGCATCGAGTACAGCCCCCGCACCCTTTACCTGCACTTCAGGGACAAAGAGGACCTGGTGCGGGAGCTCTGCCGCCACGACTTCAGCGAGTTCGGGAAGGGCTTCGCCAAGCTGGCTTCCGTGAAGGATCCCATCCAGCGGCTGAAGGCCCTGGGCCTCACTTACGCACAGTTCGCCGAGGATTTCCCCAACCACTACCGGCTTATGTTCATGACCGATTCACCAGACTACGAGGGCCACGGCGACGAGGAGTGGAAGGGCAATCCTGAAATGGACGCCTATGCCTTCCTGCTCTCGACGGCGGCGGAAGCCATCGCCTCGGGGCGCCTCCTCCCGAGCTACAAGGATCCGGAGCTGCTGGCCCAGACCATGTGGGCGGGTGTGCATGGGGTATTGGCGCTCCATTTCTCGAAGTGCAACGACCCTTGGGTGAAGTGGCGGCCCTTGAAAAAGCGGGTGAAGACCATGGTGGACCTGCAGGTGGATGGCCTTCTTACCAAGCCGGCGCCGGTTTCCAAGGCCGTCAAGGCGCCGGTCCGACCCCCGATGAAGGGCGCCTGACATGGTGGACCTGGCCCTCAAGATCCTGCTCCATGACAAGCTGCGCTTCACCATCACCGTAGCGGGGGTGGCCTTCGCCGTGGCCCTGGTGCTCTCCCAGGTGGGCCTTTTCTTCGGCCTGCTGAGCAACGCCACCCTCACCATCCGCCACGCCAATGCTGACCTGTGGGTGACTTCCCACAACACACCCAACGTGGATTTCGCCCACCAATTCCCCGAGACCTACGTGAACCGCGTGCGCTCGGTGCCCGGCGTCGCCAGGGCGGGCAACCTCATCGTCACCTTCATGAACATCACCCTGCCCAATGGCGCCGAAGAAGGCGGCGTCTTCTACGCGCTGGAGGATTTCGGCGCCTGGAACCTGCCCTGGACCGTGAAAGAAGGGGACATCCAGGACCTGCGCCGCGGCGAATTCATTTTCCTGGATGAAAGCGCCAAACGGCGCCTGGGCGATTTCGCCACCGGTGACTACCGGGAGGTGCAGCACAACCGGCTGCGCATCGCGGGCGTCTCCCAGGAAGCCAAGTCCTTCACCACCACCCCGGTCTCCTTCATCGATTTCCGGCGGGCCCAGGAAATGAACCCCGATCTCCTGAAGGGCAACACCAGCTACATCCTGGTGAAGCTGGCGCCGGGCGCCGATGCCGCCGCGGTGAAGGCCGAACTCCACCGCCGCCTGCCCTTCAACGACGTGTACACCTCCAACGAATGGGCCACGAAATCCGAGGCCTACTGGATCAAGAACACCGGCATCGGCCTCAACGCCTTCCTGGCGGTGTTCCTGGGCGTGCTGGTGGGCGTCGTCGTGGTGGCCCAGACCCTCTACACCTCCACCATGGAACACATCAAGGAATTCGGCACCGTGAAGGCCATCGGCGGCAGTAACGCCGACATCTACCGCATCCTCGCCCGGCAGGCCACCATCGCCGCCGTGCTCGGCTTCCTCCTGGGCCTGGGGTTGGCCTTCGCCCAGAAGCCTGCCGTGGAAGCCATGAACCTGAAACTCATCATGCCCGCCTCCACTATCTCGGTGGTGGCCGTGGGCACCCTCCTGCTCTGCCTCGCCTCGGCCATGGTCAGCTTCCGCAAGGTGGCCAATGTGGACCCGGGCCTCGTCTTCCGGAGTTAGGAATGGCCGTGTTGGAAGCCCGCGACATCACCAAGACCTACCAGGAGGGCGTTCAGGAGACCACGGTGCTCCGGGGCGTCTCCATGGACCTCCACGCCGGCGAAGTCGTCACCCTCGAAGGGCCATCGGGCTCCGGCAAGACGACATTGCTGCAGATCCTCGGCTGCATCCTCTCGCCCAGCGGCGGGGACTTGCGCATCCAGCAGAAGCCCGTGGAGGGCCGCTCCAGCCACCTGGCAGCCGTGCGCCGCCGCAACATCGGCTTCGTGTTCCAGCAGTTCAACCTGTTCCCTTCCCTGAACGCCCTGGAGAACGTGCAGTACGCCCTCAATTTGAAGGGCTTGAAAGGGCCCGCCGCCAAACAGGAAGCCCGCGCCCTGCTCGATGCGGTGGGGCTTTTGGACCGGGCGGGCTACCTGCCCCGGGACCTTTCCGGCGGCCAGAAGCAGCGCGTGGCTATCGCCCGGGCCCTGGCCTGCAAACCCGCGGTGCTGTTGGCGGACGAACCCACCGCCAACCTGGATAGCGCCGTGGGAGCTCAGATCCTCGAGCTTTTCCGAGACCTGGCCAAGCGCGAGAACCGCGCGCTCCTCGTCGTCACCCACGATCCCAAAGTCCGCAGCATCGCCGACCGTGTGCTCCAAATCCATGACGGCCGGTTGCGGCCCTGAAAGGAAATCCCATGAAGACCAGCACCGCCTTGAAAGTGATCCTGCCCCTGACCGCCGCGATGGCCTTGACCGCCATGGTGCTCATCCAGCGGGAGCCCGGGCCCAAGGCTGCCGCGCCCAAACCTCTCGACTTGAACGGCCTGCCGGACCCTGGCGCCGTGCGCTGTGAAGGCCGTGTGGCCGCCTATCCAGGCTTCGATGTGACCGTCGGGACCGATCTGGGGGGCACCCTGGATTCGCTGAATGTCCATGAAAAGGACGTCGTCCACAAAGGTCAGCTGCTCGCGCACATCGATGACCGGGAACAGCGGGCCGCCCTGGAGGCCGCCGAGGCCAAGGTGCGGGAGCAAGGCGCCGAGATCAACTTCCAGGAGCGGGAAGTGGCCCGCCGGCGGCAGCTGGTGGGGGATGGGGCCCTCGACCGCCGCAGCCTCGACGATGCAGAGAACCAGCTGCGCCTCGCCCAGGCCCGCCAGGATGCCGCGAGGGCTTCGGTGGACCAGTTCCGGGCCCAGGTTTCCAAGCGGCAGATCCAGGCGCCCATCGAGGGCGTGGTCATGGAGCGCTTCGCCAACGCCGGGGAAACCTTGGCGCCGGGGGCCCGCCTGCTGCGCCTCACGAACCTGGGCCGCACCCGGATCGAAGCGGAAGTCGACGAATTCGATGTATCGCGATTGCAGGTCGGCAGCGCCGTGCAGGTCGGCACTGAGGGAACGAAGGCGACCTGGCGCGGCCGCATCGAAGAACTGCCCGATGGCGTCGGCCCCCGCCGCCTCAAGCCTCAGGACCCGGCCCGGCCCACCGATATCCGGGTGCTGCTGGTGAAAGTGGCCATGGACGAGCCCACCCCCCTGAAGCTCGGGCAGAAAGTCGAACTGCGGATCCTTCCGCTCAAGTAGCGCGCCGCGCACCCGTTCAACGGCCCAGAGCGGTCATTCACCGACATTTTTCAACAGGTGATGAATCTTCCGCTTGCCCTCATCTCACGAGGAAGGCATTCTGCTGATTCATGGCTGCCTGTTCTGGTCTTCGACCGGCCCCCTAAACCGCACCCCCTCTCGGCCCGTAGGCCGCTGGAGCCTTCCCAGGCACCGGTCTTGATGACAGCTGTTTGATGCAATCTGTTTTCGCCGTTCAAGGAGTGATGATGTCCCGATCCACCGCGGCCGCCTTCCGGGCCTTTCCAGCTCTCTTCATCGCCTTCGGCCTGGTGGCCCAGGACAGCCCAGGCGCGGCTTCTGCCGCCCAGCGCATCACTTTGCAGGAAGCTGTCCAAACCGCGCTCAAGCACAATTTGCAGGTGGGCATTGCCGAGCAGGTGAGGGATGCCTCCAAGGCCACGGTCCTGATCAACCAGGGTGCCTTCGATTGGTCGTTGCAGAGCGGCATCAGTTTCGGCCACACCAAAAGCGCGAGCATACGGTCTGGGCCCTCCCAGAGTTCCCCAGGCTCGCTAGTCACCACGGATTCCGAATTCACGACCACCAGCCGGAATATCAACGCGACGGTAACAAAGCCTTTCGAGTGGGGAGGGAATTTCTCCATCGCTTACGGCTCCCAGTCACCGTTGTATGCCTCAACGGACCAGTCCGGCAAAAGCACGACGGTGCTTCCATCCGGCACTGTAGTGGGGCCCACGGGTTTTGGCCCTTACAACCTGAATCCTTTCCCCTACACCAGCAGCCTCTCGGCGACCTACACCCAGAGCCTGTTGCGCAACGCGGGCCGCGACGCCGCCAGCGTGAATCTCATCGTGGCGAAGAAGGGTTCCCTCCAAGCTGACTACACTTTCCAGCAAGCCATCATTACGCTGGTGGCCGACACGGAATCCAAGTACTGGGACCTGGTGTTCGCCAAACGCAATTTGGAGAACAAACGGCAGTCCCTGGCCCTGGCCCAGAAGCAGCTGAACGAAAATCAGATCCGAGTCCAGGTCGGTACTCTGGCCCCCATCGAAGTCACCAGCGCGGAGGCCTCAGCGGCCCAGCGCGAGCAGGACATCATCGCCGCCGAAGCGCAACTGGACAATGCGAAGGACGCCCTGGCCCGGGCGCTCTACCCGGATACGACCCGGCCCACCAATCTGGAGGCCGCAGATGCCCCCAACATCGAACCGTTCCGTTTTGACGAGAACACCGCGGAAAAGACAGCCCTGGGTAAGCGCCTGGAACTGAAGGTCGCCCAACTGGATCTGGAGTCCAAACAGGCCCTGGAAACTTCTGCCAACAGCAAGCTCAAGCCCCAGCTGGATTTGAATGTGGGCTACGTAGGCGCATCGAATACCCGCGAAAATTTCAGCGGGGTCAACAGTGACTTAACGGGCTTCAAGTACCCCGGCTATAACGTGGGTCTCACCTTCGCCATTCCCTTCGCGAACCGCACCGCCCGGGGCGGGCTATCCCAGGCCCGGGCCAACCGCCGCCAAAGCGAGCTGAGCCTGAAGGACCAGGAACTGGGCATCGTCCTGCAGGTCCGCCAGGCCTACCGGAATCTCGAAGCCGCGGCCAAAGGCGTGGCGGCCGCCGAGAAGACCCGCATTTTCCGCGAAAAGAATCTCGACGCGGAACGGAAGAAATTCGACAACGGTATGAGCACCAACTTCTTCGTGCTGCAGCGCGCCGACGAGTTGGACACCGCCCGTTCCGCCGAACTCCAGGCCCGCATCACCTACGCGAAAAACGTCACCACGCTGGAGCAGGCGCTCGGCACCTTGTTGGAAGCGCGGAAGCTGGAAGTCAAGTAGGCCGCAGGCCATAGGCTTTAGGAAGACCGCAGCCATTCCCCCACAGCCCATAACCCATAGCCCACCGCCCTCAGGCCATCCAGAAGAACACTACGGTCATCCGTTTGTCCCGATGCTCCAGGCCACAGTAACTGGTGGCCGAATGCACCAGGTCGGCGCGGTACACCACCAGGCGGTTGAAGACGTTGTCAATGCGCAGGTCTTCGGACCAGGCCTCCAGAGGCAGCTTCGCCACACCCAGCGCTTCGGGGACGTTGGCGTGGGGCGGCGGAACAAAGTTACCGCTCAGGGCGCCGTTGGGCATGCGCAACCGGTAGAACGAGGTGCCGGCCCGGGCCGGGGCCTTGGGGCTGAGGTAGACCACACCCGCATAGCGGCACAGTTTCCGTGAATCCGTATGGGGACGCGGCCCCGACTCCTTCTGCCCCACCAACTGGATCCAATTGTGGTTGAGCATGGCTCCCTCTGGCGTGCGCTCCTGCCAGAGTTTTTGTGCGCCGGTCTTTTCTTTCACCCAGGCATCGACCCGCGCCAGTTCTTCCGGCAGGAGTCCATCCGGAGCCCGCATGCCCGGCCAGAATTCCTGTCGATGGGGGAACCCGTAGGTCCAATCCTCCCGGGCGAAACAGCGCTCGGAGAGTTCCAGGGCATTGGGCAGGAAACCATCCTGGATCCAGTAGTCCCGGCCTTCCTGGGGCTTGCGGTAGGGTAGCGAGGGAATGCGCCTGTGGGGTGGTGGACCGATGCTCATGGATCAGTTCCCAAGGGAACTACGCGAAGGTGGCGAAGGCGACGAAGGGAAAATTCATCGGGCCAGCAAATTGTTTTCCCGTGTGTTCGGCTTTGCCTTCCCAGCCTTCGCGTAGTGTTTTTATCGATAGGCCGGAATTCCGGTGACCTCTTGACCGATGACGAGCGTGTGCATGTCGTGGGTGCCTTCGTAGGTGTACACGCTTTCGAGGTTCGCCATGTGGCGCATGACCGGGTACTCGTCCAGGATGCCGTTGGCGCCCAGGATGGTGCGGGCTTTGCGGCAGATCTCGAGGGCCACATTCACATTGTTCATTTTCGCCATGCTGACCTGCGCCGGCGTGTAGGTCTTGGCGTCCTTGAGGCGGCCCAGCTGCAGTGCCAGCAACTGCCCCTTGGTCAGCTCCGTCACCATCCAGGCCAACTTCTCCTGCTGGAGTTGGAAGCTGGCGATGGGCTTGTCGAACTGGATGCGGTGCTGCGCGTAGTCCAGGGCGCATTGATAGCAGGCGTCCGCGGCGCCAAGGGCGCCCCAGGCGATGCCGTAGCGGGCCTGGGTAAGGCAGCCCAGAGGTCCTTTGAGGCCTTTCACATGGGGCAGCAAGGCGTCTTCCTCGTCCACGATGACGTCCTCCAGCACCAATTCGGAGGTCGTGGAGGCGCGAAGGCTCCACTTGCCCTTCATTTCCGGGGCGCTGTAGCCGGGCGTTCCCTTTTCCACCAGGAAGCCGCGGATCCCGTCCTCGGTCTGGGCCCACACCACCGCCACGTCCGCTACGGTGCCGTTGGTGATCCACATCTTGGTGCCGTTGATGCGCCATTTGCCGCCGGGTTCTTTCACCGCCTTGGTGAGCATCCCGCCGGGGTTCGAGCCGAAATCCGGTTCCGTCAGGCCGAAGCAGCCGATCTTCTCGCCTTTGGCCATCTTGGGCAGCCAGTACTTCTTTTGCTGCTCGGAGCCGTAGGCGTAGATGGGCCACATCACCAGCGAACCTTGGACGGATGCGAAGGAGCGCAGGCCCGAATCCCCGCGTTCCAGCTCGTACATGAGCAGGCCGTAGGCCACGGAAGAGAGGCCCGCACAGCCGTATTCCTCCGGCAAGGAGGGACCGTAGAAGCCCAGGTCGCCCATCTTGGAGATGAGTTGGCTGGGGAAGGTCTGGTCCTGGGCATGCTTCTCGATGATGGGTAGCACTTCGCCATTCACGAACTCGCGAGCGGCTTCCCGGACCATGCGTTCTTCGTCCGAAAGCAGGCCCTGGAGGTCCATGAAATCGGTCATGTGGGTGAAGTTGGCGTAGGCGCCGGCCATGAAAACTCCTGTGCCCTGAAGCCTCGGGCTGAAAGTTGGGGAAAGGGCGCTGCAGCAGCGCGCCCTCGGGCTGGAGCTTGGGTTCCGGCCCAACCTTGAAGTCTACAGCCTTGGAGCCGGATGCCGAAGAGCGCAAGCAGCGACGGCAGGGTGCCAGGGCGGCCGGACCAGCCTCCCATGCCCGCAGAAGCCCCTGGCCGGCCCCAGAGTGGACCCCTAGCCCGGAAGGCTCAGGAATTCGGGAGGGGGGCATGGCACTCCCTCCATTTCACTCAGGCCTTGGGGGCCACCTTCACCCCTCCGCCAGCTTAGGCGGGAAGGGCATCGAGGCTTCCTCGGGGTCCTGCAGCAGGGCCTTGGCGGTCGCCACGGGCTTTTCATAGCAATGGCGGCAGCGGGCCTCGTAGGCTTCGGCGGCGCCCACCAACACCAGGCCGCCACTGCGGATGGTGCGCTGGCTGCGGTTGGCCGCAGCGCCGCAGACCATGCAGATGGCCTGCAGTTTCGAGACGAATTCGGCCTTGGCCAGGAAGGCCGGCATGATGCCAAAGGGCGCTGCCGCGAAGTCCTGGTCGAGGCCCGCCACGATGACCCGCACGCCCCGGTCCGCCAACTCTTCGGCCAGATCCACCACGCCCTCGTCCATGAACTGCGCTTCATCCAGCGCCACCACCTCCACGGCGGGGTCCAGCAGATCGCGGATCTCGCGGGAATGGCGGATGGGAATGGCATCCATCTTCTGCAGGCTATGGCTGGCCACGGCGTGGCTGTCGTAGCGGTCGTCCATCGCGGGCTTGAAGACCTGGACGGTTTGCCGAGCGATGAAGGCCCGCTTCACGCGGCGGATCAGTTCCTCCGACTTGCCACTGAACATGGGACCGCAGATGACCTCGATGGAGCCATTGCGCTGATGGACGAACATCGCGCTATTTGCCCTTTCCCACTGGGGCCAGGGCGGCCGCGGTGGCCGTCGGTGGCGCCATGGGATCCGCCGCCTTGGTCGGCTGCATGGGCGCGAAGAGCGGGTCCGGATATTTGGTGAGGTCCACCACGGGGTTAGTGGTTTCATCGAGGGGGCGGCCCAGGGACTTGGCGAGGGGCAGGCCGCCATCCTGGGGCGAGGCCATGCGCAGCGCCCAGGCTTGGCGGATGCGGGTCACCACGTCGGGAGTCTCCCGCAGATCCGCCGGCTGTAGGCTCGCGAGTCCCTGGTTCAAAGAGTTCCGGCTCTTCGGGACATAGGTCAGCAGAGGCAGCAGCAGGAGCACTGCCACCCATGGCCAGAACACTCTGGAAGGCCCCTCGGGTTCTTCGGATTTGATCGAGGATGGCGCATCCGCGGTCCAGGGGCGCGAAGGCCGGTCCACGCTGTCACGGATGGGTTCCAGCAGGCCCCCTTCCAGCAGATCGGCAATGGTCTTGCACGTATCCAGTTCTTCGTAGCGGCTCACCAAAAGCACATCCTGGACGGACTGGGCCTGCTCGAAATAGGTGAGGACCGTCTCCTGCTCGTGGCTGAGGCCGGAGCTGCCCTGCGAGTGGGCACCTCCCTGGCCTTCCAGGATCGTGGACAACTCGCGGTCGATGTCGAGCTTGGTGGTCTTGCCTTTGGTGGTCTTGGCCAAGGGCACCATGAGGTCGGGCAGTCGTTTCTGGACTTCCGGCCATTCGTCCTGGATGCGGGCGGCCTCCATGAGCACCGTGTCCACGGGAATGGGGGGGAAGTGCTCCCGGTCCAGGTCGAGGGGCAGCATGGAGTCGAAGCGGTAGTCCCCCTCCTTCCAGCGGAAGGTGCGGTAGATGATGGACATGGCCTGGTTGAAGAGCGCGTCCTGGAGATCCTGGGGGGTGACCTTGCCGCTCTCCAGCAGCAGGGTACCCATGAGTTTTAGGGTCTGCCGCTGCAGTTGCACGATCTGCATCAGTTCTTCACCGCTCAGCCGGCCGAGCCGCACCAGCATGGTGCCCACCCGGTCCTCCATGCGCACCTGGTTGGAATCGCAGCCGACGATCTCGCCCTGGTCGAAGAACACTTTGACAAATTCCTGGCCGCGGGACAGCACCAGGGTGCCGCTTTTACCCTGGATCTTGATCATGTTGAACAGGGAGAAAAGATCGAAATCCCGCAAGGAGCCTTCGAGTGCCATGGGGGAACCTTTCAGCGAACGGGCAGAGCTTTGGGGATCGGGAAGTCAGGCCTTCCGGGGCAGCAGTTTGATCCAGGACCGCAGAAAGAGCACCGCCAGCAGGACAATGCCCACCGGCAGCCAGGTGCTGACGGGGTCCGGCAGGATCTCACCGGGGTACCGGACTGTCTGGCCCGTCGCGATCGCGAGACCGAAGGCGAAGCAGAGGAACAGCAGCTCCAGGAAACCCTCCCGGGTCTCGCCCACAAAGGCGCGGTCCGCCCCGGGCAGGATCACGATGAGGCTCTGATGGATCTGCCGTTGGGAAGTCTGGAAATCCGCCACCTCATCGAGCTTGCGTTTGCGGCTCTCGGCATGGAGACCATCCTTCAGGGTGAACAGATGGTGGCACTTGGAGCAGACCGAATGGTCATCGCTGTCGGTGGTGCGGAAAGGCTCACCGCAGCGGGTGCATTGGGTGGCATGCGCCTGCTGGATGCTCCGCTTGAGCCGGGCCAGAAAAAGCACCACCGCCAGGATGGGCAGCGCCAGGTTGAGGGCGATGCCCTTGTCTTTGAGGTGCTCGGTCCAGTCGGTCGAGTTGGGTGTGCTGTAGGCGTCCATGAGCGCCCGAGTGCGCTCTCTGGTATCTGGCAAAGGTGTGGCGAAGGTGCGCTGATCCTTCTTGGACTGGTTCACCGCCTCGAGCCGTTCGTAGGCCAAGGAATCCACCTGCCGGGCTTCATCCTGTTTCCCGATGCCCAGCACGGTGTCCAAATGCTCGAAGGCCAGGACGCTTTGGTTCACCAGGATCTCGATGCTCTTGGGGTTGATCTGGAAGGCCTTGTCGAATTCCTTCGAGGCATCCTCGTGTTTGTTCTGCTGGTAGAGGGCGACACCAAGATTGTTCAGGACCTCCGCCTGGTCCGGATGATGGCCCAAAAGGCCCCGGAAGGTCGCCTCGGCCGCGGTCCAGTCCTGCCGCTGGAGTTGCTGCCAACCCTTCAGGAATTCCCGGTCCTGGTCCGGGAGGAAGCGCAGCACCTGGGCGTCCGCCACCCGCACCTGGGGCTGGAGTTGCAGGGCGACGACGCTGGGGAGCGGCTCCTGGGAAGCCTGGGGTTCGAAGACCGCTAGGGCCGGATGGACCAGTTGGATGAGCAGGACAAAGAGCACCGCTTTGATTTCGCTGGCATTCAGGAAAGGGGCCAGCAACCAGAGCCAGAACATCGCCACAAAGCTGGGGTCCAACCCAGCCACCACCGGCAAGGTGATGATGAGGCCGCCCATCAGCGCGAGGAGCACCGGGCTGATCTCCCGGCGCAGCAACTTTTCTTCCCACAGGTGCCGAAAAACCCGCCGGTACCGTAAGGCCAGACAGAGCGTCCAGCTCCACAGCAGCACCGCCGCCATCACCCGCAGCCAACCCATGTGGTGGACAATCCAAAGCCAGCGGTTGGTGGGGTGCTTGACCCTCAGTTGATTCAGTTTGATGACATCCGGCAGGCTCCACACATAACCGCGGATACCCTGCTGCCGCATGAGCGCGATCCGGGTTCCCAGCAGCGAAGGATGGCCTGGTGCCCAGCGCTCCACGGTCTGGATGACCTGGAGTCCCAGCTCGGGATTCCCCTTCTTGCCCAACTCCCGGGCCCACAGGGCCATGGCGTCCACCAGGGGCATGACGTCGATGGTCGCGTAGCTGCGGCGGAGCAATTCAACTTCCTGCACCGCCCCTTGGATTGCCTGGGGGTCCCCGCTCTCAAAGGCCTTCTGGAGCCGCTTGGCCCGATGGCTGAGGGCGATGGCCGGGATGAGTTCAGGGGGCGGCAAGGGAATAGCCGGGACCGCCTGGGGTTGGGTGGACTGGGTGGAGGTAGCCTGAACCGGGGCTGCCTTACTTGGAGGGACGGGCGCCATCCCCGCCCAAAGGAGGGCAGGAAGCAGGAGGCAGCTCAGCGATTTCAGGGCGTGGAGGGGTCGCATGGGATTCCCTAGGCTTGAGAGCGGGCCGAGCCAGAGGCAATTGGGTGGGCAACCGAAGTAGCTGGCTGAAGCTCCAATGCCCGCATTCGGAGCTGGTAGAGCATCTCTTCCAATTCGCGGGACTCCGGATCAGTCAGATTGCCACTCGTTTTGGATTTCAGAATACTCAACAAATCCACGTAGAAGCGAGCGGCCTCCGGGTGACAGGGGGCTGTTCCTTCATCTCGGGATGGGCGACCCCCATGGCCATCA
>JANXPB010000013.1 GCA_025357545.1 Holophagaceae bacterium
ACCTGGTGTTCCCCTCCATGCGGGCCGTCGAGGACCGCTTGGAACTGGCCCTCAAGACCATCGGAGACAATCCCAAATCCCTCCGGCCGGTAGTCGCCTATCCATGGCTGATAGACCTATTATGAACGCAACTTGGTATGAAGCTCCAACCCATCGACCGGCGCCGGGTGCTGCTGAGGGTGGCTGGGAGCCTCCCCATGCAGCGGGTCACTGAAGTTATGGACCTGCTCAAGGTGGCCGCCGACCAAGCTGAGCAGGAGAACCGCCGGGAGCCGTCCCTGGCGAAGTCGGAATTCAAGCCGCTGAAAGTGGTGATGCTGTCAACCAAGTAGGGACCACGCCGCTTGATCAGGGGTTGTAGGCGCCTTGGGGCAGGTTGAGGCCAGAGCGGTGGAAAACCTTTTCCAGGTCGCGGCCGCTGAAGCCCGATGCGCGATTCGCCCTGTCGGCGGCCTCCAGATGGTCCAGCAGCTGGGAGAGGTTGGCGCCGCTGGGCACCACGGGGGTCCGCAGGTCCGCCGTCAGTTCATCCAGGGTCATGTCGTCCAGGAAGGTGCCCTCGGCCCGGGCCACGGTGACGCCGTGCAGTGTGTACTGGTCCGTGGGGCCGGTGTGGGTGCGGAGGCTGGCGCTGGGCACCACCACGGCTTCGACGGGGCCCTTGGCGTCCCGGTCCGCGTGGGCGGCGTACATCAGGTCGCGGCCCGTCAGCAGGCCGGCCACGGTGACGCTTTCGCCGAAGTCGTTGTTGCGCACCGCCACCGCCCGCAGCTGGCTGCCCACTTCCCGGTTGAGTTGGGCCAGCACGCGGTTGAGGATCGGCGCGAAGCTGGAGCCTGTGAGCAAGAGCGCTTTGCGCCCCTGGAAGCGCCGGGCCTTCTCGCTCGAGATGAAGCGGCGGCTGTGCTCCAGGAATTTGCGCACCAGGCCGACGCCATTCTCCAGTTGGGCCCAGGATTGGCTGTAGAAGGCGCGGCCGGGCACCTCCACATCCCCCCTGGTGAACCACTCGTCCGCAAGCAGCAGCCAGGGCTCGCCCCCGTTGGCCTCGGCGTAGCGCCGCGCTTCCTTGGTCCAGCGCTCCACCCAGGCTTTGGCGTAGCCGGCGTTGATTTCCTGGACCTCCGGCAGCCCCTCGCGGTGGACCGTGAGCCCCACCGGCACGCAGGAGAGCGACAGCACGCCACCCTTGCCCTGCCAGGGCCCGCTGGTCTGGTAGGCGCGGCGCTCCCACAGTTCCCGCAGGGTCTTGTCCCAGATCCAATCGTCGTTGAGCCCCGGCGCGATGACGGCCTGGGTGTGCACGTCGATGCCGCCTTCCAGCAGCTGGTCGATTTTCCGCAGGATGTCGCCTTCCTTGGGATTGCCCACTACCTTCACCCGCACCTCGGGATCGGTGCAGTGGACCGAGACGTGGATGGGGGAGAGCCGCTCGCGCACGATGCGGGCAAGCTCCGCCGCGTCGCTGCTGCTGAGGGTGCTGAAATGGCCGTAGAGGAAGGACAGGCGGATGTCCTCGTCCTTCAGGTAGAGGCTCTTGCGGTAGCCCTTGGGCATCTGGTGCACGAAGCAGAACACGCAGTTCTGCTTGCAGACCTTCACCTCGTCCTGGGCCAGGTCCAGGCCGATGCCGTCGCCGCCGTTTTCCGCCGATACTTCATAGGCGCTTTTGTCAGGGCGCTCCAGCCGCAGGGTCGTCTCGTCCCGCTGGCTCATGAGGAACTGGTAGTTGAGCTGGTCCAGCACCTTTTCGCCGTTGATCTCCAGCAGCGTGTCGCCGGCCTGAAGCCCTAAGCCTTCGGCCAAGCTCCCCGGCTCCACCGAAATCACCAGCACACCCTTCTGCGCCATTCCCACTCCGACCTTCCAGTCTGGAAGCGAAACCCTTGCAGATCAAGGAATCGCTGAGGACGGAGGGCTTCGCGCAGCGGCCGTCCGACCGCTCACGGCAGCACCTCCAGCACCGCGAGCCCATCCTGCCGCACGCTCTTCCCCCGCACGGGGACGATGTCGCCCACCCGGAAGGGGCGCTTGCGGCGGGCGAAGACATCGGGGAAGGCCACGGCTTCGCAGAGGGCGGTCTCGTCTTCGAAGGTGATGAACTGCATGGAATCGCCCTTCTCGGTCCACACCCGCTTTTCCGCCACCACCAGGGCCCAGAAGTGCAGCGTGCGCCCGGGCTTCGCCACGTCCGCGGCGCGGTGGGCGCCGCTGCCCTTCCGCAGCCGGACCAGCACCGCCGGATGGATCTCCAGGCTAAGGCTCAGGAGCTCCCACTCCAGTTCCGCCCGTTCAAAGGCATCCGTGGGCCGGGGCCGCACGCCGGGCGGCACGCCGCCCAGCCGCGCCCAGAGCAGCCGCGTGCGGTCGCCATCGGGCGCCCACAGATCGAAGGCGCCGCCACTGGCCAGGGCCTCCACCGTGGGGATGGACAGATGCACCCGCCGCAGCAGGTCGTCGAGATCCGCGAAGGGTCCATTCCGGGCCCGTGCCTCCAGCAGGGCCCGCACCTCGGGTTCCTGGGCGCCCTGCACCTGCATGAGCCCCACGCGCAGGCCCTGTTCGCCCTCGGCGCTGAACTTCCACTGCGAGGCGTTGGCGTCGGGGCCGCGCACGGTGAGGCGGTGGCGCCGCGCGTCCCCCAGGTAGGCGCAGGCGGGGTAGAAGCCGCCCTGGTTGGAGATCACCGAGGCAAAGAAGACCGCCGGATGGTGGGCCTTCAGCCAGGCACTCTCGAAGCTCACCTGCGCGTAGGAAGCGCTGTGCGGCTTGCAGAAGGAGTAGCCGCGGAAGGTGTTGATCATGTCCCAGGCTTCGGCCACCACGGCGGGCTTCACGCCCCGCGTCGCGCAGCCCTCGCAGAAGCGCTGCTGGAAGAGGGGCAGCCGGCGGTCGCTGCCGGACTTGCCCAGGGCCTTCCGCAGCTGGTCCGCCTCGAAATGGCTCCAGCCCGCCAGTTCCACGCAGACCTTGATGACATCCTCCTGGTAGATCAGCACGCCGTAGCTGTCGGACAGCAGGTGTTCGAAGACGGGGTCCGAGGGGATGAAAACCTCCTCGCCCCGGGCCCTTTTCACATAGCGGTCCACCCAGCGGTAGGCGGCGGGGCGGATGAGGGAGCTGTGGATCACCAGCGATTCAAAGTCGCCCTTGCCCACCCGCTGCTGGAGCTGGCGGGTGGCGGGGCTCTCCACGTAGAAGACGCCGATGCTGTCGCCCTTGGCCAGCAGGGCCTGGGTGTCGGGATCATGGCGGGAATGCTCGCCGATATTGGCGGGCACACGGTCCCCCAGCACATCATAGGCGTCGCGGATGACCGCGAGGCTGCGGTTGCCCAGCAAATCGATCTTGACGAGGCCGTAATTCTCGACGCCCTCCTTGTCCCAGGACGTGGTGCTGACGCCCTCCTTCGCGGGAGCCGGCTGGAAAGCCGCGTGCTCCCACAGGGGCCCGGGGCTCACCACGATGCCGCCGGGGTGCACCGAGAACTGGCAGAAGTGGCCCTCCAGGGCCGCGGCGTGGCGCAGGATCTCCGTCCAGGCGGGGTTCTCCGCGGCCTGCGCCAGGCCGCCCTCCCAGCCGCGGACGTAGCGGGCCAGCTGCTTCAGCTCCGACTCGGGCCGCCCGTGGGCCATGGCCACGGCGCGCAGGGCGGAGCGGTCCTTGAAAAAAGAGTGGTTGGCCACCATGGCCACGCGGTCGCGGCCGTAGCGCTCGAAGACGTTGAGGATGACCCGGTCCCGCTCGTCCCAGGCGAAGTCGATGTCCATGTCCGGCGGGTCCTGCCGCTCCTTGGTCAGGAAGCGTTCGAACATCAGGTTCGTGCCCACGGGATCCACGTTGCTGAGACGCAAGGCGTAGCTCACCAGGCTAGCGGCGCCGCTGCCCCGGCCACAGATGCGCGTGGGAAGGCCGGGCTTCAGGGCGTTCACCAGGTCCTGCACCAGCAGGAAGTAGCTGGCGAAGCCCTTCTCCCGGATGAGCTCCAGCTCGCGCTCCATGCGGCTTTCGTGGTGGCCCTCCACCGCCGCATAGCGGGTGCGGATGCCCGCCACCACCTGTTCCCGCAGCAACGCATCAAGATCAGTCCCGCCCAGGCCCAGGGGACCGGAGTTCACCCATCCGCCCCAATGGATGGACCAGCCGGAGATGTGTTCCAGCAGCGCCTCCGTGGCCCGCTGGACCGAGGGGTCGGCGAAGGGGAGGCGGGCCTCCCAGTCGGCCCGGGGCATGGCGGCGGCCTGGGCCTCCCACAGCGGCGCCACCCGGGGCAGCGTGCTCTGCAGCGCGATGGCGCGCTTGAGGCGGTGCAGTTCAAGGCCTGCGGCCGTGCGGAAGCGCAGCACCTGGGGCGCGACGACCGAGAGCCCCAGCGCCAGCGCTCGCCGGGCCTCCTGCACCCGCCGGGGGTGGGCCAGCAGCGACGCGTAGAACCCTTCGCGCAGCAGCGCGTCGAGGCCCGCCAGGTCCTCCGCCAGCAGCGCGCAGCCGTCCGGCGGTTCCTCGCTGCGGCAGCTTTCGGGCACGGGCTCGCCCTTCAGCCGCCGGGCTTCGTGGGCCTGGGTGGTGAGGAGGCGGTTGAGGTTGGCGTAGCCCGCGTCCGAAAAGGGCAGGGCGCCGTAGTCATGGCCCCGCCATGAAAAGCGGCTGCCGAGGTGGATGCGGAAGCCTTCTCCGGCGGAGCCGACCTCTTGTGGAGCCTCGGGGCCGCCGACTCCATGGAGGATGCCGGACCGCCGCGTTTCCAGCACCCATTCCAGCTCCTCCCGCAGTTTGGGGTAGCCGTGCACCCCCCGGTCCCAGAGCACCAGGTCGCCATAGCCCAGGCGCTGCGCCACGCGCAGCAACTGCTCAGGCCGGTAGATGCCTTCCCCGATGGAGAAATCGGAGATGCCAAGGGCGAAGCTCATGCGTGAGCCTTCAGGAAAGGGCTTGGATTTTAGATGCTGTGGTCAAAAAGCTGGGCCACCACAAAGCCGGGAGCGACCGATGCCATGGCCGGGGATGAATGGGTGTCTGCGGGCGTGCCTCCATGGCTGGGATGGTGTTTTTGATCCCCCTGCTTTTTGATTTTTTGTCCCCGTTAATCCCCGTGTGTCCCCGGCTGAAAAAGCTTTTGCCGGAGATGGACGGGGCTTCACCGGGACAAGAAAAAACAAAATCATTGGTTGTCCTTGCTCAACATGTCCTTCCTGAGTGATCACTTCCCCGGCTGAAAAACCTTTTGCCGTGGACACACGGGGATTTACGGGGATAAAGAAAAAACAAAATCATTTGGTTTATTCCTGTTTCATTGACCCTTTCGGCAAGAGCCATTCCCGGCTCATAGCCACGGCCAAAAAAAGTTTTGGTGCCCACTTTGCCCTCCTTCCCGGTTGCTTCCTGTTCATCCGGCCTAGCTGCTTTTGGCGTAGATATCTTCCAGGTGCTCGTCGCGATCGAGGTTCTCGGCGGCCAGGTCCCAGCCCGCCCGCACGGGGTGGCCGGGGTAGCGTTTGCGGAGGCGCGCCAGGGCGGGCTCCAGGCTCTCCACCTTTTGGCTGCGGGAATCCTGGAACAGGGCGCGGGCGCGGCCCAGGCCCCAGTGGATGCGCAGCTCCACCTGGCGGACCAGGAGGCGGCGCGTGGCGCCCTGGCGGAAGGCCAGCTCCACGGTGCGCGCCAGCTCCAGCGGCGGCTGCAGCAGGTGCTCGGGTTCGGCCTTCCAGTGGTGCGGCTCGCCGTCCACGTCCCACCAGCGCAGGGCCAGCTTGCGGGGGCTGCGGGCGTCGGACCAGAGGCGGTGCAGGCTCCAGGAGGCCAGCGCCACCTCCTCGGGCAGGCGGGGCGGGTCCAGGCGCCAGGGCGTGCGGGTGGAGCCCGGCGGCTCCGTGAGCAGGGGCAGGCGGGGCCGGTCCTCGCCGCGCACCTGGGCCAGCAGGCCCGGGGCCTGGCGCTCGGACACCAGTGCGCAGAGCAGGGGCAAGGGCATGGGCTGGAGATCGCAGAACATGCGGAGGCCCAGGCGGTGGAAGCGGCTGCGGATGCGCGGCGCCAGGTCCGGCAGGCGGGCCAGGGGCTGGGGCCCCAGGAAGCTGGCCTCGCGGCCCTCGTCCACCAGCTCGATGCAGTGCTCCAGGCGCGCGGCCAGCTGCGCGGCAGTGGCGCTCAACGACAGCCCGCCGTGGCTCTGCCAGCCCGTGCGCGCATCCAGCTCCCGCCGCAGGCGCGCCGCCGCGTCCTGGGGCGGGCCGAAAAGGCGGCGGGTGCCGTCCAGCTCCACCAGGGCCTCGCCCATGCGCCCGAGCAGCCCTTGGGGCGTCCAGTGCTGGAGGAAATCCCCCAGGAAGGCCTGGGCCTCCCACCAGGTCTGGGGCTGGGGGTCCAGCACCCGCAGCTGGGGCAGGCGGCGCAGGGCCAGATCCAGGGGCTCCCCGGGCGCCAGCCCCTCAGCCTTGGCCCGGCGGTTGGTGAACCACAGCACCGGGCTCCGGGGGCTTTCGGGATTCAGGAAGGCCAGGGGCCGGTCGCGCAGGCCCGCGTCCCGCGCGCAGGCCAGTTGGAAGGGCAGCTCGGGAACCCACATCGCCAGCACGGACACCTCCAGGGGGTATCAAGTATGGCGAATAAAAAACGAATAGCAAGGAGTCAAAAACTTGAACCTTGTCGCCATTCTGCGCCTGGAATCAGGCCGCCCACAGTTCCTACAGACTGCTGCGGGCTCGCGGGCATCCGTCGGGGTCGCTGTTGAAAACTTTGTATGGAATTCCGAATAAGGCTATTTGCTTCGACGAAAATCCAACCTACTCGATAGGCAACCGTCCCTGGCTCAGGCGGATGATGGCGGGGACGTGCAGGTCGTCGCTGAGGCCGGCCACCTCGCCGCTGGGGGTGGGGCCTTGCGGCATCAGCGGCATGAGGCGGGTGGGCGTGGAGGGATGCTGCTGGCTGGATAGGTAGCTGGGCACATGGTTGGGGTTTGGGTCCGGCGGCGCTTCGCCGTAGATGCGCCCGCTGGGGGTGTTGTGGGGGGTGTGGGACGAGTTGTCCACCACCGGGGCCACGGTGCGCTGGTAGAGGCCCAGGCTGGTGGAAGCGCCGGAGTGCTCGAAGCCCGAGGCCAGCACCGTGACGATGACGCGGTCTTCCAGCTCCGGCGCCAGCACTTGGCCGGGCTTGATCTCCGCGTGGCCCTCGAAGCGCTCGTGCAGGTAGTTCATGGCGGTGCTGAACTCGCTGAAGCCCACCAGATCCGGATGGGCCATGACCGAGACGATGACGTTGGTGGCGAAGCCGTCGGCGCTGCGGTCCAGCAGCGGGCTGGCGAGGGCCTTCTGCAGCGCGTCCATGACGGCCTCTTCGCCGCGGCCCATGCCGGTGCCGATGAAGGCTTCGCCGCCGTCCTTCAGCACGGCTTCCACGTCCGCGAAGTCCAGGTTCACCAGGCCCGGCCGCAGGATCAGGTCGGCGATGCCGCGCACGCCCTGGATCAGCACGCCATCGGCCAGCTGGTAGGCGTCGGTCATCTTGGTGCCGCGCTCGCAGACGCTCATGAGCTTCTCGTTGGAGACGACGATGACCGTGTCGGAGGTGTCCCGCAGGTTGGCCAGGCCGTTGAGGGCCTTCTCGGCCTTGCGGGGGCCCTCCCAGGCGAAGGGGGTGAGCACCACGGAAACGGTCAGGGCGCCCTGTTCCCGGGCGTAGGCGGCGATGAGCGGGGCCGCGCCCGTGCCGGTGCCGCCGCCCATGCCCGCGGTGATGAAGACCATGTCGGCACCGGACAGGGCGGCGAGGATCTCTTCGCGGCTCTCTTCCGCCGCCACGGCCCCGCGGTCGGGGTTCCCGCCGGCGCCCAGGCCCCCCCGGGAGCTGGTGGGCCCCAGCGGCATCTGCACGTGGGCCTTGCTCTGGGCCAGGCTCTGGCGGTCGGTGTTCATGGCGATGAACTGCACGCCCGTGACGCCGCTCAGAAGCATGCGGTTGATGGCGTTGCAGCCCGCGCCGCCCACGCCCACCACCTTGATGTTGGCGCCGGGCAGGTGTTCGGGGCTGGGCAGGAAGGGGACTTCAGCCATGGGGGTCTCCGTCAGAAGAGCTTCTTGAAGAATCCGCGCAGCCCGTCGCCGCCGCGTTTGGGGCCGGTGTCCTGGAGATCCCGGGCCAGGGCCTTCACTGCGCCCAGGGCATTGGTGTAGAGGGGGTTCGAGAGCACCTGGGGCAGGCCCTGCAGGCCGTGCACGCGGCCCAGCACCACCCGCGGCCGGCCCAGGATGTTCTGGGCGAGGATGGGCAGGTGGGGCAGGAGGGCGCCGCCGCCCACCAGGTGCACACCGCCGTGGATCTCGTGGATGAGGCCGCTGCGGCCGATCTCCGCCAGCACCATGTTGAGCAGCTCCACGGCCCGGGCGTGCAGCACCTCCGCCAGCTCGCGGCGGGACACCTGGCGGCCCTCGTCCTCCAGCTCGATGTGCTCTTCGGGCGGCACCTGCGCTGGCAGCGCCGTGCCGTAGACGCGCTTGATGCGCTCGGCGATGGAGATGCCGCCCAGATGTTTGGTGATCTCCAGGTCGCGGGTGAAGTGCCGACCGCCGATGGGAATCACCGCGCTGTGGAACAGGGCGCCGCGCAGGAACACGCCCAGGTGCGTGAGCTCGTCGCCGACGTCCACCACCACCGCGCCGTTCTCGCTGTCCTCGCGGGTCAGCACCGCCTCGGCCGAGGCCAGGGGCGAGTAGATGAGGTCGCCGCCGGTGAGGCCCGAGAGCTGGAGCGCGCGGTTGATGTTGCCCAGCACCGAGCCCGGCGCCACGATGATGCGCACTTCGGCTTCCAGTGTCTCGCCCACCATGTTCACGGGGTTGCGGATGTCGCGCTGGCCCTTGATGTGGAACATCTGCGGGATGCGGTGGAGGACGGTCTCCTCCTTGGCCAGCTTGCAGCCGTTGGCGGCCTGCTCCAGCACCCGGTCGCGGTCGCCGGGGGTGATGATCTTGTCCATGCTGGAAATCGTGATGGAATCCCGCAGGTTTTCGCCTTTGAACTGGATGCCGTCCACGGAGACGCGCAGGCCGTCCAGCTTGGTCTGGCCCGCGGCGCGCATGGACTCCTCCACGGCCCGGTTGATGGCCCGGGTGGTGAGCTCCATGTCATTGATCTCGCCCATGCGGATGCCGCCTTCGGCGTTGGCTTGCGCCGCCCCCGTGATCTGGAGGGCGCCGTTCTCCTCAAGGACTCCGATCACCGAGACGACTTTGCTTGCACCTAGATCGAGTCCGAGAAGTACCGCAGGTTGAACCATGCACTGTCCCTTATGTTACCCAAGCATAGCCGCGATCCGCCCCGATGCGAGGGCCTCGGGCGGAAAAAAAACCGGGTGCCTTTGAGCCGCGGATATCACTGGCTGGGCGGCAGGGCTTTCTGGGCGGGCGGAGCCGTGTCCTTGGGCTCCCCCACGGCGATCTCGTCATCCCACCTCAGGTCCACGTAGCGGAGATTCGGGAGATTGGGACTTTTGGCCAACTGGTCCAAGAAAAGTCCCTGAAAATTTGGGATATTCTTCTGGATGTCTATTTTTGATAGGTAAAGTGGCGCTGACAGGCCCTCGATATAGGCCACAGGCCCCCGGTCCTCCCAGCGCAGCTCCGTCAGTCTTCCGAAAAAACCGGACTGCTTGTCCCTCAGTTCGGCTGCGGCTCGAATCAATTTGACCAGGTTTTCATCAGATTGGCTGGAAGGGTCGGAGACCACGGGAATAGGTGATAAATTAGCCTCGTTGACCCGGTCCAACACCACACCATCGTCCGAGAGCAGGAAGACGCCCGTTGGCTTCACCAGCCACAAAAGCGGCTTCCGCTCCTCGATGACCAGGCTCAGGCGGTCCGGGGGGTCCCGGCGGATGAGCAGCCCCTTCACCCACCGCTGCTTCTCTACGGTGGCGCGCAGCTTCTCCGCGTCGAACCAAAACAGCGGCTTGCCCAGGGTGAGCGGCTCGGCTAGGCGCAGAATCGTGGCTTGGCGGTCGCCGCGGCAGCCGCTGATGCTGACCTGCTCGATGGTGAGCTTCTGGAGCCCGAAGTAGCGCTGGGCCACTTCCAGGATGCCGAAGGCGCCGCCGGCCACCAGCACCGCCACGATGCCCGCCTTGGCGAAGGGGAGCCAGGGACGCTGCGGGCGGTGGCGGGATGGGAAGGCCATGCCTCCAGGGTACGGCTTTCGCGGCCTCCTGGTCGCCTACATCCGTGCTGGCGCGTCAACCTGCCCGCCAGATCTCCACTTCGGGTTCCAGGTCGATGCCATGGGATTCCAGGACCTTGGCCCTTACGAGGTCCATCAGTTCCGCGAATTCCGCGGCGGTGGCGTGGCCGTGGTTCACCAGGAAGTTCGCGTGCTCCGGGCTCACCTCCGCGTCGCCCACCCGGAAGCCCTTGAGGCCGCACTGGTCGATGAGGCGGCCTGCGCTCTGGCCGGCGGGATTCTTGAAGATGCAGCCGGCATTGCGCTGCGAGAGCGGCTGGCTGCTGCCCCGCTTCTCCATGTTCGCGGCGACCTGGGCTTCGATGCGCCCGCGGTCCCCTTCCACTAGGTGGACGGTGAAGCCCAGGGCCACGTGGCCGCCGGTGAGGAAGCTCCAGCGGTACTTGAATTCGCCCGGTTCGGGGCGCTTCTCCACCAGCTCGCCTTCGGGGGTGAGGAAGCGGTAGGTGTCCAGGATGTCCACCAGCTCAGTGCCATAGGCGCCGGCGTTCATGCGCAGGGCCCCGCCGGTGGTGCCGGGGATGCCGCTCGCGTACTCCATGCCGCTGAGGCCCTCCTTCGCTGCGCCTTGAGCCATGCGGATGTGGCCGAAACTGGCCGGGGCGCTGAGTTTCAGGCCCATGCGCCGCAAGTCTGGCGGAAACCGGAGCCGCAGCACAGGGGCTTCGATGTCCCCCAGGATGACCAGGTTCGATCCGCCCCCCAGCACACGGTAGGGCAGGCTCTCCCGGGCGCACGCGCGCACGAAGGCCTGGGCCTCCAGTTCCGTGGTGGGCTCGAAGAGCCAGCGGCAGGAACCGCCCACGCCCAGGGTCGTGAGCTTCGCGAAGGGCACCTCGGTGCGGTGCGGGAGCTTCAGCAGCTCATCGGGAAGGGCGCGCGTCATCGCTTCAAGTATGCGGGGTTTCCAAGGCCAGGAGGCGCGCCTTGATGGAGGGGTCGCCGAAGGCGCTCCAGCCGCCGGGGCCCTGGGCCGCCACCACGCGATGGCAGGGGATGAGCAGCAGGATGGGATTGTGCTTCACCGCGCGACCCACGGCCCGGGCTGCGCCGGGCGAACCCGCTAGCAGCGCCAGGTCGCCGTAGGTGAGGGTCTGGCCGGAGTGCGTGGCGCGGAGGGCCGCCGCCACCTTCCGCTGGAAGGGAGTGAGGCCCGCCAGGTCCAGGGGAATGCGCTCCAGGGCCTGGGGCGTGCCGGCCAAGTGCCGTGTGACGGCCCGGACGGCCTCCAGCACCCAGATGGGCGCGGTCTTGGCCTGGCATTTCAACAGCGAGGCCCCGCCCAGGAAGCGGAAGGAGGTGATGCCCGCCTCGCTCCAGGCGAGGGCGCAGGGGCCGAAAGCGGTGCTGAACTGAAGGGGCGGCGCGTCCACGCCGCTATGATCCTGCATGCGCCCGCCGCGCGCATCACCCGAACCCGGAGCCCGCATGAGATGGATGGCCATCGATCATGGCACCAAGAAGATCGGCATCGCTTTCTCTGACGAATTGGAGATCCTGGCCTCGCCTTTCGCGGTGTGGCCCCAGGAGGGCGAGGCCACTTTGAAAAAATTGGCGCGGCTCGCGGTGGCGGAAGGCGCCCACGCCATCCTGGTGGGCCTGCCGGCCCACCAGGATGGCGCCGAGAGCGCCACGGCACCCCTGGCCCGGGCTTTTGGCGAGGCGCTGGCCGCGCTCACCCGGCTGCCCCTGCGCTTCGGCCCGGAGCACTTGAGTTCCGTGGAGGCGGGCCGCCTGCTGGCCGAGCGGGGCGTGAAACCCAAGGACCGCAAGGCCCTGTTGGACGCCGCCGCGGCGGCGGTGATCCTTTCGGACCACCTGGAGCAGCGCCGCGCCGCCAAGGCGCCAGGTTCCGATCCGGGCCCTTGAATTTTCCGTCACAAAGCGCAGGCTAGGAAAGTCTCAATCCCATAACCGATTAGGAGGCCCCATGCGCCGCACCCTGCTTTCCCTCGCCTTCATGCTCGTGGCCCCCGCAGTTACCTTGACGGCCGCCGACAAAGCCTTCACCCCGGACACCATCCATTCGCGCATCGGGTTCACCGCCAAGACGCTATTCAAGGTGGAGGGCACCTTCGGGAAGTACAGCACCGAGATCAGCGGCGATCCCGACACCCTCGACAATGCCAAGGTGCGCCTGGAGATCGATGTGGCCTCCATCGACACCGGCAACAAGAGCCGGGATGGCCATCTCAAGACGCCGGATTTCTTCGATGCGGCGAAATTCCCGAAGATCGTCTTCACCTCCACCAAGGCCTGGAAGCAGGGCGGCCAGGTGATGGTGCAGGGCAGCCTCGACATGCACGGCGTGAAGAAGGATGTGACTCTGGCCTTCGATCCCAGCTTTGGCAAGAACGGCGCGGGCAACGACACCTGGAGCTACGAAGCCTCGCTGAAGATCAACCGCAACGACTGGAGCGTCGGCACGGACAGCATCGCCGCCAAAATCGGGCTCAAGGACACCGTGGAGCTGAACCTTCAGTTGGTGGGCTTCTTCCACGAGAAGGAAGCCGCCAAGCCCGCCCCTGCCAAGGCTCCCGCCAAAAAGCACAAGAAGGCGGCCTAGTCCGCAATAAAACCCACCACAGGGGCACCGAGGACGCTGAGACAAACAGCGCTGCATCGGCAAAGGCGCGCATGGCATTGCTTCCGTAGGGTCGTTGGTGCGGCTGGATTGAATCATACGACCTAGCACTTAAAAAGAAATGAACCACAGAGGCGCTAAGGGCACAGAGAGTTCCGTCTTGCCCTAGCCCCGCGAATGAAATTCAGACGGTCTGGAAGCGAGGGTGGTGAAGCTCGGTGTTCTCGGTGCCTCGGTGGTGAATCTGTTCTATCGATTGCGAATTGGCACCAGGCCCTCAATGCGCGCCCAGCCGCACCGTCCGTTCGCAGCGCCCCGCCAGCTCCGGATTGTGGGTGACCAGAAGGGTGGTGGGGCGCAGCTCCTCGTGGAGCTGCAGCAGCAGCGCGAACACCTCGTCGGCGGTGGCGGGGTCGAGGTTGCCCGTGGGCTCGTCCAGCAGCCATAGGGCTGGCCGCCGCACCAAGGCCCGGGCCAGCCCCACCCGCGCGATCTGGCCGCCGCTGAGCTGGTTGGGCAGCCGATCCGCGTAATCCGCGAGGCCGATGCGGGCCAACAACTCCGATATCCACTCCTCACGCTCGGCCGTGAGGGCGCCGTCGATGCGGAAGGGCATCTCCAGATTCTCCCGCACCGTGAATTCCGGCAGCAGGTGCGGCAGCTGGAAGGCCAGGCCCACATGGTGGCGCCGGTAGAGGGAACGGGCCTCGGCGCTGTCGGGCACAGCCTCTTCGCCGATGCGGATGGCGCCCGACTCCCAGCGGTCCAGGCCCGCCACGCAATTGAGCAGCGTGGTTTTCCCGACCCCGCTCACTCCCACAAGGGCGCACAGGCACCCGGCCTCCACGTCCAGGGAGAAGCCGTCGAAGACCGGGTGTTCGGCCCCCGGGTAGGTTTTATGGAGGTCCTCGATGCGGAGCAGCTGGCCGATCACCGCAGGCACCCCACCAGCTTCCAGTACAGCTCAAAGGTGGCCAGGGTATCCCCCAGGGCCGTATGCCGCTTTTCGGCCGGAACCTGGATGCCGAAGTGCTCGAAGAGCGTGTCGCTGCTGAGCCGGGAGAGCTCCAACCTGCCCGCGTCCCGCAGGGCTGAGGCGATGCTGTGGGTGTCCACCAGGCGATGGTGGAAACGGCCTTCGGGGTCACGGCCCAGCGTGAGCAGGAAGCGGGAGAGGAAGGCCTGGTCGAAGGCCACGTTGTGGCCCACCAGCGTGGCGCGGGCCGCGGGCGCGAAGTGGCGGTCCAGGAAGGCGTCGAGTGCCTCCAGCGCCGCGGCTGGCGCCAGCGCGCGCTCATGGTGGGCCGCCAGGTCGATGCGGTTCACCTTCATGCCGCCGCCGGTCACCACGTAGGGTTCGTGGCGGACTAGGATCTCCAGGCTTTCAGCGATCCCCGCCGCGTCGCCCACCACCAGCCCTAGGCTCAGCAGGCTGTGGCGCTGCGGGTCCAGCCCGCCGGTCTCGGTATCCAGGAACAGGTAGGTGTTGGTGAGCATCACTCGGCCCTCAGCGCTTCCACAGGATCCAGCGCGGCGGCGCGCTTGGCGGGGTATCGGGAGGCCCACCACGCCACCACCAGCGGGAACACCGCCACCAGCATAAGATCGGAAAGGTGCAGGCGGAACGGCACGTAGGTGATGAAGTCGTAGACGGCCGAAGGCAGCTTCACCAGCTTGAAGCGATCCGTCAGCAGGCAGAAGGGCACGCTCAGGGCCAGGCCCCAGGCTGTGCCCACGGCGCCGATGCGGAGGCCCTGCACCTCGAAGATGCGCTGGATCTGCCGGGGTGTGGCGCCCAGGGAGAGCAGCACGCCCAGGTCCCGGCGCTTCTCCGTCACGAAGAGCACCAGGCTCGACACGATGTTGAAGGCGGCGATGAGCACGATGAGGGACAGGATGGCGGTGAAGATCCACTTCTCCACCTTCAGCGCCGCGAAGAGGGGCTTGTTGGTGTCCCGCAGGTCCGTGGACAGGAAGCCGCCGTGCCCTTCCTGGTTCAGGGCCGCCAGCACCGCAGCCTTCACGTCGCCGATGGCGTCGATGCTCGCCGCGCGCACTTCGATCATCTCGGCCTGGTCCGTGCGGGCCAGGCGTTCGGCGTCCTTCAGGTGGATGAAGACCCAGTTGGTGTCGTATTCGGAGATGTGGCTCTGGAAGACCCCCGCCACCTGGAAGGCCTGGAGCTTGGGCTGCAGCCCCGCGAGCCCCAGCTGGAGGCGCAGGGTCGCGATGGCCACCGTGTCGCCCACCCGGATATGCAGCCGTTCCGACAGCTCGTGGCCGATGACGATCTCACCTTCCTGGAGGCGCTCGATGGGGAGCGGCGCCACGGAATCGAAGATGCTCGAAGTGGCATGGGCCGTGGCGGGGTCGATGGCCTTCACGGCGATGGCTTCGGGCGGTCCGTCCACCCCCGGCAGCCGTAGCAGGCCCTTCTCGAAGCGCATGGGGCTGGCGGCCTGCACGCCTTTCACGCCGCGGATCGTTGTCAGGGCCGCGGCAGTGTCGGGGATGTCGCCCGCCAGATGGAACACGCTGAAATGGGCGGTGGCCGAGAACAGGTTGGCCTGGATCTCTTCCCGGAACCCGTTCATGAGCGCGAGCGTCAGCACCATGGCGAACACGCCCAGCGCGATGCCCCAGCGGGCGAAGCCCACCATGACCCGCACGAAGGCTCCCTTGCGGCGGGTCGTGAGGTACCGGTGGGCGATGTAGGCCTCGAAACTGGGCGTCATGGCGCGCTCCGCCCGCTGGGGCTGGCGCCGCCATCTATTTTCCGCGCCGCGCTGCGCTCGGCCGCGGCGGGGGCGAAGCCCACCACGCCCCGCACGAAGGCTCCCTTGCGGCGGGTCGTGAGGTAGCGGTGGGCGATGTAGGCCTCGAAGCGGGGGGTCATGGCGCGTTCGATCCTAGGGCCGACGACCCTCCTTCCTCGACCTTCAACCCACAACCCTCGACCTTCATCATCCCTCCCGGTCCGAATCGGGCAGGAAATGCACCAGCAGTTTGTCCACGAGGTTCCAGATCTCGATGAGGGCTGCCACGGCCATAACCAACCCCAGGCCCAGGCAGAGCCCGCGGCCCCAGGAGCCCATCAGGGCCTGCGCCAGAGCCGGCCATTTCCACAGGAACAGGGGCGGCCGAAGCCGGTTGTACATGGCCAGGGTGCTGAGGAGCATGCCGCCCCACAGCAGGTAGAAGAACCTCGTGCCACAGACGAGGACATCCAGCAGGAATGGGAGCGGGCGTGATGGAGGCATCCGCTTCACTCTAACCCAGGACGGCCGCAACCCGCGCTCCTCGGGCCTTCACCCCCGCCAGATCTGCCAGCCCAGGCGCAGGATCAGCGCGCCCACCACGGCGATGAACATGATCCGCACCCAGGCACTGCCCTTTTCCAAGGCCAGATGGGCTCCCAGATAGCCGCCAAGGCCGTTGGCCACGGCCATCGTGATGGCCACCACCGGAATCCAACTGCCCTTCCAGAGGAACAGGCCCATGGCGGCGAGGTTGGAGGCCCAGTTGACGCTCTTGGCCAGGGCCGAGGCCCGCAGGAAATCAAAACCCAGCACCGCCACGAAGAGGAAGATCAGCAGCGAGCCGGTGCCGGGGCCGAAGAAGCCGTCGTAGAAACCCAGGGCGAAGGCGATGAACATGGCGAGGCTGCGCTGGTGCACTGCGCCGAATTTCGGCGCGTGCAGGCTGCCCAGGTCGGGCTTCAGCAGCGTGAAGGCCAGCATGGCCACCATGAGGGCCAGCATCATGGGCCGCAGCATCGCTTCGAAGCGGCCCTGGAGGAAGTAGGCCAGCGCCACCCCGCCGCAGGCTCCCGCCATGGCCGCCAGCACCGGTCCCAACAGGTCCTGCCAGCGCATGACGCCGCCCCGCAGGAACTTCCCCGCGGCCATGGTGGTGCCGGTGCAGGCCAGCACCTTGTTGGTGCCGAGGATCGTCGGGAAGGGCGTGCCCGCCGGCAGGGCCAGCAGCAGGGCTGGCATGGTGATGAGGCCGCCGCCCCCCACCACCGCATCGATGAACCCCGCCGCTAAGGAGGCCAGGGCCAGCAGGGTGAGGGTCAAGAGGCTCATCGTCAGCAGCAGCTAAAGACCTTAGATGTGGCGTTAGGCAGATTGTGGCGATCCCGGCTTCCAGGTTTTTTCTTGCCTATGAGAGAGACGAAAAGGGTCTGCCTTGGCGTGGGTCAGACTTTCATGATCTCGGCTTCCTTGTGCTTCACGATCTCGTCCACTTCCTTCACATGGGCGTCGGTGAGCTTCTGGATGTCATCCACGGCCTTCTTGGCGGCGTCTTCGCTGAGGGCTGCGGCCTTGTCCTTCTCGAGCCGTTTCACGTGGTCGTTGGCATCCCGGCGCACGTTGCGGATGGCGGTCTTGATCTCCTCGGCCAGGCGGTGCACCACCTTCACGAGGTCCTTCCGGCGTTCCTCGTTGAGGGGGGGGATGGGCAGGCGGATCACGTTGCCGTCATTGCCGGGATTGAGGCCCAGCTCGCTCTTCAGGATGGCGGTCTCGATGGCCTTGATGGAACTCTTGTCGAAGGGCTGGAGCACCAGCATGGAGGCTTCCGGCACGCTGACGGTGGCCATCTGGTTGAGCGGGCACAGGGCGCCGTAGTAGTCCACCTGGATGGTGTCCAGGAGGCTGGCGTTGGCCCGGCCGGTGCGGATGGTGGCAACCTCCTTCCGAAGGGTGTCGAGGGAGCCGTGCATGCGTTTGCTGGCATCGGCCTGGATGGAGTCAAGGGTGGTGGTCATGGTCGGTCCTTCTCGAAATGCAGATCTATGTTCTATCCCGAGGCGCCCAAAAGCGCCAGACCGCGTGGCGGTTTGGGCTGAAAGTCGCCGGATTCGTGCGGCCGGACACCAAAGGCAGGAATACGGGAACGCAGCTGAAAAAGGTACAAAGGGCCCAAACCGCTCAAGATCAATCGGCCATTATGCGCGTCTTCCGTGTCCAGCCATCCTGAGGGCCGTTCCTATCGCCCCAGTGCCATGGCGGGCTTTTCGATCCAGCGGTGGGCGAGGGCGGCGAAAGCCAGGGTCAGCGCCAGGCCTAGGCCGAAGCCCAGCCAGCCCTTCTGCGCCAGGCCCAGCCCGGTGAGGAGGGCGGCGGCCCCGGGGTGCAGCAGGTAGGTGCCGTAGCTCCAGTCCCCGAGCTTCACGAAGGGCCGCAGCCAGCGGGAAACCGGCACATCCAGGAAGGCGAAGACTCCCACCGTCAGGACGCACAGGGCGGAGAACTCATAGCGTGGCCAGCCCGCCATGATGTCGAAATGGTCATAGAAGCCCTGGTGGAGCCGCAGCGTGAGCGCAGCCAGTAGGGTCATCAGGGCCAGGAACGGCAGGGGCCGCAGGCGGAAGGCCGTCTGCGAGCGCAGGTGCGCGAGGATCCCGCCCAGGAGGAACAAGAAGGCGTGGTTCCCCACTGCCACGTAGGCATGGAAGCGGTTCCAGGGCTCGGCCTCCAGCACCCGGTGCAGGCTCCAGAAGGTCGAGGCCCAGGCGAGGAGGGCCGCGAACAGGTAGAGCCACCCCTTGTGTTTCCGGGCCAGGAAGGCCAGGGCCGGGAAGGCCGCATAGAACACCGCCTCCACCCCGATGGACCAGCCGCCCACCACCAGGGCGTGGTTGGGATGGAAGAACCCGAAGCTGAGGGTGGCATTTTCCGCCAGCATGCGAAAGTCCGCCTCGGGGCCCGCCTTCAAGTGGAACATCAGATTGAGCAGCACCACGCCGTAGAACAACGGCGCCAGCCGCAAGTAGCGCTTCAGGAAGAAGGTCCGCAGCGCAGGGCCGTCGAAGACGCGGTCCCCGTAGAGGTGGAAGAAGCAGAACCCGCTGATGACGAAGAAGCCTTGAACGCCGTAGATGCCAAGCTTCGCCAGGGTGGTGGCGGTGACGCTGGCAGGCGCGAAGAGGTCCTGCCACAGGGAGGTGTGGTACACCACCACCGCCAGCGCCATCAGTCCGCGGAGGATGTCCAGGGAGAGGATGCGGGCGGTGGCGGGCTGGGAGATGGGAACCCCTCATGGACCAGGTCCCGGCGGGGGAGCCGGGACCTGATATTCACACGAGTCCCCTAAGGATTCGCCAGATCCCCCTTGGCGCCGAGGCCGTACCAGTCCAGTTTCCGCGTGGCCAGCATGGCCGCCGCCAGGGCGCAGAAGAGCAGCAGGGAGCCCATGAGCAGGGCGTTGTCCTCGGAGATCAGCAGGCCATAGAGGACGCCGTAGAGAAGGGCGAGCGCTCCGGCGAAGCCCCAGCCCAGAAGGCGGCTCCGCAGCACGTGTTCCAGGTAGAACCCCAGCAGCAGGATGCAGGAACCGCTGGCGGCGAGGTAGGCGTTCAGGAACCCGATGTGCTCCGCCAGGCTGATGAGCAGCAGGAAGAACATGGCCAGCCCCAGGCCCACCAGCAGGTATTGCATGGGGTGGATGCGCAGGCGCTGCAGCAGCTCGAACAGGAGGAACGCCGCGAAGGTGAGGCCCACGAAAAGGAAGCCGTACTTCACCGCCCGTTCGGATTGCAGATAAAGATTCACAGGGCGGATGAAGGAGACTTCGAAGGCCTCGTCCCGGAAAGTCTCCTTGCCGCCGTCCAGGATCTTCGACAGGTCCCGCGCCAGGCTCGACACCTGCCAGCGGGCCTCAAAGCCGCCCGGGGAAACGGTCTTGGTGTCGGGCAGGAAGCGCCCGGCAAAGCTGGGGTCGGGCCAGTCGGACCGCAGCGTCATCTCGGTGCGCTCGGCGACGGGCGTCACGGAAAAACGCTGAGTGCCGGTGAGGTCCAGCGGCATTTCGAAGGCGAAGGCCTGGCCTTCCAAGGCGGCGGGGTCCAGGGCGACCTGGATGCCCCGGCCCACGGGGTGCCCGTCGTGTCCGACGGCGGGTTCGAACTCGAGGGGTTTTCCGTGCCACTGGAGCACCGGCCGGTTGCGAATGCCGCGCAGGTCCGAGATGCCCAGCACCAGGTGGGCCCTGCCCGTTTGGGCTGCCCGCCATTCCCCGCCGAGGCCCATGCCTTGGGGAAAGGCGAAGCGTCCCGACAGCTTGGAATTCAGATGGTAGAGCTGGGCCTTGTAGAGGCCGCGGTTGCGCTCCTCCACCGTGGCATCGCCCTTGATGACCAGCTCTTTGGGCACAAAGACCCTCTGCCGGGCTTCATTCTCGAAGGACTCGACGAGGTGCCCGGTCTTTTCATCCTTGGTCTCCCGGGCCACGCGGACGGTGTAGTCCAGCACCACCAGGGGGCCGATGAGCTGCTGGGGCCCCGCGGAACTGCTGGCCACATTGGCCTCCACGTCCATCAGGAGCTTGTGGCGGTCCTCGATCTGGCCATAGATCATCATGAGCGGGATCAGCAGCACCAGCGCGATGGCCATCACCGCGAAGGCTTTCAGGAACAGGTTCAATCGCATGCTTCCTCCATCAGGGATGGACGAAGGCTGCAGCCGGACCGCGAAGGGAAGATGAGGCTATGTGAAGCGACGGTGAAGTCAGGGGTAAGATTTTGAGGTATGCGGCAGCCCTGAAACCTTAACCCGCGACCCACAGCGCACAGCTAACAGCCCACAATTTCATGCCTTCGGCAGCAGGAGCCGCGCTTCGCAGCCGCCTTCGACATTGCCCACGCGGATGCTCCCGCCATGCAGTTCCGCCACCTGGCGCACGAAGCTCAGGCCCAGGCCCGTGCTCTTTTTCCCTGTATCCGGGCGGGGCAGGGAGTAGAACGGGTCGAAAATCTTCTCAAGGGCATACGGGGGAATCCCAGGGCCCGTGTCGCGGATGACGAGCGTGTGGCCGTCGGTGGTGGACTCCAGGGCAAGGCGGAGGGTGCCGCCAGTGCTTGAGAATTCCAGCGCGTTGTCCAGCAGGTTCGTGAGCGCCTGCTCCAGCAGAAAGGCTTCCCCAAAGGTGCAGGCCTCGGGAGGGAGGTTGCTGTCGACGCTCACGTTCCGGAGGGCCAGGCGCGGGTGCAGGGTTTCCACCACCCGGTCCACCAGCTCCGCCAGGCGCAGGCGGGCGGGTTGCTGCAATCCCTGGCGCTGCTCCAAGGAGGCCAGGTCGAGCATCCGCTGGATCAGGCGCTGGAGCCGTTCCTCCTGCTCGCGGATGTTGGCCAGGAAGCGGCGCCGGTCGAGGTCGGGCAGGTCCTCCTGGAGCAGCTCCGCCGCGCCGCGGATGGCCGCGAGGGGGCTCTTCAGCTCGTGGGTGAGGGTGTGGACGTAGCGCTCCACGTACTGCCTGCCCTCGAGTTTTTCACGCATGGTTTCCAGCGCCCGGCCCAGGTCCGCCAGTTCGCCGCCACTGAGCTTGGGCAGGACCGCCCGGCGCCCCAGCGACACCTCGGCGGCGTAGTCCCGCAGCTTTTCCACCGAGCGCGTCAAGGCCATGGCGAGCCCCAGGCCCAGCAGCAAGGCCACGGCCAGGATGAGCAGGCTGGCTCGGAAGACCCGCTGCTGGCTGCGTTCCGCAAAGGGGATCACGCTGGCGGTGGGCGACGCCACGCTGAGCACACCGATGATTTTGGAGCCGTCCAGGATGGGCGCTGCCACGTGCATGACCGAACTGGTTTCGTCCTTGGGATCGCTGCGGGTGCTGCGGGCCCCATACTCGCCCCGCAGGGTGCGGTAGACATCGTTCCAGCGAGAGAAATCGCGACCCTGATCCAGGCCCTCGGAATCGAAGCGCACCATGCCCTTGGCATCCATGACATGGACCCGGAAGCCCGCCTTGCGCAGGTCCACGCCCCAGATGCGCGCCTGGAAAGTGCGGTCGGAAAAGCGGTGCACGGCCTCTGCGAAAGGGCCTCGGTCCAGGGTGCCGGCCTTCAATTCCGGGGCCGCCAGCTCGGACAAGAGATTGGCCGTGTCCACCAGCGCCACCTCCATGCCCTGCCGCACCCCGGGCCGCACCTCCTGCATGAAAATGCGCAGCACGAAATAGGTGGCGAGCCCCACCAGCAGGAAGAAGCCAAGGAAGATGCGGTAGCTGAGTCTCATCGATGCAGCCAAAGGATCGCACGGCCCTTGGCCTCACCTCCTCCTCGCCTCGTGCCTCACACCTTCCCGATGCTGTACCCCAACCCCCGATGGGTCTGGATGGGGTCCGCCTCGGCGTCCACTGCCCTGAGCTTGGCGCGCAGCGTCTTCACATGGGTGTCCACGGTGCGGTCGCCGCTCTCCTCGGCTTCGGGCCACACCCGCTCCAGGAGCTGGGGCCGGGTGAACACCTGTTCCGGGTGGGCCAGCAGGGTCTGCAGCAGGCGAAATTCATAGCGCGTGAGGTCCAGGGGCCGGCCCCGGAACTGGATGCGATGCTTGGCCGCATCCACCTGGAAGGAACTGGCACCATCCGGCGCCTGGGGCCGGTCCAGGCGCCGCAGGATCACCCGCACCCGCGCCACCAGCTCGCGGGGGCTGAAGGGCTTCACCACGTAGTCGTCGGCGCCGATTTCCAGGCCGACAATTCGGTCCACTTCCTCCGAGCGCGCCGTGAGCATGATCACCGGCAGGTCCGAAAAGGTCCGCAGGCGGCGGCACACTTCGAAGCCCGAGAGGTCCGGCAGCCCCACGTCCAGGATCACCAGCTTGAAGGCGCCCTTGGCCACCAGCGCCAGGGCCTTTTCCCCCAGCTCCGTGTGGCTGGGGTGGAAGCCCTCGGTCGTCAAGGCATAGGCGATGATCTCCGCGATGGCGGGCTCGTCCTCGACGATCAGGATGTTGGGTTCCATCGCTTCCTCGGAGGGGCTCGGCCTACCGGTACACGACTTTCCCAGTCCCCTTCACCAGTTTGCCCAGCACCCAGGCCTGTTCGCCGGCATTGTGGAGTTCCGCGAGAATCTCCAGAGCCTTGGTGTCGTTCACCATGAGCACCATGCCCACGCCCAGGTTGAAACTGCGGCGGGCATCGTCCAGGGGCAGCTTGGAAGCTTCGATGAGGTGGCGGAAGAGGCCCGGAATCTCCCAGGACTTGGTGTCGATCTCCGCGTCCAGATGGCCCGGCAGCACGCGAGGGATGTTGTCGGTCAGGCCGCCGCCGGTGATGTGGGCCATGGCGCGGATGCGCTTGGCCTTGATGAAGGGCATTAGCTGCGTGAGGTAGCTGCGGTGCACCGCCAGCAGCGCATCGCCCACGCTGGTGCCCGTGGCCGGCAGGAGGGAATCCACGGTGCGCCCCTCCACCTCGAACAGCACCTTGCGGGCCAGGGAATAGCCGTTGGTGTGGAGGCCGCTGGAGGGCAGGCCGATCAGCATGTCGCCTTCGAACATCTCCTCCAGCCGAGGGAGCAAGTCGCTCTCGTCCACCAGCCCCACGATGGTGCCCGCCACGTCCACTTCGCCCTCGGCGTAGACGCCCGGCATCTCGGCCAGCTCGCCGCCGATGAGGGCGCAGCCGCTGGCCTGGCAGGCCACGGCCATGCCTTTCACGATCTGCTCGATGAGGGCGGGCTCCAGGCGCTGGGCCGCGACGTAGTCCAGGAAGAAGAGGGGCCGCGCGCCCTGCACCAGAATGTCGTTGATGCAGTGGTTGACCAGGTCCTGACCCACGGTGTCCCATTTATTGGCGAGCCGGGCGACCTTCATCTTGGTGCCCACGCCGTCCATGGAACTCACCAGGATGGGCCGCTCCTCGGGGAATTTGGCCGCAAACAGCCCACCGAAGAGGCCCAGGTCGCTCAGCACGCCCGCGGTCTTGGTGGCCTTCACGTGGGGTTTAATAAGGCGCAGCGCCTCGTCCTGGCGGTTGATGTCCACGCCGGAGGTGGCATAGGAAAGCTTTGGGTCACCCACGTGAGAATCCTCCAAGTCTGATGATCCCACAGCGGGTGGACCCATGGTCATTCCCAAGGTGGATCTGCCCAGCCCGCGTGGTCCCATGGTCCCCTGGTTTCAAGGCCGGTCAGCCTCCGTGGCGGAGACTGGCGGGCGATCCATTCCTTCGAGCCCCCAAACCGGGGCTTGATTCCCTTTTCAGGAGTCTCCATGAAATCCATCCTCCCTCTCCTGGCGTTCATGCTGGCCCTTCCGGCCTCGGCCCAGGAGCGCTTCGAAGCGGCCCTCACCTACGACAAGGTCCAGGGGAAGGCCCAGTCCCTCGCACCCATCTCCTTCGAGCCGAAGGACAACTCCGCGCTGGGCCTGAGCATCGCCTGGTCGCCCTGGAAAGTCGGCAACGCCCAGGCCGGCCTCACGGCGGCCTTCCGCGCACGGGGCTCGTCGGATTTGGTGGTGGCGATTCTGGGCACCTCCGAGGCCTCGGGGGACTATCGCTACGAACACATGGCCATCGGCGGCCGCTTGCTGTGGCGCACCCCCTTCGATTTCGGCGTGGGGCTGCAATGCCGGTTCGAGAAGGTGGTCTGGGTCCCCAAGGGCGAAGGGGAGACCTGGAGCGGTCATCTGGCTCGCCCCTGGATCACGGCTGAAGCGGGCTACACCTTCCAGCAGAACCCCGCCGTCAAGCCCTTCGCCGCCATCAGCGTGGCGCTGCCGCTCAGCAGCGAGAGCCAGCCCACGAGCCCCGCGCTGACCGAGGCCCAGGCCCTGGCTAACCAGGCGCAGCTGGTGAAGGCGTCGGCGCCCCGATTCGAGCTAGCCCTGAAAGCGGGCCTCCGTTTCTAGGCCGCCGCCCGCCCACCGGCCCGGGAGGACCTCCTGGGTGGACCCATGGGGATCTGCGCAGTGGATCTACCGGGCCGTCGGGCGGGGCCCCAACGTTCAGCATCGTCCCTTCCCAGGAGGAGCCCATGAGCCGCCCATCCATCTTTCCCCTTTGCCTGGCCGCGCTGCCCTTGTTTTCCCAGGCGCCACCTTCCTTGAGGCCAGCGCCCTCCTCGGTGGCCGACGCGGCCCCCAAGGTGGATGACCTGGTCGAACCAGCTGCGGCCCCTCGAGCTACCATCGAGGCGGCCACGACGATCCGGGTCACCAGCCGGGGGCAGACCCAGAAACTCAGTTCGGTGCCTGGCACGTTGGGGCGCACCTGGGCCTATTGGGTGGTGCTCTTCTACGCGGATTTTCCGAGCCTGCGGGCGGACCTGCGCCTGAACGATCCCCGACCGGTCTTCACCGTGAACATGGCGCAGACGCCCAAGAACCGGCTCTTCCTGGCCAAGTGCCGCAGCAACCGGGGCGACCATAACCGCTCGGTGAAGATGGGCCGCGCCGGGGTGTTCACCTACAAGGGCCTCACGGCGCCCGATGCGGACTGGACCGTCCCCTTCGAGGTGGCGGAGATCCAGCCCGGGCTCTGGCAGCTCACCCCCGCCGTGGACCTCCCCCCAGGCGAGTACAGGTGGTTCTCCGGCATGGCGGCCGCTTACGCCACCCAGGGCAATCCCGCGGGCGAATTGTTTGATTTCGGTGTGGACCGCAACCTCTGAGCAGGGCGGACCGGTCCACCGTCAGGGCCCCAGGGACCTCTCGTCCCTGGGCCCTGGCGGGTTAGGCTGGTTCCGAACCCCGACCGAGGTTCTTTGCGTGAAGAAGCCATGAGCGTCCCCTTCTACAACCTTTTGTTCAACATCGAGATGGAGCCCAGCTCTCAGGAGCCCACCTACTTGCAGCTGGCCCGCAAGATCTCCGAGATCATGACCGCCGGCAAGCTGCAGGCGGGCACCCCGATGCCGGGCACCCGCACCCTGGCCAAGGCCTTGCGCATCAGCCGCAATGCCGCCATCGCGGCCTTCGGCGAACTGCATGATCAGGGCTGGATCGAGACCGAAGTGGGCTTCGGCACCCGCGTGGCGCCGCGGCTGCCAGAATCCACCACCCGGTCCACCGGGGCCATCCGAGTGGACCCCGGTCTTTGCGGCTTCGACCTGCCGGGCGAAGCCGAGCCGCCCGGCATCGCCCACGGGAGGTTCAGCCCCATGGAACTGTGGGCGCCGGCCGCGGACCCCCGCCTGATGCCCGCCGACGAAATCACCCGCGCCTTCCGGCGGGGTCTGGCCAAGGCTCCTCGGCCGGTGGCGGCACCCTTGGGCCCTACCACCTTCCTGGACGCCCTGGCGGAGTTGTTGGCCCAGCGGAAGGCGCTGGGGACCGGACCTTCGGGGCTGGTGGCCACGGGGGGCAGCCTTCCTGGGCTGGACCTGGTGGCCCGCACCTTCCTGCGGCCGGGCGACAGAGTGGCGGTGGAGGAGCCCGGAAACCCCAGGGCTTGGGCGGTGCTGCGCCGGGCCGGTGCCGAGCTGGTGCCCGTTCCCGTGGACGGGGAAGGCCTCCAGACCGAAGCCCTGGAGGACATCTGCATCGCCCACCGCCCCCGGTTGCTCTACCTCACGCCCAACTGCCAATGGCCCACCACGGCCATCCTCAGCGCCGAGCGTCGCTCCGCGGTGCTGGAGCTGGCGGCGCGCTACCGCATGATCGTCCTGGAAGACGACCACGCCGCGGAGTTGTACCACGAGGAGCGATCCTGGTCCCCCCTGGCCAGCCAGGACCGCCGGGGCGTCGTGATTCATGCGGGCACCTTCGAGCACTTGATGTCGCCCACCTTCGCGCTGGGCTGGCTGGCGGGGCCTTTGAAGGCCATGGCGGCCCTGCGGCGGGCCCAGGGTGCCGCAGGCATCCCCGCTCCCTTTCTGTTTTCGGAAATCATCCGCGAGCTCATCCTGGACGGCGCCTTCCTGCGCCACGTCCGCAAAGCGCGCACCACCTACCGCGGCCGCCGGGACCGGGTCCTCGCCGCACTGGAGACCGGCCCCTTGGGGCCCGGTGGCTGGGGCTTGCGGGCCCATGCGCCGGCCTCGGGCCTCGGCCTTTGGCTCGAAGCAGAGGCAGCATGCCTGGAGGCCTTTCGTGCCCAGGCCCTGGAAGCTGGCCTGGGCCTCCGGCCCGACGCCCACTGGCGCCTGGGGCCTTCGGGGCCCTCGGATGCCTCGGGCACCTACCTCGCCTTCGGCCCTCTCAAAGGGGCTGAATGGGAAGCCTTGGCAGCCCGGCTGGCCCCATCGCTGTTGAGGTCCTGAAAGGCGGCCTCCCGATCCGCCTATGATGGAGGCGGAACGGAGATCCGATGCCCCTCGAACAGCCCCAGGCCGAAGCCGCCATCCGCGCCCTATTGCTGAGTTTCGGCCTCGATCCAGACTCCCCCGAACTCGCCGAGACCCCAGCCCGGGTGGCGGGCTTCTGGGCCGAGCGTACCGCGGGCTACCACATGGATCTGGCGGCGGAATTGCAGGCGCTACCCGGCGAGTTGGCGCCGGTGCCGGTGATCCTCGAGCGCATCCCCTTCGTCTCCACCTGCGAGCACCACCTGGCGCCCTTCGAGGGCCACGCCACGGTGGGCTACCTGCCCGGGGCCGGCGGCACCGTGGGCCTCAGCAAGCTGGTGCGCGTGGTGCAGGCCTTCGCGTGGCGGCTGCAAGTGCAGGAGCGCATGACCCGGCAGATCTTCGACGCCCTCGAACGGCATCTCAAGCCCGCGGCCTGGGGCGTGAAGCTCACCGCCCAGCACACCTGCATGAGCCATCGCGGCGTGAAGACTCCAGACGTGCCCGTCACCACCCTGCTGGTGGCTGGGGCTTGGGAGCAGGACCCGCCAGCCGCCTTTCGCTGACCGGCCGGCCGATCCAAAGGAACCGCAGGTTGCGCAAATGACGCAGAAACAAATTCGGGGTTGAGGGGCCCGACTCCCGCCCGAGGCCACCCAGGAAGCCCACCCATGCTCACGTACGCCGCGTTGGGGTTGTTTTTGGGAGATCAGGTTCAACGCCCCGATTTATTCGACCTTGCACCTGAGACCGTGCAGCTTTCACATCAAAATAGTAGCGCAGAATGAATCCTGGTGCGGGTTTAAAGCATCCTAAAGATGGGTGGCCGGATTCACCCGCGGAGTGAAACGGGATGCGGATTAGATTGGTGCAGTCGAAGAAAC